>NBNH01000070.1 GCA_004379115.1 Actinomycetales bacterium mxb001
TTTCTAAAAGTTTTTATTAGAATAACCTTGCATTAGAACAAATCTGCTTTAATGCAAGGTTGTTGTATTTTAGCCTTTTATCAATCCAAGACAGCCAACTGGACGAGTGTCATCAATGGAAAGATATACCGAACCTTTGATTGTAGCAAGTTTGCTTGTGTCACCATTCAACTCTTTATAAGCTGAACGATATAAGTTGGAAACAATGTAGATGTCGTATCCAGGTGGAAGTTCATCTACTGCTGTAAATACAAGCGCTCCACTGATTGGAATATCGGTATCCCATTCATCTGAATCTGGCAAATTTTCTGTGGTGCAATTTAAATCAATACCTGGCTCAATTTCTTTGAGTGGAGTTGTGTCAGGATTAATAAGCACTAATTTTCTACCATGTTGCTTAGTATCCTTAGCTTTAAAGAAAGTAATTTTATGGCTTGTGCCATTAAAAATTTTTGGCTTCTTTTTCATTTTCTTACCCCTTTTTACTCAATAAAAAATCTCTAAGTATAGATATAGGCTTGTACTTAGGATTCAATATGAATGCTTTATCAATGCAGCTTATTGCATCAGATATATTGCCCATATCAAAGTAAGCAACTGCCTGATTGTAATAAATCTCCCAGTGTTGCTCAACTTCCGAAGCTGAATTGTAATCTTCTATAGCTGAGGCATAAAACTCCTCAGATTCTTGAGATTGACTTCTAGCGCGAAGTCCCAAGTCACGGGATATATTTGCTCTGTCTAATAAATCTCGCCACATAAATTATAAGTCTGATTGTTGTCAATAAATATTGTATCATAAAGTAGAAACAAACAAAAAAGCTAGTAAACAGTCAATACTAGCTTTTTGTTATTTTTGGGAATTGCTTGTAACATTAACTTTGTGCTTTTACTCCTCTTAATTGAAGAGACTGGAACTCTTTCCCTGATTGCGTTTACCGTGCTTTTGCTCTTTTTGATTGAAGAGACTGAAGCCTTTTCCCTGATTGCGTTTACCGTGCTTTTGCTCCTCTTGATTGGAGAGACTGGAACCCTTTCCTTGACTGCGTTTGCTTTGCTTTTGCTCCTCTTGATTGGAGAGACTAAATGATTCATTCTTTTTAACTAACGTTTTAATATCACCAATAATTAATAAATGTATTGACAATATTTAAATAATGATTTATATTATAAAAATGAGAAAATATTGGAGGCAACATGATGAAGTTAACATACAAACAAACTCAAGAAGTTATAAGAGACTTATCTATTTTGTCTTATGGCAATACGCCGTTTGAACAATTCATTAGAGCATTGAATATTAATCAATGGGCAGTAAGAATGACTTACATCAATGGAAAATTGAGTTTTGAACAAACAGAAAAAACTTACGTTCCATCATTGGAGTATAAAATAGATGATTTCCAGGAAGAGGAACAGCGAATCGAACGCTTAGAAGATGAGATATGCCCGGAGAGAGGGCATATAATCTTAGAGGCACTTTATCAGCTATACAGATTTCCCACAAGAGATTTTGTGGGTGATGCAATAGCGTACAAGATACCATTAAGAGTAATCTTGTCCCCAGGGCCTGATATAGGAATAGTAAAGTTGGACACCACCATTCACTGGATAATGTGTCCAGACATATCTCTCAAAGAGATATTAAGAACGAAGCTGGAGATGGTAGACAACCAAGAGCTTAAAAGATGGAGAGAGCAGCTTGAACCCGATTTAAGCGA
>NBNH01000071.1 GCA_004379115.1 Actinomycetales bacterium mxb001
GACCTCGAGGCCAAGTACCCCGAACTCGTCAGTGGCGAGTCGCCGACCCAATCGGTCGGTGGGGCACGCTCGGAGATGTTCGAGCCCGTCGAGCATCTCGAGCGCATGTACAGCCTCGATAACGCATTCTCGGTCGAGGAGGTGCAGGCCTGGGCCGATCGCATCGAGAAGGCCATCGGCACCGTGCCACCACTGCTGTGCGAGTTGAAGGTCGACGGCCTGGCGGTTGACCTCGTCTATGAGCGCGGGCGCCTGCGTTCGGTGGCCACGCGCGGTGATGGCCGAGTGGGCGAGGACGTCACCTATAACGCCTCCTTCATCCCGGCCATCCCGGTCAACCTCTCCGGTGCGAAGCCACCCGCTCTCCTCGAGGTGCGCGGAGAGATCTACTTCCCCGTGGCCGACTTCGAGCGCATCAACGCCGAGCAACTCCTCGCGGGCGGGTCGCCGTTCTCCAATCCCCGCAATGCTGCGGCCGGCACCCTGCGCCAGCGTGTCGACAAGCGTCAGCAAGAACTCGCCGAGGTCGAGGCCAAGTCGCGCGGCAGCGAGCGTGAGCAGGCACGTATCGACAGGCTCCGCGGCGAACTCGACCTGGCCACCGCACGCTTGGTCGCGCTGCAACTCGTCGTCCATGGCATCGGTGCCCACGAGGGCGTGACCTTCGACAGCCAAAGTGCCGCCTACACCGTGCTCGCCGAGCGTGGCCTGCCCACGAGTGATCGCGTGCGTGTCGTCGACGACCTGGCTGGTGCCAGGGAATACATCGACCACTACGGCGAGCATCGCCACGATGTCGAGCACGAGATCGACGGGGTCGTACTCAAGGTCGATGACCTCGCCCTCCAGTCGCGATTGGGTGCGACCTCGCGTGCCCCACGCTGGGCCATTGCCTACAAGTACCCGCCCGAGGTCGTGCGCACTCGGCTGCTCGACATCATGGTCAACGTCGGTCGCACGGGCCGCGTGACTCCCTTCGCCGTCATGGAGCCTGCCCGCGTCGCTGGGTCGACGGTGTCGATGGCCACGCTCCACAACGCCGACGAGGTCGTGCGCAAGGGCGTGCTCATCGGCGACATGATCTTCCTGCGCAAGGCTGGCGACGTCATCCCCGAGGTGCTCGGCCCGGTGATCGAGGCACGCACCGGTGATGAGCGGGCCTTCATCATGCCGACCAACTGTCCAGAGTGCGGCACCCTTCTCGGCCCCGAGAAGGAAGGCGACGTCGACATCCGCTGCCCCAACACCCGGTCGTGCCCGGCCCAGTTGCGCGAGCGCGTCTTCCACGTGGCATCGCGCGGTGCCATGGACATCGAGGGCCTGGGCTACAAGGCCGCGATCGCCCTGCTCGAGTGCGGGCTTGTGCACGACGAGGGCGACATCTTCGCCCTCACCGGCGATGACCTCCTGCGCTGCCCCTTCTTCACGCGCGAGCCAGGGCGCGGTGAGGACGGCCCACAGTTGTCTGAGAATGCCAAGCGCATGCTCGAGCAGATCGAGATCGCCAAGGACCGACCGCTGTGGCGCGCACTCGTGGCGCTGTCGATCCGCCACGTCGGCCCCACGGCCGCGCAGGAACTCGCTCGCGCGTTCGGCAGCGTCGACGCGATCGCGGCCGCGACGCCCGAGCAACTTGCCGAGGTCGAGGGTGTCGGGGCCGTCATCGCCGAGGCACTCGAGGAGTGGTTCGCCGAGGACTGGCATCGCGAGGTCGTCGACAAGTGGAAGACGGCGGGCGTACGCCTAGCCGAGGAACGCTCGGCCGCAGGCTCGGGAGTGCTTGACGGCGTCACCGTTGTCATCACCGGGTCCCTGGAGGGCTTCACTCGCGACGAGGCGACCGAGGCCGTGCAGGAGCGCGGCGGCAAGGTCGCCGGCTCGGTGTCGAAGAAGACCGACTTCCTGGTGGCCGCGGGGGAGTCGACGTCGTCGAAGTACGAGAAGGCGCTGGCGCTGGGCGTGCCGATACTCGGTGTGGAGGGCTTTCGGGTGCTCCTCACTGAGGGAGCTGATGCGGCCCGACGGGTCGGCTAAGCCGACCCTGACGGGCTGGCCCGGCGGGTCAGCTGAGCCGACCCTGCCCTGGACGTTCTGTCATGGCGCAACACCCGCGTGGATCTCGACGATCAGGCCGGTGAGGTCCTCGGTGAAAGAGGCGGCCTCATCATCAGCGAAGAGCAGACCTGTGGCATTGGCAGGACCGTCCGACATGTTCTGGCTGATTCCGATGAAGCGGGTGTCCGGGTGGGCGACGGCCGCGTCGATGGTGACCTGCGGGACATCGACGCCGGTGGTGACGACGACGTCATAGCCACTGAGGGCCAGGTACTCGATGTTGGCCGCATAAGGGTCTTCATCCGTGCTCTCGAGGTAGGTGACCACGGCGTCGGTGGCGATGGCAGCGTCACGCACCCCCTCGAAGGCGGCCTCGTTGAGGCTTCCGTCGTCGACGGTTCCTGACTCCACTACAAGGCCGACGCAGAAGGTGTTGGGGTCGGCGCAGGGACTCCCATCCTGAGGGATCGACTCGCTCGTGGGCTGAGCTGCCGATTCGCTCGTGGCAGAGGTATCGGCGGGGGATGGTGACGAGCATCCGGCGACGACAAGAGCGCACGCTGCGCCAAGGGCGAGCGTCAGGGATGTTCTCGGAGCCATCGTGATCCCTTCGTTGGCGCACCGTCTTGGCGCTGATCGACCCGTATCCGGCACACCGTACCCAACCCGTGCGGCGCCGGTCCCCGTCGAAGGTGTAGCGCCACTCAATAGACTGCCCCCATGTCCGCGATCACTCGCGCGGAGGTCGCGCACCTGGCGCGCCTTGCCCGCCTGGCCCTTGCCGAAGACGAGCTCGACCATTACGCCGAGCAGCTGGACGTGATCCTGCAGTCCGTGGCGCGGGTCTCCGAGGTGGCCGCCGACGACATCCCGCCCACGTCGCACCCGCTGCCTCTGGTCAATGTCTTCCGGCCCGATGACGTCGCTCCCGGCCTCACCCAGGCCGAGGCGCTGGCGGCTGCGCCCGCCGTCGAGGACGGTCGCTTCCGCGTGCCCCGCATCCTGGACGAGGAGTGAGCGCCGCGATGGAGGCAGACCTCGTCCGTCAGTCGGCCGCGGTCCTGGGTGACGCCATTGCCGCGCGCGAAGTCTCGGCCCGTGAGGTGACGCAGGCGCACCTCGACCGCATCTCGCAGGTCGACGACCGCGTCCACGCCTTCCTCTATGTCGATACTGAAGGTGCTCTCGCCGCCGCCGACGCGGTCGATGCCGA
>NBNH01000072.1 GCA_004379115.1 Actinomycetales bacterium mxb001
TTAATTCCACAAGCTTGGGCTAAGAAAATGCCAGCTGAGGATGCTGCTAACTTGCCATTTGAAACAGTTTTGATAGAACAATAAATCCATTGACATTAATTACCAGAATTGTTAAAATAATCCAAACAAATTCGTTGGCAGCAATATGGATTTTACAAAACTAGAACATGCACTACCAAATGTGGTGTGCATTACTGATAATGCTAAACAGCATTACATCAAGTTGTGTGAATATAAAATGTGGGAAAACCACATAGGAGCAGCTAATTATAAACGCAAAGATTTAGCTGTTGTAATCCCTATGCTTGGGGAATATGAGCATCCATGGGTTCATGTTTGTAAACATAAGAGATTTGACTATATTCAATTTAACAAAGATATAGCAGAAGCTAATTATGTTTGTTATTTAGATTGGTTAAAATTTTGGTGTTCCAGCATAGGTAAGTTAGTTCGCTCTGATGCAAATAAAATCAGGGAACTTAACAAAGCCATATCCAAAACAGGAGTATCTGTAGTTTTACTCTTTGATGGGCTGGAAAACATATTTCCTGATGTCGAGACTAATGTTGTACACAAAGAAGCTGTACGAGCGCTAGTTTGCACATTTCCGGAAAAGTTAAGGGAGTTACACAATCCCAGTATAGGTATAATTACTTTTGCTAAAAGAGATTTCCTCAAAAAAGTAATTACTCAAAACTTTGCACAGTTTGAGTCGATGTACAAGGATTACGTTTGTTAATAGATACAAAAAAGCGCTATACGATTGACATATAGCGCTTTTTTGTTTTTAATATCTGTCAAACTTTATTCCGTCCTCCGGTTATATTCTATTAGGATAAATGCTGTGTAAAGAATTTTCACTAGCTGCCTTTCGGCACAGCTATAATCGTTTATGCTTGTGTAGTTACCTTTGAAATACAAATGAATGTATTTCTCTCCACCCCCAAAGATGGTTTCTTTCCAATCTATGTTTTTAGGAATGTTTTTTGCACCTTCGGCTATTAATTGAACTTCTTTACTGGCTAAATCTATTTGATCTAACCAATCTAAAAACGCAGATTGAATTGACTCATCATCAATAAGCTGTTGAAGCAATCTTGCTTCACTCTCAATCAACCTAGAATTACTTCTAATCCTTGTCAAAGGATTCTCGAATCTTTCTTTGCCAAAGAAAATCTTGTGGCAATGATCATAAATTATTGAGTCATAGTCAAATTTTTTCCTGATCTCATTAATGAGAACTAAAAACTTCGCTACATGGAATATATAGTCTGACGAAGATGCATTATCTGCGGTAATATTAAATTGTTTAATCAATGCAGTTAAGCTAACCATTGCTGTCGTCTCCTAATCAATAAATTAATAGTAAACTACTATTCCTAATCTGTAAAGCGCTATACGATTGACATATAGCGCTTTTATTAACTCTAGTCTCTGAGAGTGCGGGGAGATTTCTGTAATCCGTAGTACTTTACAAAAATCTCAATAGTCTTTTTAATTTTTTCCTTTGCCTCATCCTCCAGCTCCTTAAACTCTTCAATTTGCATAAGAGCTTGAGTTAACTCCTCAACTAAATCTTCCATCTTTTTATTCTCCAAAATAATAAGCAAGGACGTTCTTTGCCACAAGACGTAGCTTGTCCTCTAAAATAATTCGAGCCTTTTCCCCATGACTGTGTTCATATTTAAGCATGAACTCGTCAAATTCCTGATTAGGAATATGTTGATGCAATATGGCATTAATTGCTTTTTTCTCGAGAATTAAAATTCTCGTTTTCTTGTCTTTTATACATTCTTCCAACTCCTTAATTTGGAGAGCTGAAAAAATG
>NBNH01000073.1 GCA_004379115.1 Actinomycetales bacterium mxb001
CGCATCACCCGAACGGCTTCCTCGAGGTCGCGCACCTGCCCGGAGCAAACAACGCAACCAAAACCTCGGTAGGCGACCTGGGCGTAGCGCGGAGATACCTCGTGTTGGCCTTTCACGCACAAGCACCGCCACGGGTTATTGGATCCGGGGTAGGGCTCCAGGGGCTCAAATCCGGCCTGCCGCATCTTTTCGATGGCAGTGTCGGGTTCGATGCGTTTCCTGGCGCAGTAGATGCATCCACCCCCTGAGCGCATGTTCCCGGCCCGGGACTGAAGGTGTCGCCCGCATTTGTGGCACTCGACCTGCCACGGGTCGCTGCTGCGACCGGGATAGGGCTCCAGAGGTTCGTACCCCACGGATCGGGCCAGCGTGAAAGCTTCCTCTTGGGTGAGGCGGTAGCTGTCGTGCTGCCGTTTGATGTTGCATTCCCTGCACCCGTTGGAGCGTCTATGTGCGTTGAGGGGGCGAGTGAGGGTGATGTGGCAGGCTCGGCAGCGAAGCGTCCACGGCTTGCGCTGAGTGCCAGGGTAGGGCTCCAGGGCCTCCATACCGAGGTCGTGGACGAGCTGTTGGGCTTCCTCGGCAGTGAGGCGTCCTCGGGGGTCCGCGCAGGCGATCCCGGCAGGTCTTCTCCCCCGACTCATACCCCTTGTATACCTCGTGTGGCTGACGATCAGGCTTCCCATAATCCTGCTTATGGGTAAGGGGATGCGGCGGGTCCCGCTCAATTCCTAATGGAAGATCCTTGATCTGACATTGATCCGATCCGACCTGGTTTCACCTTCGTGACGGTCACCGCCAGACCCCGAATGCGGATCGCTCAACGTGACGACGAAGCCACTCAACCGCCGCAGTGATGGAGGCTGGGTCAGGGACACACCCGCCACCCTGTCCAGAGGATTAGGTGCCCACACCTACACGTCGTCACCGTCGAAGCACCGCCCTCGCCTACGCCACGCGGCAGGCGACAGGATGAGCATCCTCGGCCTACTCTGAGAGTCATGCGGGGGAAGGCGCAGGCGTGCGAAGAGTGCTCCCGCGAGTTCACATCACCCACCCTCAAGCCCGCCCGGTTCTGCTCACGGGCATGTAAGGACAGCCGTCGACAGCGTCTCCAACGCGAGGAGCGCCTCGAGCGCAAAGAGGCATCCGCGCGAGCGTGCGTGGTGTGT
Source organism: Actinomycetales bacterium mxb001 (assembly GCA_004379115.1). GTDB lineage: Bacteria > Actinomycetota > Actinomycetes > S36-B12 > S36-B12 > Mxb001. The sequence goes on from NBNH01000073.1 coordinate 1,173, forward strand.
GGCGTCTCTATCCCCGCAAGTGCGCGCGCCGACAAGCGCTACTGCAGCGACCGGTGTACTCGCAGGGCACGTCGGCATACCGGCAACGCACAAAGGCGCCTGAGAGTCCCTGACGCCTCGGAACCCATTAGCCGGGCCATGATCTATGACCGAGACCGTTGGGTATGCCAGCTATGTGGCGAGCCAGTCGACCCAGATCTGGAGTACCCCGACCCGATGGCTGCGTCCCTGGATCATGTGGTGCCGATGAGTCGCGGGGGCACTAACGCATCCACGAACCTTCAGTTAGCGCACCTGACCTGCAATGTCGCCGCGCGCGACATCAAAGAGAACCTCTTGCCCCGGCCCCCGATCGTGATAGAAGGTAAGGACTACTACCGGGTCCCAGAGGCAGCCGAGATGATCGGGACCACGAAAAACATCCTCGACCACGCGATACGTACCGGGCGAGTCCCGGTGTTTCAGCCCTCCAACTATCGCTACCTGTCCGCACAAACTGTGGCCGAACTTCAGGCCACCGGGCTCCTTGACGGAAGGCAACATCGCAGCAAGGTCTCAGCGGAGGAAGCCGAGAAACGCCGCCTGGAGCGGCGCCGTAGTTGCCTCACCTGTGGGGCAGTCTTCGATTACCCCAACCCTGAAAACAGGCGCAAGTTCTGCTCCAACGGGTGCTATCGGGCAAGCAAGAACCTCAAACGACGCAAAACCGAAGAAGAGAAAGCGCAGCCGTTCCCCTCATGGGAGAAGCCGTGCACTACCTGCGGCAAACCCATGCTCGTCACCGCAGATCGACCCCGGCGCTACTCCTGTTCCCCGGAATGCGCGCGCAAACGCAAACTGGAGAGGCACCGTGACCGCAACGGTCCCTGGGATAGAAAATGCGCCGTTTGCGAGAAGCCCCTACCCCCGAGAGACAAGCCTGGGCGCGCCAGGGCCACCTGCTCCGAGGAATGCCGCATCGAATGGCCGCGGCTTCGCAGGCGCCGCTGACTCGAGCTGTACCGCGGCCCTACTTCTTCCCCTTGGGCTTGAACGGCTGTCCACCCCGCCGCACACACCCCCGACACAACCCCTGCGGGCCGACAGCAGGGGCAGTACACCCATTGGAGCAAGCCCCGTACCTGTCCCGCTGGTAGCACCCGTAGCAAAAGCCACCCCGACCCTTGGCCGCCTTACGGCCACACCCCGACACGCACAACCCATCAGCCGGAGGAAGTTGATGCCTCCGGCTCGGTGGACCGCCGCGCCGCCGGCAAGCCCCACACACCCCATCCGGACCCGACGCCGGCTGAGCACACCCGTTAGAACACGCCCCGTACCTGCCTCGGGCATAGCAGTTGTTACACACCCCAGACGAGTACCGAGCCTTGGCCCCACACGCACACAAGCCCCGCATCCCCGCGCCCCCAGCCACCCCGAAACAGCGCCCCCACGGGCGCCAACACGTCCTCGAGGCTACCGAGTAGGCCGGGTGGGAAGCGCGACCAAAGCTGGGGGCAGGTGGGGCAAAGCCCCGGCCACACCCCAGATCAACGCCCCAAGAGCGGCCCCAGTTTGCCCCAACTTTGCCCCAGCACTGTCACACCAACTTGATACGTTCCCGCGCGGCAAATACGTTGCAAACACTGGCGTTTGCAAGCACCACAACAACCGCGACAGGAAGGCATACGATGGCTGGGGGTCAAGGGGTCGCAGGTTCAAATCCTGTCAGCCCGACACATGATGGGCCCGGGCTTTCCGGGGCCCGGCGACGAGTCATCCGAAGGTTCACCAGGAGACGTCCCGGCAACTCACCCAATTCCGCGAAGGCCCGGCTGGCGATGACGTGATCGCGCAAGGATGGGCGCGTGAGCACGGGGGTCTTCGATCCCCCTGAGGTTCGCCGGCGCGAACAGCGGGGGTGGTACTTCTACGACTGGGCGGCGTCCGCCTTCTCCACGACGGTGGGCACGGTCTTCCTCGGCCCCTACCTGACCTCGATCGCCGAGTCAGCTGCCGAGGCGGGCGAGCAGATCACGCTCTTTGGCGTCATCCCCGTCACCGCCGAGTCCTACGTGCCCTACGGCGTGGCCCTGTCGGTGCTCGTGCAACTCCTGGTCATGCCTGTCGTCGGAGCCATCGCCGACACCGCGAAGTCGAAGAAGGCCGTCATGGGCGTCTTCGCCTATATCGGTGCCTTCGCCGTGATGGGGATGTTCTTCCTGCAAGGCGACAACTACCAACTCGGTGGCCTTCTGTTCATCGTGGCGAACGCCGCCTTCGGTGCGGCCATCGTCGTCTACAACTCGTTCCTGCCGCAGATCGCGACCCCGGATGAGCGCGACGGCGTGTCCTCCCGTGCCTGGGCGATGGGCTACGTCGGCGGGCTGATCCTGCTCGTCTTCAACCTGGGGCTCTTCCTCGGGCATTCATCGCTCGGCCTCACGGAGAGCGTGGCCGTGCGCATCGCACTGTTCTCGGCGGGAGCCTGGTGGGCTCTCTTCACGCTGATCCCGCTCGCGCGCCTGCGCAACCGGCCGGCGCCGCCACTGCCCGAGGGCGAGGTGCGCCGGGTTGGCCTGGGGCAGTTGGCGCACACGCTGCGCGACCTGCGTCGATACCCGGTCGCGCTGCTCTTCATCGTGGCCTTCTTCTTCTACAACGACGGCATCCAGACGGTGATCGCCCTCTCAGCCACCTTCGCCGACCAGGAGCTAGGTCTGTCGACGACGGTGGTCATCGTCGCGGTGATCATCGTGCAGCTCGTGGGTATTGCCGGAGCGCTGCTCCTTGCTCGCCTCGCGCGGCGCTACACCACCAAGCGGGTCGTCCTGGCGAGCCTCGTGCTCTGGACGGTGGTCCTGGTCCTGGCCTTCGTTATGCCGGCCGGGTCAGCCGTGCTCTTCTGGGTACTAGCGGCCTTCATCGGCTTCGTGCTCGGCGGCAGCCAGGCGCTGTCCCGCTCGCTGTTCGCGCAACTGGTGCCGAGGGATCGCGAGGCCGAGTACTTCGCCTTCTACGAGATTTCCGGAAGCGCGAGTTCGATCCTCGGGCCGCTGCTCTTCGGCCTGACGCTGCAGTTCCTCGGCTCCTACCGGATCGCCATCCTGGCCATGGTGGTCTTCTTCATCATCGGCGGTGTCCTGCTCTCCCGCGTGAACATGGCACGCGGGAGAGCGGACGTCGAACGTGGCGGCGAGCCCGCCCGTCAGCTGTAGCCGAGCACCAGCGACGACTGCTTGAAGCCGATCGCGCGATCCTGGCGGAAGGGGCCATCCACCCGGATGGTGATCTGCGAGCACCCGTCGAAGCGGCTCAGGCGCAGAGGTGACGTGCTGTGGCCGTAAGCGTTCTGCCCGATGCCGAGGCTATTGCCGTCATACTCGGGCCGGAACGGGTTCACCAACTGCACGGTCAGCGTCTGGCGGGCACCATTGCACGAGGCCGTGAAGCGCACACCGCGAGCCGAGAATCCGGAACCGCCGTCCACGCGATCTGCCACGAGCGCATTGGCGACGAGGTAGACCTTGCCCGGCTTGGAGCTGGCCAGGGAGGTGATGTTGAACGTCCACGTCGCGGACTCGGTGTCCTGGTGCACCCAGTACCACCCGTCCTTGAGCATGCCGTTGGAGGTGAATGCGCTGGCATTGTCGACACCAACCGCGGCGGACGCCGTGCCTGGCACGAGCGCGACAAGGGCCGCGGCGCACGCTGCGGCCAGCGATCCAAAGGCGAAGGTCTTCACACTGTCTCCTGACGTCGTCTGGCCGGCGGTTGCCGGACCCTCCTGACGATCCGTCGGAGCCCTTCGGAAGAGAAGACGGCGGTACGCCGTGGACCGGTCAGCGACCGGTCAGGTGACCTAGGCCTGTAGGCGACGATCCTGGTCGGCCGGGACCGAACAGCAGTGGCGGGCGCGAACGCGACCGGTGAGTCCGCCGACGACAAGGGCCACGGTGGCGAGGGCGACGAGTCCGGCGAGGATCCACTGCACGGAGACAGCCTACGCCGCCGAGGCGTGAAGTGGCTGGTCGCCGGATCCGATGTCAGGATCAGGTGTGCCTCGACACCCTCGGCTTGCGGCGATGATCACGATCGCCCTTGCCGTCGTGTTCCTTCCGATGCCGCTGGCCTCAGCTGAGCCCGGGTTTGCCGGTCGGTGGGTCTCCGAATCGCAGCGCCAAAGTGGATTCGGCTACGCCCTCACCCTCAAGCCAGCCACGAACTCATCCGCCGACTACATCGGCATCCTTCGCTTCTCGTACCCCGACGGCCGCGTCGGCTCGACCGTGCGCGTGACGGGCAACGGGATGGGGAATTCGCTCGTGCTCACCGCCCGCGATGGCTCCTTCGACCGCTCGGGCCGCACCCTGCGTGCCACGGTCGATCCCGGCTCGGGTGACATGACCTTCGTCAACTGCCAGGAGCGCCTGCGCCTCGTGATGTCGTGGGCCCTGGATACCGACTGCGTCCTGCGACGCTCGCGCTAGATCGACCCGGCAGACCTACACTCACCGACGTGTACGACATCGCCCTCAGCGTCTCCGCGTGCGCACGCTCCGGCACCCGGGCCGACGTGGCCTGGATGATCTCGCCGGTCGTGTCCGACGACGCGCTCGCGTTCACCCCCGGAGGTGGGCGCATCGGCTCCCTGGCCGCCGGTGCCTTCGATGGCCTGCTGTCCGATGCTGCGGAGCGGCGCCTGCCCGAGGGGCGACGCATCACTCACCGGGTGACCGACTTCGAGAGTGTCGTGTGCGGGTTGCCCGCGGGTACGCCGGTCGAGTTCCTCGTGGTGCCCGCCGACCAGTTTCCCGCGGAGATCTGGCCGCTGCTCCTTGATCGCCGACCGGTTGCGGTCACGACCACCCTCGACGAGGACGTCGTCACGTCGGTCGCCGTCACGTCCTGGGAGGGGGCGGACCAGCGCGAGCGCGAGCTCCTGGCGGCTGCCCGTCCGACGGTCATCGCGACCGACACCGGCCTCGTCACCGTCCTGGCCCCCGTCGAGCGCCTCGTCGTGGCCGGTCAGGGGCCCTACGCCGAAGCCCTCGCCGACCAGGGGCGCCTCCTGGGCTGGAAGGTGGTCGTCGAGAGCCGACCCGAACTCGTGGCGGGACTGGCCGCCGCTCTTTCTCCCCTCGACGCCATCGTGGTCATGGGCCACGACGTGGAGGCCTCCAGCCGCTGCCTCTTGGCGGCCCTCGAGGGGGACGCCGGCTACGTGGGCGCCCTGGGCTCACGGGCCATGCAGCAGTCCCGGGCTGACTGGCTGGCCTACCGCGACGTCACCGACCTGGAGCGCGTCCAGGGGCCGGCCGGCCTCGACATCGGCGCTCGGTCACCGGCGGAGGTCGCGGTCTCCATCGTCGCCCAGATCCTGGCCCAGCGGCCCCGTCCAGTGGACGGCCAATAGGCGTAATCCCCGGTTGCGCACCCCCCTCGCAGGAGTAGTTTGCCCGTATTCGCTCCACCACCTGGAAAGGAGTGACCCGTGGCCGTCGAATCCACCGGGCACGAGCGCGGCAACCCGCGCCTGTACGCACTCGTCGAGAACTCCCCGAAGACCGGCAAGAGCCCCACCGTGTGGGCATGGCCGCAGTTCATCGATTTCCTGAAGGTGGCCGGGCAGCCGGTGCAGGGTCCGTGGCCCCCGCACCAGGAGCCACGCCCCGATCCCGATGCCGACTCCATGCCGGTCGCCGTTCGCGACCCGCAGTCCTAAGAGCGCGAGAGGAACACATGTACCCATCACGTTTCGACTACGACGCGCCGTCGTCGATCGGCGAAGCCGTCGCCATCCTCGATCGTTCCGGCGGCGAGGCCAAGGTCATGGCCGGCGGGCAGAGCCTCATTCCTATGCTCAAGCTGCGCTTTGCCTCGCCGGAGCGGATCGTCGACATCAACAACATCCCGGGGCTCGACTACCACCGGCTCGATGCCGACGGCACCCTGCGCATCGGGGCCCTGTGCCGCCACGAGGACCTCGAGTTCTCCGAGACCCTGGCCGAGTCGCACCCCACGCTCTATGCCGCTGCGGCCGTCGTCGCCGACCCGATCGTGCGCACCCGCGGCACCTTCGTGGGATCGGTATGCCACGCCGACCCCCAGGGGGACTGGGCGGCCACGATGATCGCCCTCGACGGTCGGATCGTGGCGGTCGGCCCCAACGGGCGACGTGAGATCCCCATGAAGGACTTCGTCCTCGGGCCGTTCACCAATGCGCTCGCCTACAACGAGATCGCCGTCGAGGCGGTCATCCCGCCCGCCAAGGGCAAGGCGCGAGGCGGCTACCTCAAGCTCGAGCGTCGCATCGGCGACTTCGCGACCGCTTCCGTCGCCGTGGCGCTCGACATGGATGGCGATGTCGTACGCCGTGCCGGCTGCGCACTCGCCGGCGTCGGTGGCAAGACCATCGATGCCAATGCGGCGATCTCGGTCCTCAATGGCAAGCCGCTCACGCCCGACAACATCGAGGCGGCCGCCGATGCCGTGGCGGCCGCTGCCGACCCGCGCACCGATCACCGTGGATCCGCCGCCTACAAGCGGCAGATCGTCAAGACGTTCGTGAGTCGCATCCTCACCAGCGTTGCCCGTACCGAGCAGAAGGCGGCCTGACATGACGAGCCTGTACGAAGAGATCCCCCCGGCACCGGCGCCCGGGGTGCCGACTACCAGGGTCACCATCACGGTCAACGGCGAGAAGCGGACCCTCGACATCGAGCCTCGACTTCTCCTGTCGCACCTGATCCGGCAGGGTCTCCAACTCACCGGCACCCACATGGGCTGCGACACCACGGGCTGCGGCGCCTGCACCGTGCTGCTCAATGGCCGCCCGGTCAAGAGCTGCACGGTCCTGGCCGTCCAGGCCAATGGCCGAGACGTCGAGACCGTCGAGGGGCTCTCCTCCGCGCAGCAGTTGCACCCCATCCAGGAGGGCTTCAAGCAGGAGCACGGGCTGCAGTGCGGCTACTGCACGCCGGGCATGATGATGGCCGCCAAGGCGCTCCTCGAGCGCAATCCCAACCCCACTGAGGACGAGGTCCGCTGGGCCCTGTCGGGGAACATCTGCCGGTGCACCGGCTACCAGAACATCGTCAAGGCGGTCCTGTGGGCGGCCGAGAAGATGCGCGAGCAGGAGGGCTGACCGAGATGGCACTGGACGAACTCAAGATCGGCGGAATGGGCGCCAGTCGCCGCCGCGTCGAGGACAACCGCTTCATCCGAGGTAAGGGTCGCTACGTCGACGACATCGTCCTGCCGGGCATGCTCCACATGGAGATCCTGCGCAGCCCGGTGGCACACGCGCGCATCAAGTCGATCGACACGAGCGCGGCCTGGGAGGTCCCCGGCGTCCGTCTCGTGATCACGGGCGACACCATGGCGTCGCGCAACCTGGCCTGGATGCCCACGCTGTCCTACGACACTCAGGCGGTCATGGCCACCGACAAGGTGCGCTTCCAGGGCCAGGAGGTCGCCGCGGTCATCGCCGACGATCCCTACATCGCGAAGGACGCGTGCAGCAAGATCGTCGTGGAATACGAGCAGCTTCCGCCGATCGTCAATCCGTTCCAGGCGCAGTCGCCCGATGCCCCGCTGATCCGCGACGACAAGGAAACACAGACCTCCAACAAGATCTTCGACTGGGAGATCGGCGACAAGGCCGCGACGGATCGCGCCTTCGAGGAGGCTGATGTCGTCTCCAAGCTCGAGCTGCACTATCCGCGGTCGCACCCATCGCCCCTCGAGACGTGCGGCTCCATCGCCGACTACGACCGTGCGACGGGCAAGCTCACCGTCTACATGACGACCCAGGCCCCGCACATCATCCGGGCGGCGGTGGCGATGGTGGCCGAGCTGCCAGAGCAGATGATCCGCATCGTGTCGCCCGATCTCGGTGGCGGCTTCGGCAACAAGGTGCCGGTCTACCCCGGCTACGTCATCTCGATCCTGGCCTCGATTCTCACCGAGCGCCCCGTCAAGTGGATCGAGGATCGCTCCGGCAACCTCATCTCCACGGGATTTGGTCGCGATGTCTACCTGCAGGGTGAGATGGCCCTGCGCAAGGACGGCAAGATCCTCGGTGTCCGCATGCACACCATCTCCGACCACGGTGCCTTCTACGCCGATGCCCAGCCGACCAAGTTCAAGATCGGCCTGATGCACTCGGCATTCGCGGCCTATGACATTCCGGCCGCGCACCTGACGAGTGAGGGCTGGTACACCAATAAGGCGCCCGGCGGCGTTGCCTACCGCTGCTCCTTCCGGGTGACGGAGGCGATGTTCTTCCAGGAGCGCATGATCCACGCGGCGGCCAACGACCTCGGCATGGACCAGGCGGAGTTCCGCAAGGTCAACCTGGTCAAGGACGACATGTTCCCCTACCGCACGGCATTCGGGTTCCTCACCGACTCCGGGCAGTACGGCAAGTGCCTCGACGTCGCGCTGGAGGCGATCGGCTACAGCACCTTCAAGCAGGAGCAAGAGGAGGCGCGCAAGCGCGGCAAGCTCCTCGGCCTCGGCATCTCCACGATGACCGAGCCGCTCGGCGCCGGCAACAGTCGCGAATACGACATCATCGGCATCAAGATGTTCGACTCGGCTGAGCTCCGGGTGCACATGACCGGCAAGGCCATCTTGCGCACCGGCGCCAAGACCCAGGGTCAGGGCCATGAGACGACGTGGGCGCAGATCGTCGCCCACGAGCTCGGCATCCCCGCCGACGACATCGTCGTCGAGGAGGGCGACACCGACACGGCGCCGTTCGGCATGGGCACCTACGCCTCGCGGTCGACTCCGGTTGCCGGTGCCGCGGTGGCGATGGTGTCGCGCAAGATCCGGGCCAAGGCCCGCAAGATCGCGGCCCACCTGCTGGAGGTGTCCGAGGAGGACATCGAGTGGGAGCTCGGTCGCTTCTATGTGCGCGGCAACAACGAGCGTGGCGTCACGATCCAGGACTGCGCCCTCGCGGCCTACAGCAACGTGCCCGACGGCATGGAGCCAGGCCTAGAGAACAACGCCTACTACGACCCGCCCAACCTCACGTGGCCCTTCGCGGCCTACCTCTGCAAGGTCGAGATCGACCCGCAGACCGGTGTGTGGGACGTGCTCAACTTCGTGGCCGTCGACGATTGCGGGGTGCGCATCAACCCGATGATCGTCGAGGGGCAGATCATGGGTGGCCTCACCGAGGCCTACGCCATGGCGAGCATGCAGTACATCACCTTCGATGAGGAGGGCAACTGCATCGGCTCCAACTTCATGGACTACCTGTTGCCGACGTCCTGGGAGACGCCCGGCTTCGAACTCCATGAGGTCGTCACTCCCTGCCCGCACCACCCCATCGGTGCCAAGGGGGTCGGCGAGTGCGCGACGGTGGGTGGGCCCGCCGCCTTCGTCAACGCGGTCATGAACGCCCTCGAGCACACCGGCGTTCGCAACGTCGACATGCCCCTGATGCCCAACCGGGTCTACGAAGCCCTGCAGACCGGTCAGGATGTCTCGGGTGCCCCGCCGGTGAAGGGAGAGTGACGCCATGAAGATCACGCAGTCATTCGAGATCGACCAGCCCGTCGACAAGGTCTGGGAGTTCTTCGACGACGTCCCGCTCGTGGCCGCCTGCGTGCCCGGCGCGGACCTCACCAACAAGGTCGCCGACGACCACTACCAGGGTGATGTCGTCATCTCGGCGGGGCCGGTCAAGCTCGAGTTCACCGGCGAGCTGAAGATCAAGAGCCGCGATGAGGCCAAGAAGACGCTGGTCCTCGACGGGGTGGGCGCCGACAAGAAGGGTCGTGGCAATGCCTCGACCACGCTCGATGTGAGCCTGCAGCCGATGGGCGGCGCTGCTACCAAGGTCAACATCGCGATGGACCTGCAGATCTCCGGTGCGGCCGCGCAATACGGCCGCGGCCTCGTGCAGGACGTCACGGGCGTGCTCATCGACCAGACATCGGGGTCGATGAAGGTGCGCATGCAGGCGCTCGCACTCGGTCAGGACCCCTACGCGGTGGGCGGGCCCAAGGCCGCGAGCGGCATCGCGATCGGATTGACGGCCTTCACGCGCGCGATCAAGCGCGTCTTCGGCAGGTTCTTCCTTCCCTACCAGCCGGCTCCGAGCCGGTAGAGCGGAGGCATGACATGAGTTTGTGGATGATCGGAAACCTGATCCTGCTCATCGTGATCGTCCCGGTCCTCGTCGCACTGCTCAACCGCCTGCTGGCGGCAACGGAAGCGATTCGCGGCGCGACGGACGACACCCTCGCCGGGGGAGTCGCACTGATCGGGGAGTTGCACAACACCCCCGAGCTCCTGGAGACGACCGACGAGGTCATCAGGGAAGTTGCCAATGGTGCGGTCCGCTACGCGGGCCCCGTGTCCAAGCTGCTGGGCTAGGAGGTCCGGATGCCACTCGAAGCCATCATCACGCTGATCCTCGGCGCGCTCATCATCGCGGCCGCGGCGCTCGGTCTCCTGCGCGTCATCTTCCACCTCGCGGCGACATCGAAGTCGCTCGCCGCACTCGACGGTGGGGTCAAGGTCATCGTGGCCCAGACCTCGACCGTCCCGCCCGTCGTCACGTCCGTCAACGCCAGCCTCGCCCCCGTGCGTAGCTTCGCGGAATCGATCTAGGAGGACTCGTGGACTTCACCGGACATGAGGGCTGGCTGATCGGCTACATCATCGGCCTCGTCGTCGTCCTGGCGGTCGTGGCGCTGGTCGTACCGATCTTGATCCTGGCCTTCCGCATCGGCAATCAGGCCGGCAGCATCCTGAGCGGACTGCAGCAGGCCGAGATCAACACCGCGGGGCTCAAGGGCCTCAACGAGACCATCGCATCCGCGCTGGCCATCATCGATGGCCTCAAGCGCGGCCGTAACCGGCTGGGAGGCTGACATGGATCCCCAGGTCGAACAACTGTGGCAGACGGCCAACATCCTCGGCATCGTCGTGGTCGTGGCGGTCGCCGCCCTGCTGACCATCCTGGTCATCCTCGTGGCGCGCATCCGCCGTCGCGTGGCGGCCATCAAGGCCACGCTCATCGCGGCTCAGGCCAACACCGCTGATACCGCACTCATCACCACGACGGCGGGCGGCGTCGAACTCGTCCTTCAGGAAGGCCTGGAGCATCACCTGTTCCTCGGCCGCGTCCTCGACAAGGTGCGGTCATGAGCGCCAGCACGCTGGCCTGGTGGTCAGTCGCCGACATCGTGGCACTCATCGCCGGACTGGCGATCTACCTCTTCATCGTGGGGTCGCAGCTCAAGGCCGTTGCCGCGGATCTCGAGGAGTGCGCCGACCTCGTCTGGCAGATCAAGAAGGACGCCGAGGCGATTGAGCCTGGCCTCTCGGCGATCAACACGACCGGTCGCGTCGTGGCCGGTGCGCTCCCGCTGCTCTACGGCATGGGCGAGGGGATCGTCGTTGGCGCCACCTACCAGCACGATGAGCACGTGGCCGACGGAGTGGCCCGTCCGGCTATGGGGACGCGTCGTACGCGCCTGATGGAGGGCGTGGGCGCTCAGGACTAGTCAGCGCTACGAGCGATCGGGCCGGGATTCCTTCTGGGGGTCCCGGCCCGTCGTCAATGCGTCGGTGACGGGCGTGGCGTATTCGCCGATCCACTCGTCCTTCCAGGCCTGGTCGAACTTCTCGAGGTTGCAGCTGGGGTCGTAGATCGCGATGAGTTCGCGTGCGATCTGCTCGCGATGGGCGCGGGTGCCGCCGGGCACCTCCAGCCAGCAGGCATGCAGGTTGAACTTGCCGTCGGCCCGCTTGATCCAGGCGGCGGACCGCGCGTGCCGGAAGGGGAACCCTTCGGTGGTCAAGTCGTCGGCGTGGCCAACGTAAATGACCGCGAACTCCTGTGGGCGCTGAGGATTGGTCTTGGCCAGGATGGCGTAGACGGCGGGCACCGGGGGCGGTGTCCAGCCGGCGAGGGAACGCGGCCCTTCGAAGGAGTAGCCCGCGAGGCTGCCGAGTCGAATCACCCGGGTTCCATGTCGCCGTAGTCGTCGTCCTCGCCGATGGTCTCGGCGCGGGTGACCGGCCAGGCGGGCAGTGACGTGGTGGCCACCGCCTTGTTGAACTCAGCGAGAGCGATCTCGACGGCCTCGTCGGAGGTGTCGGCCTCGACGATGATCTGCGCCCCGTAGCTCATGGTGCCAAAACCCGAGGCGATACCCCCCAGGCCGGCAACGGCGTCGGCGAGCTCGACGACCTCGTCGAGGGTGATCTCGCGGTCGCCCTCGGCCTGGAGCGAAACGCTGAACCTCATGGCTAACCCACCTTCGATAGACGCGCGGCCAGGCGCTCGAGGCTAGCGAGGTTGTGGCCCGAGTGCACCTCGTCGATGAAGGGATCGGCGACGATCATCCCCAGCGAGGCGGGCACGTAGTCGACGGCATCGCCCTTGTGTGGATTGACCCAGATGATCCGATGGGCCAGGCGGCCGAGGGTTTCCATGGACTCCTCCAGCGCCTGCGGGTCACCGCGGTCGAGGCCGTCGGAGCAGATGACGACGATGGCTCCTCGCCCGAGGCGGGAGCGCCGAGCCTCGCGGGTGAACTCGCGCAGGCTGTCTCCGATGCGGGTGCCGCCATCCCAGTCGAGGACCGCCTCGCCGGCTATCCGCATGGCGTCATCGGGATCGCGACGATCAAGGGCCTTGGTGATGCGGCTCAGGCGCGTACCGAAGCAGAAGACATCGACTTTCGCATTGGCGCGCCGCGCGGAGTAGGCGAACTGCAGCAGGTTGCGCGAGTAGTCGGCCATGGATCCGGAGACGTCGAGGATGAGCACCAGGGGACGCAGGCGGTGGCGCCGCTTCTTGTAGGCGAGGTCCCGGGGCTCGCCGAGAGTGCGCATCGTGTCGCGGGCCATACGGCGCATGTCGAGGGTGGCACTGCGCCGAGCACGCATCGTGCGATGCGTGCGCTTGCGCGGGGGAGTGACGCGCATCTGCGACATGAGCCGGCGCAACTGGCGGAGCTCGTCGTCGGAGCAATCGGCGAAGGCCTTGTGTCGGTAGACCTCGGAGGTGCTCGCGAGGTATCCGAGCTTGGCCTCTTGCGGACTGATCTCGCCGGGCAGGCCCTCCTCGGTGTTGGGAATCTCCAGGGTTGCCCCGGCCGTCGCGGACGAGCGCATCTGGCGCTTGCGCTCGTCGTCCGTGGCCGGATCGACCTCGAGGAAGAAGAGCCGGAAGACGGCGTTGTAGATGGGCACGTGATCACGCCGACGCACAAGCGTGGCGCGCCCCGACCAGTAGACGTCCATGACATCAGTGACGTCGAGGGAGGCGGTGCCGGAACAGAACGTCAAGATGTCGTCGGTGCCGACGGGCAGGCCGGCCGCGCGCAGCGCATGGCCGAAATCGACGAGAAGTGCGTCGAAGCCCTCGGGCAGCGACACGGTGTCAGGCGACGACATCCTGGATGCTCTTGGTGGCGTACTCGAGGTCGTCGCGGTCCTTCACGACGGCGCCGAGCGTATCGATGGCAGCATCGTCGGTGAGGGAGTCGACACCGAGGGCATCGAGGCTCTGGGCCCAATCGATGGTCTCGGCCACGCCCGGAGGCTTCTCAAGATCCATCTCGCGCAGGCGGTTGACAGCCGCCACCACCTGGCCGGCGAGGGCGCCCCCGATGCCGGGCAGGCGGGTGCGCACGATCTCGACCTCCCGCTCGGCCGGCGGGAACCCGATCCACGTGTAGAGGCAGCGGCGCTTGAGGGCGTCGTGGAGTTCGCGGGTGCGGTTGGACGTGAGGATCACGATGGGTCGGGTATCGGCACGGATGGTGCCCACCTCGGGGATGGTGACCTGGAAGTCGCCCAGCAGCTCGAGGAGGAATGCCTCGAACTCGTCGTCGGCCCGGTCGATCTCGTCGATGAGCAGAACACATCCGTGTCCGGCACGAACGGCCTGGAGGAGCGGTCGCTCGAGCAGGAAGCGCTCACCGAAGAGGTCGTCGTCGGCGGCGCCACCCTCGGACTGGCTCAGGGAGCGGATGTGCAGCATCTGCCGGGCGTAGTCCCACTCGTAGAGAGCGTGGTGGACGTCGATTCCCTCGTAGCACTGCAGGCGGATCAGGTCGCGGCCCAGCATGGTCGCGAGGGTGCGCGCCAGTTCGGTCTTGCCGACGCCCACCTCCCCCTCGAGCAGGAGTGGCTTGCCCAACTTCAAGGACAGCAGCAAAGAGGTGGCCAGGCCCCGGTCGGCGATGTAGCCCTGGTCGCGAAGGACGGCGGTGAGCTCAGGCACGCTCAGGTCAGCGGGGGACGTCGTCATGGCACCCGATCAGTCAGAGTCGCCGAAGACGAGGTCGGCGACGGAACTCGAGCCGAGCTTGCCCTCGCGCGCCAGCGTGTTGCGCCAGGCTGTGGCGAGGTCACCGCCGTCTTCGGCAAAGCCGTCGAAGGTGATGTCCTTCATGTTGCGGCACGCCTTGGTGGGGCTGCACTCGGCATCGAGGTCGGCAAAGGACTCCGGCGACTGGCGCCAGACGTCGCGCAAAACCTGGCCGGCATCGCTGCTCTCGGGTGACATCGCCCACCTCCCTCGCTTCGCGAGATTACCAGCGCCGGGGGGTGGGCGCAGATCGACGAGAGGTCCCTCAGGTGCGCCAGCGGGGGCGGTCTGCAGGTCCCGGCCGTTCCAGGACTCCCGCGGCAATGCCGCCGAAGAAGGCGGCGCCCAGGGCGGCCGCCTCTCGGATATCGGACGTCTCGTAGGCACCGATCTGAGCCCGCTTGGCCGCGGCCACGGTGGGGTCGTTCATCCATCCCCCAGTGAGCATGGACTCGCTGCGCCGTCCGACGTGGGCCTCGATGAAGTCGATGAGGTCCGTGGACATCGCGACGAGGTCATCGACGGCGGCGCGCCAGGCGATGGCCGGTGACACCCCCTCGGTGACGCCGGAGAGTGTCAACCCCTCATGGCTGACCTCGGCAATACGGAACGGCACGGTGGAGCGATCAATCTCCAGTGCCTGCTCGGATACCGCGCGCCGTTGAGCACGATCGGTCAAGCCGAGGAGAGCGGACATGCGCTCGAGTGACAGCCCGGTGAGCAGGCCACCAACAAGGCACAGGAAGCCGGGCACGATGCCCCAGCCCACGCCGACGTCGCGTTCGACCAGTGTTTCCATCGTGTCGCGGTCGACCGGGGGAATGAGGCGCAGCAGGGCTTCTGCCGTACCGATCGAGTCGGTCAGCACGCCGAGGCGCATCGCGCCCATCGCCATCGACGCCGCCTCGTGGTCGAGCCCCGCCACGGTCAGCGTTGCTCCCCGGAGGCGCTCGGGTGCATCCGGGCCGACGACACCCGCAGGCTCGCCGGCCCAGATGATGCGAGGCGCCACCAGGTCGCCGACAAGGTCGGATGCCAGCGCCCAGGGCTCGTCGCCCAGGACGTCGTACAGGCCGGATCGCGAGA
The DNA here is from genome assembly GCA_004379115.1 of Actinomycetales bacterium mxb001. GTDB lineage: Bacteria > Actinomycetota > Actinomycetes > S36-B12 > S36-B12 > Mxb001. Next base: position 16,588 of record NBNH01000073.1, read on the forward strand.
GCAGGGACCGCTCGGCCACCGCCTCGCCGCCGAGTGCGTGCACGACCCAGTCGGCGACCCCGAGGTGCAGCGATGCCCTAGACCGCGCGTCGGGCACGGTGTCGTAGAGGTAGAGAACTTTGGCCAGCGACGGCTTGGAGTTCAGGCGAACGCCGCAGCATCGCCAGAACTCTCGTGCCTCGACACGTGCGCGAATCGGCTCGGCCAGGCCCCGCGGGTCGTACCACGCGAGCATCGGTGCGCAGGGTGCGCCCGTGTCATCGAGCAGCGCACCAGCCTCCGCGATGCCGGTGACGCCGATCCCGCGAACCGATGCGTTGGAGGGAACGCGCGGATCGTCAAGGGTGCGAACGGCGACATCGATGGCCGTGTCAGCCAGCACCCGAGGATCGACGTCCGCGCAGGGCCCGTCGTGACGCCAGGGAGTGACGGCGTCGGCCTCGCCCAGCACCCGACCATCGAGGCCGACCGCGAGTGCCTTGATCCGGGTGGTGCCGACGTCCACGCCGACGAGGACGTCGAGGGTCACCGCGCGTTGACGGGGGCGTCGGGGGCGGGGGGTCGACAGGCAACGGCCACGAGCGCACCGTCGGCGATCCAGTCGCCACTCGCATGGGGAAGCACCAGCACGTCGCCACGCGAGACCGCGACCGTCTCCTCGGATGTCGTGATGGTGCCCGCGCCGTCGAGCACGGCGACTACGGCGAAGCCGGCATCGACGGAGACCGGCGCCGCGCTCGTATCGAGGTGCTGGGCGCGGAAGTAGGCGTCTGCCTCGGGAGGGAGGGCCGACGTCAGGCCCGCATGTGCGATGTCTTCGCGGCGCACGACCAGCCGATCCAGATCGCTGTCGGAGACCGCTGAGGTGTCGACGGCCTGGAGCGCCACATCGAAGCCGAGGTTGAGATGGCCATCCCGGTCGCCATCGACCGCGAAGTCCTGCCATTCGAGCAGGATCGACAGATCGGTGGGTTCTTGGAGTTCGAGGACGAACACGCCTTCCTGGACGGTGTGCGGCAGCCCGGCGGGTACGAGCATCGCGTCGCCGGGGCGGACCTCTCGGGTGCGCAGCGCGTCGAGGAATCCCTGGCTGTCATGAGCCGACACCATGGCGGCGATGTCGGCCAGCGCCATCGACTCGGCGAAGCCGACGCCTACGCGGGCACCTGGTGGCGCATCCAGCACGTACCAGGCCTCGGTCTTGCCGTGGGCCAGCCCCAGGTGCGTGCGAGCGAACTCGCGGTTGGGGTGCAGATGCACCGGAAGTCGCTGCCCGAGGTCGAGGAACTTCACCAGTACTTCGACCGAGGTGCCGTAGCGATCCACGTGCGCGGCCCCCAGCCAGGCAACGGGATCAGCAACGACGGCGTCGCGTAGGAAACGGCCGTCGGGCAGCACACTCAGGCCCTGAATGGGATCACCGAATCGCGTCGTGGTCGAACCGAGCCACTCCTCGGGGCGCTGCGGGCCGCCCGGCCCATGGCGCAGGGCGCCGATGCGGTCGCCTCCGCGATAGAAGTGGTCGAACTGGTTGACCGGCAGGAGCACAGGGGCGGCAGTCGTCACGGCTCCATAGTGACATCAACCGGGGGATAGGGTGCATGGGTCGCGGTGGTCACTCTTCTCGGGACCACCCCCAGTGAAGGAGCCGAGGTGTCCGATAGCGCCTACCGCATGCGGCGTCTGTTCAACCCGTCCTCGGGGCGCTGCCTCGACATCGCTGTCGACCACGGCTTCTTCGGGCAGGGGTCCTTCCTGGCCGGCATCGAGGACCTCCCGGCTGCTGTCGACGTCCTGGTCGCCGCGGCCCCCGATGCCATCCAGTTGACCCCCGGCCAGGCGCGTCTCCTGCAGGGCCAGGGCGGCCGCGAGAGGCCCGCCCTGGTGATGCGCACCGACGTGGCCAACGTCTACGGCTCGACCCTGCCCGACCACATGTTCAGCGTTATCGCCCGCGACGCTGTCGTCACCGCCGTTCGCCTGGATGCCGCCTGCGTGGTGGTCAATCTCCTCGACCTGCCCGGACGGCCCGAGGTGCGAGAGGCGTGCATCCGCAATGTCATGGAGTTGCGCAACGACTGCGACGACTACGGGATGCCCCTGATGGTCGAGCCACTCGTCATGAAGGAGACCGCGGCGGGTCCCTACACGGTCAATGGCGACATTGAGCAGATCATCCCGATCGTGCGTCAGGCGGTGGAGCTGGGTGCCGACATCATCAAGGCCGATCCCACCGACGACCCCGCCATCTACGGCGACGTGGTCACGACGGCATCCGGCATCCCCGTGCTCATTCGTGGTGGCGGGAAGGTGCCCGACGAGGAGATCTTCCGGCGCACCGAGGTGCTGCTCCAGCAGGGCGCTGCCGGCCTGGTCTACGGCCGCAACATCATCCAGCACGGCAATCCGGCCGGCATGACCCGCGCGCTGATGGCGATGCTGCATGACGGTGCCAATGCCGAGCAGGCGATGGCGATCCTGCGCTCATCATGAGCGACGTCCGCATCGGCATCATCGGCGGCGGTCTCATGGGCCGTGAGCTCGTCGGAGTGTGCGGACGGTGGGACCTACTCATCGACCACCCCTCCCGCCCACGTGTCGTCGCTGTGGCTGACCCGGCGCCAGCGGCCCGAGACTGGTTCTCGCATGTCGACTCCGTGACGACGTTGAGTGACGACTGGCGCACGCTTGTCGAGTCCGACGACATCGATGTGCTGTACATCGCCGTCCCCCACGACCTTCACGAGGAGATCTACACCGCGGCAGCGAATGCCGGCCGCGACTTCCTGGCGGAGAAGCCGTTCGGCATCGACCTAGGTGCGGCTGAGCGCATCGTCACGGCCATCGATGCCTCGACGGCCTTCGTGCGGGTTTCCAGCGAGTTCCCCTTCTACCCGGGCGCGCAGCGGGCCTACGCCTATGCCGCCTCCGGGGCCTTGGGCGACCTGCTCGACGTCCGGTCGGGCTTTTGGCACTCGTCCGACCTCAATCGAAGCAAGCCCATTAACTGGAAGCGCCGATCCGACACGTGCGGGGCGATCGGAGTCATGGGCGACCTCGGGCTCCACGTCGCTCACCTCCCGCTGCGCCTGGGCTGGCATCCGCAGTCGGTCTACGGGCGCTTGGACGATGTCGTCCAGCAGCGTCCTGGCCCCGACGGCACGCCGGTCGCCTGCGACACCTGGGACAACGCCCTCCTGGTGTGCGCAACTCGTCCTCAGGCGGGGGGACGCGACTTCACGATGCTGTGGGAGACCCGGCGCATCGCTCCCGGTCACGCCAACACGTGGTTCATCGACGCCATGGGCATGGATGGCGGCGTGCAGTTCAGCACCCGAGAGCCGACGCTGCTGCGGCGCTTCCGCATGGACGGAAGCGAGCAGGTGTGGGAGGAGATCCAACCCGGCAACGTCTCGGCCTGGCCAGTGGTCTCCGGTGCGATCTTCGAGTTCGGGTTTGGCGATGCCCTGCTGCAGATGTGGGCGTCCTTCCTGGCCGAACGCGCGGAAGCGCTGGGGGATCGGTTCGGTACGGCTACGCCAACCGAGGCCCTGGAGTCTCATCGAGTCTTCGACGCCGCCCTGCGGTCGTGGCAGACGCAGGCTCTCGCATTTCCCTGAGGCGCCGATTCCCTACCGACCGCCCGGATCCCGTGCTTGGATGAAGGTGGAAGGGGGTCGCCGTGGGCCAGTACGTCAGTCCCGACGAGATGCCGCCTGCCAAGGTGAAGCGCCTGCCACGGGAGTTCTACGAGGAGACGCTCTATGCCCTCCAGGGCCAGTTGGTCGAGATGCAGGAGTGGGTCAAGGCATCGGGATCTCGCATCGTGGTCGTGTTCGAGGGCCGGGATGCCGCGGGCAAAGGCTCGACGATCAAGCGTGTCGCCGAATACCTCAATCCTCGCGTTGCGCGCATCGTGGCGCTGCCGACACCTACTGAGCGCCAGAAGACCCAGTGGTACTTCCAGCGCTACGTCGAGCAACTCCCGGCGGCCGGCGAGATCGTGCTCTTCGACCGGTCCTGGTACAACCGCGCAGGCGTCGAAAAGGTCATGGGCTTCTGCACGCCGGAGGAGTACCGCCGATTCCTGCGCCAGGCGCCCATCTTCGAGCGCATGCTCATCGAGGACGGCATCTTCCTGCGCAAGTACTGGTTCAGCGTGAGCAATCACGAGCAGGAGAAGCGTTTCGCCTCGCGGCTCAACGACCCCATGCGGCAGTGGAAACTGTCGCCGATGGACTTCGAGTCCATCACGCGGTGGGAGGATTACTCGCGGGCCAAGGACGAAATGATGGTGCACACCGACACCGACGAGTCTCCGTGGTTCGACGTGGAGGCCGATGACAAGCGCAAGGCGCGCATCAACATGATCCACCACCTGCTGTCATCGGTCCCCTATGAGCCCGTGAAGCGCCAGCCACTCACCCTTCCCAAGCGACCGAAGGGACACGGCTATCAGCGGCCCCCCCGTGACCTCAGCCGGTTCGTGCCCGACTACGCCGGGGAGTTGTTGACCACCGTGCGCGAGGCGGGCGCGGACGGCCAGGAGATGAAGAAGAAAGACAAGAAGCGGCGCGCCGACTAGGTACCGACTCGCCGCAACTGGGCATTCAGGACAGCGCCGATCAGCACGGCGTAGGCGGCAAAGTAGACCGTCAGCATCAAGATGATGGCGCTGGACAGGGCGCCGTAGACCGCGTCGTACGAGCCCGCGTACGACACGAAGATGCCGAATCCGATGAACACCGCGACGGTGCCGATCGCCCCGAAGGCAGCGCCCGGGAGGTACTCAGTGCGCTGAGGTAGCCGGCCGGTCGAGAATCGAAAGAGAGCGGCGAGGGCCAGGGCGAGCAGCCCGATGCCGACAGTGGCGTTGGCCACGAGCAGGAGGACACGCCAGGCTCCGCTTTGCGAGCCCGCGTATGACACGAGTAGCGCCGTCCCCACAGCCAGGACCGCGGTGATGAGCATTCCAGCGGTCGCGCCCACGAAGGCGCGTCCCCGGGCTCGGACGTAGTTCTGCGGTGGTAGCCCGTAGGCCATGCGAGTCCCGCGTGCGAAGTTGTAGTAGCCCGCCGATGTCGACCACAGAACGATCACGAGCGACACGGCGAAGCCCAGGGACAGGGCAGACGGCCGGCTGGAGGCCGCTGCCTCGACCTGGCGAAGGACGACACCGCCCAGGCTGTTGGGGCTCGCCTTGTCGAGCTGCTCGAGGGTGTTGGCGATCTCGGTGGGGCTGAGCACGAGGCCGAGCACCATGACGACAGCGATCAGCGCAGGGAAGAGCGCGATCACGAACCAGAAGGCGATGCCGGCAGCAGTAAGGCCGATGCGCTCGACACTTTGCGCCTGGATGATGCGCTGCAGGAGGTCGGCGGCACTCTGACCTCGGGGCCGCGCGACGAGGAAGGCCGACAGCCGATCGCGGGCCTGTGCGACGAACGCCGGCGGCATTGATCAGCCCGTGGCGGTGAAGATCACAGCCAGGATGAACGCCACGATCGCCAGGTAGATGAGCGTGACCCCGATGGCGGCGATGCGCAGGGGTGCGCGCTCATTGCTGATGGCGATACGCCAGAAGTGCGTGAACACCTTCGAGAAGGGGGTCGCCTCGCGAGAGGGGTTGCCCGATGGATCGCGCTGCGCCCAGTAGGAGCGCTCGCTCGACATCCCGTAGAGAGCGAAGACGAGGCCGAAGAGGGCCAGGAAGATCCCGATGAACCAGAACGTGATCGCGGCGATGGACACGGGAGAACCCTAGCGGCGCAAGAGTGGGGCGATCGAACGGCCCATGGCTGCGTAGGCCTTGGCGGTGGGATGGAGTGCGTCCTCCCGCGGCTCCAGGGTCACGAACCATGGATCGGACGAGCACAGTGAGTGCCGGTCGACGGCGCGCGGCCAGTCGACGTAGGTGGCGCCGCTAGCTCGCGCGGCCGCCGCGATCGTGCGGTCGAGTCCGGCCTGGAGTGCGTTGATGGCTCGGACCTCCGCGGCATCCAGCAGCGAGCCGAGCGGAGTTGACGCGCATGCACCTGGGCTGGCCAGGAGGCGCGGGTAGCCAGCGAAGACGACCTGCGCACCCGGTGAACGTGTGCGCACCACGGCGCCGATCTCGCGAAGTCCCTCGCCGATCGCCGGCAGGGAGGCACGTGACTGAGCGATCTGGTCGAGGCAGTTGGCTCCGAAGGGGAGTAGGCACGCGAAGGCGATGGCGGAGAACCCCGCGTCATTGCCGCCGACTTGCACGAGGACGGTGTCGGCCGTGGCGGGTACCTTCCCTGCCTGCGCCAGCACCTGCGGGATGCGCGCTCCTGGACACGATTCATCAACCAGGGCACTCGCGGTGCGTCGGGCTGCGTCCGCGGCGTAGGAAGCGGCTGATCGACGACAGTCATCGGTGACCGTGTAGTCGCCCGCGCCAACACCTGCCATGTAGGAGTCGCCGATGGCGACGACCTCGGGCACGCTTCCACGGGCGGCGGGTGCGATCGACAGGGTCGTGACCAGCGTCACGAGGACGGCCACGGCGACTCGAATCACCCCGCTACGTTAGCCGCTGCGCAGTACCGTGGCGCGGTGGCGAGCGCGGCATCCGGGTCTGCGGTGGAGATCACGGTCGGAGATACGGCGGTTCGCATCACGAGTCCGAACCGACCCCTGTGGAAGGACGGCGACGCCGTCATCACCAAACTCGATCTCGCGCGCTACTACGACGCCGTGTCCGAACCCCTGCTCAGAGCCCTGCGCGATCGACCCACCACCCTCCAACGCTGGCCGCACGGCGTCCTCGTCGACGGTGAGTTCGGGGAGAGCTTCTACAACAAGCACCTACCCAAGGGTGCTCCCGCCTATGTCGACTCCGTCGAGATCACATTTCCCTCCGGGCGCACGGGCATTCAGGTCTGCCCCACGAATGCGGCCACCATCTTGTGGGCGGCCAACCTGGGGTGCGTCACGTTCCATCCCTGGCCGGTAACCGACCGCGATGTCGATCGGCCCGACGAGATGCGCCTCGATCTCGACCCACAGCCCGGTCGCGACTTCGCCGACGCGGTTGAGGCAGCGCTCGCTCTTCGAGACGCGCTGAGGACCCTTGGCGCTGATCCCTACGTCAAGACGAGCGGTGGCCGCGGACTCCATATCTTCATCGCGATCGAGCCGCGGTGGGAGTTCCTCGATGTTCGGCACGCGGCCATTGCCCTGGGGCGCGCGCTCGAGCGCGACATGCCGGATCTCGTCACCACCGCGTGGTGGAAGGAGGAACGCGGCAGGCGCGTGTTCCTCGACTACAACCAGATGGCACGCGACCGCACGATGGCGTCGGCGTGGTCGGTGCGATCCCGACCGGGCGCCCCGGTCTCGATGCCGGTGACATGGGAGGCGCTGCGCAATATCGATCCAGCAGCCTTCACGTTGCGCACCGTGCCCGGTCTGTATGCGGCGAGCGGCGACCCCTGGGAGTCGCTGGGCGATGAGGCGTTCGACATCACTCCGCTGCTCGACCTGTGGCAGGCCGACGTCGATGAACGCGGCCTGGGCGAGATGCCGTTTCCGCCCGACTATCCGAAGATGCCGGGGGAGCCGCCCCGAGTGCAGCCCAGTCGACGAAAGACTGATTCCTAGGCCGGGCTGATCTGCATGACCACGGCCTTCGGCTCGGTCATGAACTCGCGGCTGAAGTTGCCGCCTTCGCGACCGACCCCGGAGTCCCCGAATCCGCCGAAGGGCGCGCGTAGATCGCGAATGAAGAAGCAGTTAACCCACACGGTGCCCGCATTCAGTTGGGCAGCCACCCTGTGTGCACGCGAGAGGTTTTCCGTGAACACCATGGCGTTGAGCCCGTAGCGCGTGTCATTCGCGAGCGCGACAGCTTCGGCCTCGGTATCGAAGGGAGTGGCGACGGTCACCGGACCGAAGATCTCCTCCTTGACCACGCGGGCATCCTGCGGGGCGCCGGTGATGATCGTCGGACGTACGCTCCAGCCGTCGCCGAGGCCGCCGGTCAGGATCTCGCCACCGCCCAGAGCCTCGGTGTCGAGGTAACTCTTGACCTTGGTGAAATGCTCCTGGCTCGCGAGCGCGGCGGAGAACTGTGTCGCGGGATCCTTGGGATCGCCGATGACGAGGGCCTCGGCAGCGGCCTTGTAGCGAACCATGAAGTCCTCGTAGATGCCTCGTTGCACGTAGAGGCGGCTCCCCGCGAGGCACACCTGACCGGCATTGCGGAAGATCGCCTCGACGGCCCAGTGGACGGCGTTGTCGATGTCGGCGTCGTCGAAGACGATGTTGGCGCCCTTGCCGCCGAGTTCGAGGCTGACCGGGGTGAGGTTGCGCGCGGCCACCGCGCTGATGATCTTGCCGGTGCCGGACTCCCCGGTGAAGGTGATCCGCTCGACATCGGGATTCTCCGTGAGCGCCGACCCGGCCGAATCAGGGCCGTAGCCGTGAACGATGTTGAGCACCCCGTGCGGGAAGCCTGCCTCGATGGCGAGTCGTCCGACGATGGTGGCCGACACGGGGGTGTCCTCGGCGGGCTTCCAGACGACGGTGTTTCCCCACGCGAGAGCAGGCATGACCTTCCAGGTGCCGAGCATGAGCGGGAAGTTCCAGGGCGAGATAGCTGCGATCACGCCAACCGGCTCCCAGCGGGTGTAGGCGTGGTGGCCGGTATCCATCGGCAAGGCGTCGCCGGTAGCCATGCGTGCATGGTCGGCGAAGAAGCGAACATTGAGGATGGATCGCGCGACGTCGTGTCGCGACTGCGTGATGGGCTTGCCCATGTCGCGGGTATCGGCCATGGCAAGTTCGTCAGCGTTCTGCTCCATGAGATCGGCTAGCCGATGCATGAGCTGTTGCCGCTTCTCGTAGCCCATGCGCGGCCACGGGCCTGTGTCGAACGCCTTCTTGGCCGCCGCCACGGCACGATCGGCATCGGCCTTGCCCCCGAGGGCGATGGTGGCCCAGGGCTCGCGCGTGTAGGGGTCGATGTCGGCCATCGTGGCGCCGTCGAGCGAAGGCACCTCCTGGCCGTCGATGATGTGTCCGTAGAACTCCATGCCCGCCCCTTCCCGCGTCGGCGGCATCGTCCCACGCGGAGCACGACAGCACCCACGAGCCCGTTCCGGCGGCCAGAACGGGTGCGCAGGCGTGCCGAGGGGGCCGGTCCCTGGACCGGCCCCCTCGGATGAGCCGTCAGGCTGAGGGAATCGCCGACTCCAGGGCGGCTCGGGCTGCCTCGACCCTGGCGAGCGCACTCTCCCGTGCGGTCTCCATAGCGGCGGCAAACGCCTCGCGCGCGGGCTTGGTGGCGTTCTTGAAGGCCTCGATCGCAGCCTTGCGCTCGTCCCACGTCGTGGCTGCTGCCATGGCCGCTCGGAACTCCTCACGAGCAGCGTCGGTCGACGCCTTGAGCTGGTCCTTGGCCGCGACTAACGTGCTGCGCAGATCGGACTCGACCGCGGCGACGGCCGTCCGGTAGGCGGAGACCGCCGCGAGCTGATCGGCCGGCAGGGTCGCCGTGTCGAACGCAAGAAGGGCCGCGGACATGGCGGTCGCGTGAGCACTCCATGCCGCTTCGCGAGCGGCGGCGTCGCTACCGGCCGCCTCGAGCGCCGAGCGCAGCGCGGTTCGGGCGGCTTCGCGGGCGGTCTGCAGTGCCTCCTTCGCCTCCGGCGTCACGGTCCGGTCGATGCGCGACTCGAGCCACCGATCGATGCCGTGATTTCCCTGCTTGCCGTGGTCGCCAGCTCCAGGGCGCGGTCCCTGGCTGTGGCCGGGGCGCTCATGCGCTGACGCAGCGGTGGCGGTGGTGGCGATGACGCCGGTTCCGAGGACGAGCGCGGCCGCAGCTGCGGCCACAGGACGGCGGATCCTCATGGGGCCTCCCTGGTTATGCGACGCGACGTCGTTGGCCGTCGAATCGCGCTTCTTTCAGAACCATCGCACGCGGATTCGGGTGAAGGCGTGGCTCACAGGGCCTTCCCAGCGATCCCTTACGCGATTCTGACAATGCTCGAAGGACCCCCTAGCATCACGCGAGTGACCGCCCGGCTCGTCGATCGCGACCCCGCCGTCACGCCCGAGCGCATCCTCGCCGACCTCGTCGTTCCACCGCAGTTCGAGCACGAGCGCTTCAGCACCTATGTGCCAGATCCCGCGCAACCGAGCCAGGCCGCGGCGGTCGCCGCGCTCGAGGCCTTCGCGGCGCGGCTGGCGGAGCCATCGAAGTCGCGCGCATGGTTCCGTCGGGGGGCGCCTCCGGAGTCGCGCGCGGGCGTGTACCTCGACGGTGGATTCGGCGTCGGCAAGACCCACCTCCTGGCTTCTCTATGGCACGCCGTCCCGGGGCCCAAGGCCTACGGGACCTTCGTCGAATACACCAACCTGGTGGGGGCGCTGGGCTTTGCGACGACCGTCGACTCACTCACGCGCTACCGACTCGTCTGCATTGATGAGTTCGAACTCGATGACCCGGGCGACACCGTTCTGATGTCGACGTTGCTCGGTCGACTCGTCGAGGCCGGCGTGCGGCTGGCGGCCACGTCCAACACCCTGCCGGAGCGACTCGGCGAAGAGAGGTTCGCCGCCGAGGACTTCCTGCGCGAGATCCAGGGCCTCTCGGCGCACTTCGATGTGGTGCGCATCGAGGGACAGGACTACCGGCATCGGGGCCTGCCGTCGCCAACGCCCCCGATGGATGACGACGCTCTCGCCGCGAGTGCCGCGGCCTGGCCGGGAGCGACCATCGATGTCTGGGGCGACCTCCAGGGCCACCTCGCTCGGGTTCATCCGTCACGCTATGGCGCCATGCTCGACGGCGTCACGGCCGTTCATCTGGTCGGCGTTCGCACGCTGACGGACCAGGTCCAGGCCCTGCGCACCGTCGTTCTCGTTGATCGGCTCTACGACCGGGGCATCCCTGTGCGCACGTCAGGGGTGTCCCTCGATCGGCTCTTCTCGCAGGACATGCTGCAGGGCGGCTATCGCAAGAAGTACCGGCGGGCGCTATCACGCATCGCGGCCCTCGCGCGTGAAGACGACACGCCCGAAGGTGCGTCGCCCTAGCCTCGACTTCTGCCATAGTCGCGCCATGCAGATGTATGGGTTCTTCAGCGTCCTGGGCGTAGGCATCGTCATCGGCCTCATCGCCCGCATCCTGGTGCCGAGCATGCAGCCCATCGGCTGCATCATGACGATCATCTGCGGCATCGTGGGCGCGGGTGTGGGCCTGTGGATCGGGGCGTCATTCCTCGGCCAGGACTGGGGCTTCAGCTGGATCACGTTCCTCGTTCAGATCCTGGTTGCCGTCGTCCTCGTGGCGATCGTCGCCGCACTCTTCCGACGAAGTTCGGTCTAGCTGCGCACCGTGGGGGCCGGCCAGGCCAGTCCCTCGCGCGACAGAGCCGTCGTGATGGCGTCGGCCAGCCCGGCAACCGTGCGCGCGTTCTCGAGCGCTGTTGCGTCGAGCAGCATGACCACACGGTCGTCATCGGTCTGAGCGACCACGCACGGTTCGCACCCGGCCGTGGCTGCGGCCACGGCCTCATCTCGCTCATTGCGGTGGAGCGCCTCGAAAACAACGGGAAGTGACGCCACGTAGGCGTCCCATTCGCGGCGCCGGCGTACGGGGGAATGGGTGATGTCGCACAGCGAGCAGTGCCGCCCCTGAACCTTGCCGGCGAGGTAGGCGAGTTCGCCTCGTAGACCGCCGTCGGCGTCGTAGACCCCGACCAACCTGACCACCCGTGCCACATCCTCACAGTAGATCGGCCGCCGCGATCGCGCGCGTGGGAGACTTCTGCGGTGCCGTCGATGAGCCATTCCCTTCGCCATCTCGCCTGGGCGAACGACAAGCTCTTCGCCGACCTGGCCGCACTGCCCATCGATGCCCTGCAGGCGCGCTACGCCCCCGCCGCGTGGCCGGTTGGTCAACTCGCCACTCACATCGTCGGCGGTGCCGAGTGGTACTGCTACTGCCTGGTCGGCTCACCGTGGACTGACCTGACGGTGCCCACCTCGGCCGAGGATCTTGGCTCGTTGCGTCGCCGACTCGCCGAGCTCGATGCCGTGCTGATCGCCCAGGGAGATCTCCCCGATGAACTCGTCGAGTTCGAGGATGAAGACGGTCCGCGCACGGCGCTGCGCTCCACGATCCTGGCCCAGGCCTGCCTCCACTCGACCGAGCATCGGGCTCAGATCGCCTGTGCATTGGAGGTCAACGGCTTCGGGGGAGTCACTCTCGACGATTACGACGTCTGGGCATTCGCCGCCGAGGAGTAGGGGCCCTGC
>NBNH01000074.1 GCA_004379115.1 Actinomycetales bacterium mxb001
GGTCGCGCATTTGTTCCGCGTGCATCCCAAGACGGTGTCGCGCTGGGTGTCGAGCGGGAAGCTCTCCGCGGTGCGCACGCTGGGCGGCCACCGGCGCTACCGCGCCTCCGAGGTCTATGCACTCCTCGACGAGAGCGGCATCGGCGCACCCGTCGACACCATTGCTCCCTAGACAGTCAGCGCGGGGCCGAAGTAGCGCGGGAACGTCGACTCGTGCGACTCACGTAACTCCGCCAGGGAAACCGTGAATTGACCGGTGAATTCCAGTACTTGCTCGCCCGGATAGCCCGCGTCGGCCCCGAGCCCTGAGTCGACCGCGCCGATGCGGTGCGCCGGCAGGCCACGCGCCGCGCACATGGCCGTGAAGCGCATCTCCTCCGACCGCGGGACCACGACGATCGCGCGGCCAGGAGACTCCGACCACAGGAAAGTGGCGGCCTCAACCCCGTCGGGAGCCCAGAACCGCGCGCCGACGCCCGAACGCAGCGCCATCTCGGTCAGGGCCTGGGCCACGCCACCGTCGGCGACATCGTGTGCCGCGGTGAGCATGCCGTCGCGCGACCCCGCGATGAGGATGTCGGCCAGCAGCTTCTCGCGCGCCAGATCTGCGCGGGGCGGCGTACCGCCGAGATGCGCGTGCTCCGCGTGCGCCCACTCGCTGCCCGCGAAGTCCTCGCGGGTGTCACCGAGCAGGTAGATGACCTCGCCGTCAGGTCCCCAGCCGATGGGCGTGCGTCGCTCGACATCGTCGATGACGCCGAGCACGCCGACAACGGGCGTCGGCAGGATCGCGGTGTCACCGGTCGAGTTGTAGAAGCTGACGTTGCCGCCCGTGACCGGGATGCCGAGCTCGAGACATCCGTCGGCGAGGCCGCGCACGGCCTCGGCGAAGGTCCACATGACGCCGGGATCCTCGGGCGAGCCGAAGTTCAGGCAGTTCGTCACCGCCAATGGGCGTGCGCCTGTCACCGCGACATTGCGATAGGCCTCGGCGAGTGCGAGTTGAGCACCGTTGTAGGGATCGAGTCGCACGAAGCGGCCGTTGCAGTCGGTGGCGACCGCTACACCCAGCCCTGACTCCTCGTCGATGCGAATCATGCCCGCATCCTCGGGCTGGGCAAGCACGGTGTTGCCGAGCACGTAGCGGTCGTACTGGCTCGTCACCCACTTCTTGGACGCGAGGTTGGGCGTACCCGCCATGCGCACGAACGTCGCGCGCAGCTCGTCAGGCGTCGCCGGTCGCGGCAGCGCATTGGCGTCATCCGCCTTCAGCGCATCGAGTTCGGCGGGGCGAGCCATGGGTCGCTCGTAGACGGGGCCCTCGTGCGCGACGGTGCGCGGTGGTACGTCGACGATGCGCTCGCCGTGCCAGTCGATGGTGAGTCGGCCAGAGTCGGTGACCTCCCCGATGACGACGGCTTCCACCTCCCACTTGCGACAAATGTTCATGAACGCGTCGACGTTGTCCGGCGTGACGATCGCGCACATGCGCTCCTGCGACTCGCTCATGAGGATCTCCTCGGGCGAGAGCGTGGGGTCGCGCAGGATGACGCGATCGAGATGCACGTGCATGCCGCCCTCGCCATTGGACGCGAGTTCGCTGGTCGCGCACGAGATGCCAGCGCCACCGAGGTCCTGGATGCCTTCGACGAGGCCGGCCTGGAGGACTTCGAGCGTGCACTCGATGAGCAGCTTCTCCATGAACGGATCGCCCACCTGCACGCTCGGTCTCTTCGCGGGACCGTCCGCATCGAAGGTCTCGCTCGCGAGCACGGAGACGCCGCCGATGCCGTCACCCCCGGTGCGCGCGCCATAGAGGATGACGAGATTGCCGACGCCCTTGGCTGAGGCGAGGTGGATGTCCTCGTGTTTCATCGCACCGATGCACAGTGCGTTGACCAGCGGATTGCCGGCGTATGTCGGATCGAAGACGACTTCGCCGCCGATATTGGGCAGGCCCAGGCAGTTGCCGTAGCCGCCGATGCCGGCGATCACACCCGGCAGCACGCGGCGCGTATCGGGAGCATCGGCCGGG
>NBNH01000075.1 GCA_004379115.1 Actinomycetales bacterium mxb001
ATGTCACGGGTTGGATGGTGGGCACACCGCGCAGGGCTGTCGCGAGCGTGAGTACGGCGATGTCGTTCTCCTGCGACCGGGTGTCGTAATTGGGGTGAACCTTGATGGCGGATACGTAGCTCACGCGCGTATCGGCACCGGTCAGGTCTCCGTCAGAGTCAGCGGTACTGACGACAAGGTCAGCCGCGCGGACATCAGACACGCAGTGGGCCGCGGTAATGACGAGCGTGCTCGAGACGAGTGAGCCGCCGCAGAACTGGGCCTTATCCATGCCGTAGTCCTCGTAGTAGGTGCGATCACCCACGGCCACGAGGAAGTTGAACTCGGCGGACGGTCCCTCGACCCCGTTGACCACCTGAGGCTTGATGGGTGTGGCGGCCGCTGGCCCGGGCAGGGACGGCAGCGCAACGGCCGCGGCGAGAGCGGCGGCAATGACAAGGCGGCGCGCGAGCACGAAGACACGGTACGGCGCGGGCCGCGGCTCATTCGCCCCGGGAACGGGACTCCCAGGGAACTCTGACGCCTAGAGGGTGAGGTTGTGCGGACGCGACCGCGAGGTGCCGACCGCATTGGTGCTGATGGCCCGACAGGAGTAGCGGTGGCCGGAGGTCAACTGCAGCTCCACGCGTCCCCGATCGATCGCACCCGTCACGCTCGAGAGTCCTGCCTTGGTCGAGCCGCGGGGCGCACAGGTGACCGTCGTGGGATCGACCGGCGAGACGCTCGAGGTGCCGGCCACGACGACAAATTCCACGCGTCCGCCACCGAGGCTGTAGATCTCTCGGATGCGCGGGACGGCGGGCTTGCCCGCGAGCGCCACGCTCACCGACGACGACGGTGCGGAGACGAGGTCACCGGCTGCTGCCACGGCCGTGACGTCGTATGTCGTCCCGGGACTTAACCCGGAGATGCGACAGGTGCCGGTGCCCGCATCGATGGCTGTCCGACAGCTACCGGCTACTACCGATGATGACGCCGTCGTCGCGGTCACCGTGACGGTATCGACCCGCGTCGAGCTTCCGGGGGTGACCGTGACGGCGATGCCATTGCCTTCGGCAACCGCTGCCGTGATGACCGGTGGCGCGAGTGACGCATCGCTCATGTCGACACCCTCGGCAGCCAGCCACGGAAGGGCACTCGATGTGCGTGCGTAGATGCCGGGTCGCTTGCGTGGCATCTCCTCGCCGGGACTGATGAATCCGGCGCACCCGTCACCCACGCTGACCACCCCGACAAGCCGGACGCTGACACCGTCACCGGCGTAGAGCGGGCCACCTGAGTCTCCCTGGCAGGTATCGATGATCAGTGTGGTGTCAGGAGCGACTCCGATCGCGCACACGGACGTCTGCGGATCGAAATCCTTGCCGTAGCCGTAGAAGTCGATAGCGCCGATCCGGTAGGGAATTCGCTTGCTCGCGCACACCTTGTCGGGGACCACCGTCAGATCAGCGACCAGAGCCGTCGTGCTGAGCATGCCGCCGACGCTGGTACGCCCGTATCCGGCGGCGCGCACCACCCTCCCAGCGACGAGTGCCGTGGCCGAGCGGCTCGCACTGGCGACAAGCATGGGCGTTGCCCCTGGAATGGGTGCCGCGAGTTCGAGAACCGCCATGTCATTGACGAATGTCGTGTGGTCATACGCGGGGTGCACGGCGACGTCCACCACCGGCAGGGTCGGAACCGCCCGGGACGTCGTACTCGACCAACCGACCTTCACCTGCGAGGGCTCTGCCGTGAACCCCAGGGAATTGACAAGGCAGTGCGCGGCGGTGATGACGTGCACGGAGTCCACCAGGGTCCCGCCGCACGTGAGACCGAGTGCGGAGATCGAGACCAGAGCTCGGGCCTCACCCGGTTGTGGCGCGCGTCCATTGACCACCTGGGGCTGGACCGGTGCGGCAAGGGCTGGCGCTCCGGCCAGGAGGGTTGCGGCAGCGGCGATCACCGCTACCAGCCCCCGCCTCCAGCGCATGGCGTCACGGTAGGCGAAGATCAGGTCAATCCGTGGGAACGGCTCATGTGGGGAGCGTCATGGGAACCGCAGTCATCACCGGTGGTACGTCGGGCATCGGCCTGGAGTTTGCGCGCACCTTGGCCGCGCGCGGCCACGACATCTGCCTGGTCGCTCGCGATGCCCAGCGCTTGGAGCAGGTAGCTGACGAGTTGCGGACGCACCGGGTGCAGGTCGAGGTCCTGGTCGCCGACCTCTCGGACCGGGCCGGCATGGCCGTGGTCGAGGATCGCCTGGCCGATCCGGCGCGCCCGGTCGAGATCCTGGTCAACAACGCGGGATTCGGTGTCCCGCAGCGCTTCGCGGACGGCGATCTCGACATCGAGCAGCGCATGCTCGATGTGCTCGTCACCGCCGTCATGCGTCTGACACGGGCCGCACTCCCCGGCATGGTCGCGCGCGGCACCGGCGCGGTCCTCAACATCAGCAGCGTGGCCGGCTGGATCACCGGCGGCACCTACTCCGCTGCCAAAGCGTGGGTCACGGTCTTCAGCGAAAGCCTCTCGGTCGAGTTGGCCGGCACCGGCGTGCACGTCACCGCCGTTTGCCCTGGCTACACGCACACCGAGTTCCACCAGCGTGCCGGCATGCAGATGGGCTCGGTGTCGGAATGGATGTGGCTCAATCCGCAGGATGTCGTCGATCAGGCACTGCGTGATGTGCGTCGTGGCAAGCCCATCAGCGTGGCGGGCCCGCAGTACAAGGCGCTATCACTCGTCGCGCAATACCTGCCCCGTCCGCTCGTGCGCTCTATCGGATCGCGGCGTGCCGGCGGACAGGCCCGCGCACCCCGCTAGCACGCTAGGGACGCGCGGCAATCCGGTCGATCACCTCACCCGGGTCGCCGTCGACGACCTCCCAGCCGCGCAGCCGCGCGCCAAGGGCCGCCGATCGCATATCGGCATCAGCCTGTGGCGACACGACAACCGTGACCGGGGCGTCCGGCCAGTCACCGCCCACCGCCGGCAGCACGGGATCGACGAGCACGTAGCCCGCGACTGCTCGCCGCGCCGAGCGTTGCGCGAAGCCCAGTGCAGGTGCCTGGGCGGCGTGACGTCCCGCGAGCACCAGGAGCACCGGACCGACGGGAGCTGCGGCGGCGATGTCGAGTGCTACGCGCGGCAACCATTGATCGTCGGCGTGCTCGATATCGGCCAGATCGAGGGTCGGCGACGTGACGGTGAACGACGCCCCGGGCGTGAGGATTACCGTGCCGCTGGCCATGGCCGCACCCTAGGGTCTTCCCATGAGCGACCGCGAAGCCCTCCGCCAGCAGATCGTCGACAAGGCCGTCGTGCACGGCAAGGTCATCCTCTCCAGTGGACGCGAGGCCGACTACTACGTCGACCTGCGTCGAGTCACCCTCGACGCCGAAGCCGCTCCGCTGATCGGTCGCGTGATGCTCGACCTGACGAGCGACTGGGATTACGACGCGGCCGGTGGCCTGACCCTGGGTGCCGATCCGGTCGGCACCGCGATGCTGCATGCGGCCGCCGCGCGCGGTGAGCGTATTGATGCGTTCGTCGTGCGCAAGGAGGGCAAGGCGCACGGACTCCAGCGTCGGATCGAAGGTCCCGATGTCGCTGGCCGTCGCGTGCTCGCCGTTGAGGACACCTCGACCACGGGGTCGTCCGTGATGGCCGCCGTCGAGGCGCTGCGTGAGGCCGGTGCCGAGGTGGTCGGTGTCGCGGTCATCGTCGATCGCGGGGCGGGCGATGCCGTGCGCGAGGCCGGCTTGGACTACCGCGCGGCGTACTCGCTGGCCGATCTCGGCCTGGGCTAGGCCTCCTTGGGCCGCCGGTCGCGGCGGTGCTTGACGTATTCGTAGACGATCGGCACGACGCTCACGAAGACGACGATCAAAAGGATGATCTCGATGTTCTCGCGCACGAAGGGGATCGTGCCCAGGAAGTAGCCGGCCAGCGTGACGCCCACCGCCCAGATGAAGCCGCCGATGGCGCTGAAGACCATGAAGCGACGGAAGTCCATCCGCGCGACCCCCGCGATCGCGGTGATGAAGGTGCGGACGATGGGCGTGAATCGCGCGAGGATGATGGCGCGACCGCCGTACTTGTCGAAGAACTCCCGTGTCTTGTCGACGTAGGCTCGTTTGAAGAAGCGTGAGTCCTCGCGCTTGAAGAGGGCCGGTCCCACTTGATAGCCGATGCCGTAGCCGACGGCGTTGCCCGCAACGGCGGCGATGAGCAGCAGCAGGCAGGCGATCCAGATGTTGATGCTGATGAAGCCCGAGGCGATGAAGAGCCCGGTGACGAAGAGAAGGGAGTCGCCGGGGAGGAAGAAGCCGATGAGGAGGCCGCATTCGGCGAAGATGATGCCGACGACGATCCAGAACGCGATATCGCCGAACGTGGTGAGGATGGTCTCCGGGTCCAGCCACTCCGGCCCGAGCGCTGTGACGGCCGACAGTACGGCGTAGGCGGCCTCCAGCACCCCTCGACTGTACGTCGTGAAGGGACCGACGCCGAGGATTAGGGTCACCAGCATGGACACCGAGTCGTCAGATGATCGGCGCCTCGATCCAGAGCTGCTCGCCGAGGGCGATACCCGCAACGTCGTTGATCGCTACCGCAATTGGACCGTCGAGGCGATCGTGGCCGATCTGGATGAGCGACGACATCCCTTCCACGTCGCCATCGAGAACTTCGAACACGACATGAACATTGGCTCGGTGGTCCGGTCAGCCAATGCCTTCCTGGCCGCGGAGGTGCACATCGTCGGCAACCGCCGCTGGAACAGACGCGGAGCCATGGTGACCGAGCGCTATCAGCATGTGCGCCACCACGAGAGCATCGAGGAGCTCGTCGTCTGGGCTCGCGACAACGGCCTGCCGCTCGTCGGAATCGACAACATCGAAGGGTCGGTCCCGATCGAGACCTATCGGCTGCCGTCCGCCTGCGTGATGCTCTTCGGCCAGGAAGGGCCCGGCCTTTCGGCTGCCGCGCAGGAGGCGTGCGTCGACCTGCTTGCCATCACCCAGTTCGGGTCAACACGTTCGATCAATGCTGGTGCTGCAGCGGCGGTGGCGATGCACGCCTGGATCCGCCAGCACGTCTTCGAGCAGTTGCCCTAGGCGTTCGCTCCTCCCCGTCTTGTTTGCGGTTTTGGTCGCTAAATCCGGAAGTTGACGACCAAAAACGCGAAGAGGACGACAGTCGATGGCTGTGGATGATGAAACTCATGCCTTGGAGATTGGCGTCACGATGCCTCCATGTCTGCTCGTACGCCCACCGCTCACACTCGCTCCCTTGTCGCCGATCTGTTCGGTGACGATCCATTTCGTGGAACCACAGCAGCAGAGCATGGAATCTCACGAGGCCAACTTCGGGCAGCCCTGGGTCGGGGATATCTGGTTCGACTTCGTGCTGACGTCTACATCGCGGCCTCGGCCCTGACTCTGAACACTTCCTCACCGCTCCTCCGCGCAAAGGAGGCCTTGGCTGTCCTTCAGGGGATTCCAGCCGTGGTCGCCGGAAGGGTGGCCAGCGACCTGCATGGGCTGCCCTTCCTTCGGCCCCACGGGATGCCTGACCACGGCGCCGTTACTGAACTCATGGTTCTGAAGCGCGATGCTGCACGCCTAGGGCGACGCCCTCGCGACCTCCTTGTCCGACCCGTGCCCGCGTTTCCGAAGGACACGCAGGTCATTGAAGGCGTCAGGGTCACGTCCCTCCTGCACACGGCCATCGATGTGATCCGAATGGGACTTCGCGCTGACTGGCGTAGACGTGCGTATGCCATGCCCCTACCCGAGGCTCTCGCCCTTCTGGATGCTGCCACGTTCCGTAGCGGGGCACGGACGCCCTCAGAAGCAGCCGCCATGGTGAAGTCCCTTCGACCACGATTCCGATACGGTCCTGGAATTCGTTCGGTTGATCTAGCTCGTGACTGGATCGAGCCGCTCTCAGAGACACCCCTCGAGTCGTGGTCCCGGGGCCACATGATCGTCTCTGGGCTGCCTTTGCCACTCGTCCAGCATGTTGTGATGGGAGCTGACGGAATTTCCTATCGCGTGGACTTCTGTTGGCCTGAGATGAGGCTCATCGGTGAGGCCGATGGATTGGGGAAGTACGGGGAGACACCCCAAGACTTCAGGCGGGCCAAGGATCGCGAACTACGACGGCAGCGGGCCCTTGAGGCAGCGGGCTGGACAGTCGTTCGTTGGACGTGGGACGAGCTGGTCGAAGATCCGCTGACCGTCATGCAGAGGCTGCGCCAAGCCGCCATCCGCTCCCACGGTGCGGCGTAGCCCGCTGTCCCGCGTCTTGTTTGCGTTCTTTGTCGCTAGATTCGGAATTTAGCGACCACTTTCGCGAACAAGGCGCGAAAGGGTAGCGACAGCGCGGTCGAGTTCCGCCTCGGTGTTGTACGCGTGCGGGCTGATGCGCACCAGTCCGGTGATGCCGTGCTGGGCGAAGTCGTGGCGTGCATAGTCCGGCGGCGAGTAGCTCGTGTTGATGCCCTCGGCTCGCAGGCCCGCCACGATCCCCGCGGGGTCCGGCGCTGAGATTGTCACGATGCCCGTGCGCTCGCTGCCGCGGTCGCGCACCTGCACCCCCGGGATCTCATCGAGGCGCCTCCGCAGTTCCTGCGCGAGTACGTCGATCCGTGCACGAAGCTCATCGATACCGCAGCCCAGCGCGTAGTCGACGGCGGCACCCAGACCCAGGAGCGCCGCGTAGGACTTCTCCCACGATTCGAAGCGGCGAGCGTCCGGCTGCACCGCGAACTCCTGGTCGGAGACCCAGGTGGCGCCGTGCAGATCGAGCGGGAAGGGCTGCGCATCATCGAGCAGTCGCTGCGAGACGACCATGAACCCGGTCCCGCGCGGCCCGCGCAGGAACTTGCGGCCGGTCGCCGACAGCACATCGCAGCCGATACGCCCCATGTCGAGCGAGATCTGCCCGGTCGACTGACACGCATCGACGATGTACCAGGCCGGGGAGCCATTGATGCGCAGCATGTCGCCGATGCCGACCACGTCGTTGAGCAGGCCGTTCTGGCTCGGCGCGTGCGTGATGGCCACGATGCGCACGCGCTCGTCCAGCATGTGCCCGAGCGCCTCGATATCGACCGTGCCATCGACACCGTCAGGGATGAACTCCACCTGCGCACCAGTGCGCTGAGCCAACTGCAGCAACGGGATGACGTTGGAGGCGTACTCCGCGGCCGACACGAGGAAGCGGTCACCGGGCTCGATGTCCTCGCTGAAGGCGATGGCCTGTAGGCCGCGATCCCAGGCGGCCGTCGCCGACTCCACGAGGGCGACGCGCTCGCGCGGTGCGTTCACCAGTCGCGCCACCGACGCGTAGACGGCAGCGACACGATCCGCAGCCTCGGCATGGGCCTCGTAGCCGCCGATCTCCTCCTCGCGACGCAGGTGGGTCACGACCGTGTCGGTGACGATTCGCGGCGGCAATGCAGACCCGGCGTTGTTGAGATGAACGACGTTCGCGCAGCCGGGGGTGTCGGCGCGCAGCTTTTCGATATCGAGCACTCGGGGACCCTACCTGCGTTTGCGCAGGTTCAGCGTGCCTAGGGTTGCCCGGTGTCCGTGAAGACCCTGGCGGGAATGCCCGAGTATCGCCGCCTCTTCAGTTCACGGCTCATCTCCAATGTCGGCAACGGCGTAGCGCCGATCGCCATTGCCTTCGGTGTCCTCGCGCTTCCTGACGGTTCGCCCACCGGTCTCAGCATCGTGCTGGCCGCGCAGGCGATCCCGGTCGTTCTCGTGCTGCCGATCGGCGGTGTCATCGCCGATCGCGTCGGCCGCCCGCGCATGATCAGCATCTGCGACATGCTCATGGCCGTCGTCATCGGCGCGATCGGCCTTCTCTTCATCACCGGCCTGGCGACCGTGCCGCTGCTCGCGGTGCTCAATGCGCTCGCGGGCGTGCTCGTCGGCCTGTGGTACCCCGCCTATCCAGGACTGGCGACCGACGTCGTTCCCGATGAACTCCTGCAGCCGGCTAACGCCTACAACGCCGTCGCCGGCAACGGCGGCTTCATCATCGGCACCGCCATCGGCGGCCTGCTCGTCGCGACCGTGGGCTCGGGGTGGGCGATCATGCTCGACGCGGTGAGCTTCCTCATCGCGGGCATTCTCGTCTTCGGGCTCCGTCGATTCTCGCGCCCGCATGACTCGGGTGAGTCACCCGTGCGCGACCTCATCGACGGATGGCAGGTCTTCATCAGCTACCGGTGGATCGTCGCGGTGGTGCTCGCGTTCAGCCTCATCGTCATGGTGATGCGCGGGGCCGAAGAGGTCCTGGGTCCCGTACTCGCCAATGAGCGGTACGGCGGCCCGGCCGGTTGGTCGGCCGTGCTCGGCGCGATGGCAGTCGGCCTGCTCCTCGGTGCGATCGTGGCGGCGAAGATCCGCGTCGAGCGCCCCATCGCCTTCGGCATGGCCGTGTGCTT
Organism: Actinomycetales bacterium mxb001; assembly: GCA_004379115.1. Taxonomy (GTDB): domain Bacteria; phylum Actinomycetota; class Actinomycetes; order S36-B12; family S36-B12; genus Mxb001. Next base: position 8,450 of record NBNH01000075.1, read on the forward strand.
CACGCTCCCGGCGTGGTTGCTCACGCTCGCGTTGGCCGCACCCCTGCCCGTCGTCATGGTCGGTGCCTTTGTCTGGGGCCTGGCGATGGAGATCATGGTCGTGCTGTGGTTCACCGCGCTGCAGCGCAACGTGCCCCCGGAGTCCTTGTCACGCGTCTCCTCCTACGACGCCTTCGGCTCGCTCATGTTCGGTCCGCTGGGCCTCGCTCTGGCCGGCCCGCTGCTCGTCTTCATTCCCATCTCCGAGGCTTTCTTCATCGCCGCGCTCGTAGCGGCAGCCGCGACCGCAGGCTCCCTCCTGGTGCCGTCCGTGTGGCGGCTGCGCCGCGCCGACGGGCTACCGGACATGCCGTCGGTGACGTCGAACTGACCGGGTCGCCCCCACGGCTGCAAACGCTTGCCGATAGGGTCGGCGCACCACCTCGGCACGGGAGTACCCCACATGAACATCGACATGCGTCAGCACATGGGATCCGGCAAGGGCTTCATCGCGGCCCTCGACCAGAGCGGCGGCAGCACCCCCAAGGCGCTCAAGCTCTACGGCGTCGACGAGAGCGCGTACTCCACCGAGGCGGAGATGTTCGACCTCGTCCACGCCATGCGCTCGCGCATCATCACCAACCCGGCGTTCAATGGCGACAAGGTCATCGCCGCGATCCTGTTCGAGATGACGATGGACCGCGACATCGAGGGCCAGCCCACGCCCGCTTACCTCTGGGACGTCAAGCACGTCGTGCCCATCGTCAAGGTCGATCTCGGCCTCGCCGACGAGGTCGACGGCGCGCAGATCATGAAGCCCATGCCGCACCTCGACGATCTGTGCAAGCGCGCGGTCAGCAAGGGCGTCTTCGGCACCAAGATGCGCTCGGTCATCAACTCCGCGAACCCGGCCGGCATCAAGGCCGTCGTCGACCAGCAGTTCGACGTGGCGCTGCAGATCCTCGGCCATGGACTCGTGCCGATCATCGAGCCCGAGGTCAACATCAAGAGCCCCGACAAGGCGCAGAGCGAGGCGATCCTGCGCGACGCACTCCTCGCGGGCCTCGATCGCATTCCCGATGGCCAGCAGGTGATGTTCAAGCTGTCACTGCCGAGCGAGAACGACTTCTACAAGGTGCTCATCGAGCAGCCCAAGGTGCTGCGCGTCGTGGCGCTGTCCGGTGGCTACTCGCGCGACAACGCCTGCGACATGCTGTCGGCCAACCACGGCATGATCGCGAGCTTCTCGCGCGCACTGTCGGAGGGCCTGACCGCGCAGCAGAGCGATGCGGAGTTCACCGCGACGCTGCAGGCCGCGATCGACGAGATCTACGCCGCCTCGATCACCTAGGCCGGGGCCGCGTCGCGCGGGTCACGAGCACGGGAGAGGATGCGGGTGTGAGCCTGCATGAAAACCTGCTCGGTGGTCCGCCCCCGACCCTCTTGCCCGACGATCCCGATCCGCGCGTCGACCTCGAACGCGGCGCTGATCCCTATGACGTCGCCGCGCGCTATCCGCAGTCCAGCCTCGCGTGGGCGGTGCTGGCCGATCAGGCGTGGGCCGAAGGTCGCACGGTCGAGTCCTATGCCTTCGCCCGTGTCGGCTACCACCGCGGACTTGACGCACTTCGTCGCAACGGCTGGAAGGGCCACGGCCCCGTGCCCTGGAGCCATGAATCCAATCGCGGGTTCCTCCGCTGCCTCTACGCGCTGCAGCGCGCTGCCGCCGCCATCAGTGAGACCGACGAGGCGGAGCGGTGCGCGGCGTTCCTCAACGACTGCGATCCTGCGGCGGCCGAGGCATTGAGTCGCTGACATGGCCGATGTCGCGGTCGTCGGGGGAGGCATCAGCGGCATCGCCTGCGCTCGCGTTCTTGCCGGCGCTGGACTGACGGTCGACGTACTCGATCGCGGCCAACGCCTAGGCGGACGTCTCGCCGTGCAGACTCTGCGCGACACCGGTACTGCCTACGACGGGCGCGTCGTCGACGTCGGTGCGTCCTACATCACCGTGTCCGACCCGGAGTTCGCCGCGGTGGTCACCGACTGGGTCGATCGCGGCAAAGCACGGCCCTGGACCGACACCTTCCATGTCGCCGACGGCACCGGGCTCCTGGGCACGAAGCTCGGGCCGATGAGGTACGCCGCCCCGCGCGGACTCCGCAGCCTCGTCGAGGACCTCGCCGTGGGGCTCCCCTCCGATCTGGTGAGCATCGCGCACCCGGTCGATGTCGAGTCGGTGGACGTCACCGACGGGGGCGCGTCCATCGCTGGATCGACGTACCGCGCCGTTGCACTGTGCGGACCCGATCCGCAAATGCGCGCGTTGCTGAGCGGTGCGACCACCGCACGTGACGCGCTCGCGGCAGCGCCGACATGGGAGCCGGTGCTCGCTCTGACTGCCGTCTACGACGAGCGCACGTGGCCCGATCTCGACGGCGTCTTCGTCAACGACGACCCGGTGCTGTCCTTCGTTGCCGATGACGGCCGCCGCCGCGGTGATGACGCCCCGGTGCTCGTTGCGCATTCCACGCCCGTGCTCGCGGCCGGCCACCTCACCGAGCCGATCACTGCCGCCCCGATCATGCTCGGCGCCCTCGAACGCATCGTTGCGAAAAGCGAGCCCGCGTGGTTCACCGTCAAGCGCTGGACGTACGCGCGGCCCGCACAGGCGCGCGAGGAGACCTGCTACTTCGATGGCGTGGTCGGCCTGGCCGGCGATGCGTGGGATGGCAAGCCGCGCACCGAGGCGGCGTGGCTGTCGGGCACCGCACTCGGGCGGCGCATCGCCGACGAACTCCGCGGCTAGATCTCGGCGGCGAGTTCGGCGAGCAGCGGTTCGAGTTGGCCGGGTTGCACCGGACCGATGATGCGTGCGGCCAGGCGCCCCTGACGATCGATGACGACCGTGCTCGGGATCGAGCGCGGTGGCACACCCGGCACGGTCGCCAGCAGGGCACCGTCGCGGTCGAAGATGCTCGGATACGGACTGGACGCGAGGAGACCGGCTGCGCCGATCGGATCGTCGAGCACGTTGAGTCCGAGGAACGTGACGCCCTCGCCGAGGAAGGTGCGGTGCGCTTGGTTGAGCAGCGGCAACTCCTCGCGGCACGGAGCGCACCACGACGCCCAGGCGTTGAGTACGACGACATTGCCGAGGTGGTCAGCGGTGCTCAACGGACTGCCATCGGTGTCGACTCCTCCGACGGTCAGCGGCTCTCGCTCATCAGCCGGAATCACCTCCGTGCCGATGCGCGCATCGCTCGCCGGGGCCGTGGCCGGGATCGTCACGACGGGCGTCGCTGCATAGAGGCCGGTCCCGCCGCAGCCGGTCAGCACGAGGGCAGCGAGAGGTAGCGCGATGCTCCGCGTTGCCTTCATGCCACCTCCTGTGCCTTCTCCCGGCGTTCCTGCCTGGCGGTACGTCGCTCCTCTGATCGCCACCATTCGACGGCTGCCAACATCATCCAGAACGAGTCGATGACCATCGTCAGCGCCCACATGAGAGCGCCCGCCAACTGCTGGTCGAAGAGGGGGTCGTAGCCCAGGCGCTCGGCGGCGGCAACGTAACTCGGGTAGAGCGCGACCGGGGCCAAGAAGATGATGGCGCCGAGGCCGGTCTCGGGAATCATCATGAGTCCGAGCGAGAGCACGCGATAGGGCGGCCGTGGCCGCTTCACGCACATGTCGTTGCCGATGAGCGGGTAGTAGAAGAGAAGCGCGGCGATCAGGTAGAGCGGTCGCTCGACGAACGCCATGGCGTCGTGGTCACCGAGCACCCAGTCCATGACCGGGGTGATGTGCGAGCCGATGAGCACCCCAGCGAAGAGCAACCACGTGAAGATGGGGTTGACGAGGAAGAGACCCACGCGCGAGTGCAGTGCTCGGATGATGGCCGCACGGGTGGACCCGGTCGTCGCTTTGACGAGCAGCCCCACCGGTGAGGACAGCACGATGAAGGGCGCCGCCAGCATCATGACCGTGAGGTGCTGTGCCATGTGGGCCCAGAAGTAGGCGTGGGCCAGGGTCTCGAAGGGACCGAGGTAAGCCACACCCAACAGGCAGATTCCGACGACAAAGGACACGGTCGCCCACGGTGACCAGCCCATGCCGCGCCCACGGACACGGCGTACGCCCCACAGGTAGAGACCCAGGGCCAACGCGAGGTTAACGAGGACGAACAGATCGAGGGTCCACACGCTCTCGCCGGGGACCCAGGGCTGCATGTGACCACGATAGGCACTCGTATCTACTCAAATGCCCGACGAACCCGTCGGTAACCCCTACCGTGGGGCACCTCGGGAGGAGTGGGGGTTCGTGAAGAGGTTCCTGGTCGCGCTGGTGTCGGTCCTCATCGGGGCCGGCGTCGTTGCCGGGGTTGCCGTCTTCGCCCACGCCACGAGTGGCGAGCCGCCGCTGCTGGTGGCGGAGGCCGGTGGCACCGTCGATACGCCCGAGGGGCCGATGAACTCCGCCTCACTCGAGCTCTACATCTATCCCAATAACTCCGACGCCGTCCCCGGGCCGATGGAGGGCGTCAACGCCCTTTACGCGAGCCAGGGCTGGCCCTTCTACTGGCCGTCGACGACGCTCCAGGTGCCGGCCAATTCGCTGGTCACCGTCACGATCTACCAGTACGACAGTGGCGGCCGCGTCTTCAACCCCTATTGGGCCAAGGTGCACGGCACGGTCGACGGCACCATGACCGTCAATGGCAAGACGGTGAGCGAGTGGGATCCCACCAAGATCGCGCACACGTTCACCGTTCACCAGTACCCCGACGCCGGGCAGCCCAATCTCTTCGTCTCCGTCCCGCTCCCCGACCTCGGTGCCAATGAGGTCGGCAATGCGAATCCCTACGTCGACAATCCGAAGGTCGTCACCTTCACGTTCAAGACCGGCGAGCCGGGCAAGTACGTGTGGAACTGCGAGTTCCCGTGCGGTGACCAATACCAGGAGTTCGGCGGACCGATGCAGCAGCGCGGGTGGATGTCCGGCACCTTGCAGGTGGTCTGATGGCTGACACCTTGACACCGCCGACCGATGGGCCCGAGGCTCCTACCAACAGGCCTCCGGCGATGCATCGCCTGCGCGAGTGGCTGCAGCGCCGCTACGTGCGCCACGTCCTCATCATCACCGTGGTCGTGGGATTCGCCCTGCTGCCGCTGTGCTGGCTGATCCTCGCCGCGATGAACCAGTCGGGCGGCCCGGCGTCCACGGTCATGGAAGACATCCAGCAGACGATCTTCGTCTTCACGCTGGTGTCGATCCCCATCACGTCCTTCGTCTTCGCGGTGCTCATCTACAGCCTGTTCGGCTGGAAGGGCAAGGGAGGTGACGCCCCGCCCAATAACGACAACCCAGCGATCAGCAACAACATCACTGCGGTCATCACGTGGACGGTGTCGTCGAGCCTGCTCGCCGGGTTCCTCGTGGCCTGGGGCCTCATCGAGCTCGCCGATATCACCGCCGACTCATACGGTTCGCAGCCCACGACCGGGCAATTGCGCAACGCCGATGAGGTTGTCATCAACGTCACCGGTCAGCAGTGGGTCTGGACCTTCGAGTACCCCCAGTACGACAAGGTGACGACCGACATCCTCTACCTGCCCAAGGACCGCCCGGTCCTGTTCAACGTCACCTCGGTCGACGTCATCCACAACTTCTGGGCCGTCGAACTCGGCGTCAAGGTCGATGCCAATCCCGGCGCCATCACCCAGACCGGTGTGACGCCCAACAAGGAGGGCATCTTCAACGTGCGGTGCGCCGAACTCTGCGGCCTGCACCACGCCTACATGGAGACGGAGATCCGGGTCATGCCGCAGGACGCGTTCGACTCCATGATGCGCGAAAACGGCGGGGGGTCCCCCTCATGAGCACCGCCACCATCTACCAGGTCGAGGTGCCGCAGCCCAAGCAGCACGGCAAGCCCGGCGGCATCATGCGCCATCTCAACTTCTTCACCGGCTTGATCGGCGGCGTCGTCCTCGCGCTGGTCTTCGGCTTCCTCATGAACATCCAGTTCCCCGCAGGTGCGCAGACGGCCAACTTCGCCAACGCCGCAGCGGGTCCGACGTTCTGGGCGATGATGGTCGGCTGGGTCATCGGCTTCATGGGTGGCATGGGGGCGTTCGTCGGCCCGATCCGCTGGCTCCTTGGCCGCGACCTCACCCATGATGATGCCGAGTTCATGGCGGGCAAGGACCAGGGCAAGTTCCGCTACTGGCGTTTCACCACCGACCACAAGGTCGTCGGCATCCAGTACCTCATCGTCGCGATGATCATCCTCGGCTTCGGTGGCCTGCTCGCCATGCTGATCCGCACCGAGCTCGGCGCCACGTGGATGGAAGTCTTCAACCCCGACTTCTACAACTCCCTAGTCGGCACGCACGGCATCGCCATGGTTATCGCGATGATCGTCATCGTCTCGGGCCCGGTGGGCAACTTCATCGTCCCGCTCATGTGCGGTGCGCGCGACATGGCTTTCCCGCGGCTCAACGCCCTTAGCATCTGGTTGCTCGTCTGCGCGGTCCCGCCGCTGATCCTGTCGCTCCTCGTTGGTGGCATCCGCGACGGCTGGAGCGTTTACCAGCCGCTCAACGCCCAGGCCGGTCCCGGCATGATCGGCTACCAGACGACGATCATCGTCTTCGCGGTCTCCACGGCGCTCGCCAGCGTCAACATCATGACGACGATCCTCACGATGCGGGCCAAGGGCATGACCTGGTCGCGCACGCCGATCCTCATCTACGGCTCGTTCGCTGCCGCAGCCATGGGGCTCTACGCGTTCCCCTTCTACATGTACTCGCAGATCCTCTCGATGACCGATCGCCTCATCAACACCTCGTTCTTCGATCCCATCGAGGGCGGCAGCGTCTGGCTCTACGAGAACCTCTTTTGGCTGCTGGGCCATCCCGAGGTCTACGTCATCCTCATCCCGAGCATGGCCGTGCTCATGGAGCTGATACCCGTCTTCATGCGCAAGCCGCTCTTCAGCTACTACATGGCGATCGCGGGCATCGTCGGCGTCGTCGGACTGAGCGGCTTGGTCTGGGCCCACCACATGTACATGACCGGGTGGGCGCCGCAGGCCAACTACCCCTTCATGCTCTCCACGGAGATGATCTCGATCCCCGTCGGCTTCCTCGTGCTCGTCGTCATCGGCACGATGTGGCGCGGCACCTTCTGGAGCCGCCTGCCGATGATGGCCGTCTTCGCGGTCATCTTCAACAAGATGATTGGCGGCGTCACCGGTATCTACCTGTCCGACGTACCCGCCGACCAGTACTTCCACGGCAACATGTTCGTGACCGCCCACTTCCACTACATGCTCATGGGCGCGGGCCTCTTCGGCGCTATGGGTGGCATCGCCTACTACTTCCCGAAGATGACCGGCCGCTACCTCGATGAGCGCACCGGCTCCATCGGCTTCTGGACGGCGTTCGCCGGCTTCCAGATCACGTTCATGTCCATGTTCGTCGCTGGCCTGCAGGGCCAGCCGCGACGCGTGCTGCAGTTCGACAGCATGTTCAACATCTCGAACTGGATCTCCACGATCGGCGCCTACACCATCGGTATCGGCATGCTGATCTTCCTGGCCGCGATCATCTCCTCGTGGCGCAGCGGCCAGGTGGCCTCGTCCAACCCGTGGCAGGCGCAGACACTCGATTGGCAGACCGCGACTCCGGTGCCGCTCGACAACTTCCCCGTGCTGCCGGTCGTCACCAAGCTGCCCTACGACTATGGCGTCCCGGATCCACTCGCGCCGAAGACCCTCGAGAAGGAGTACGACGAGAAGGTGGGGGCGCCGTCATGAGTACACCCGCGCTGTCACCCACCACGGGCGAGCCGGTCGCCGTCGTCGCGCGCCGCAATCGACTCGGACTGATCTTCCTCATCGTCGCGGACTTCTCCGGCACGATGGCGCTGATCATCAGCTACACCTACCTGTGGTCCCTCAACGTCAACAACGGATGGGCCCCCAACCAGCAGACCTTCGGCAATAACGACCTGCTCAAGAGCCGCTCGCCGCTGCCCTGGGCGGCCGACTGGCCCTTCTGGGCGATCCTCGCGCTGAGCGTGCTCGCCACGATCGTCCTGTGGATCGGCATCCGCACCCTGCGCTCGGGCCACCGCGGCGGACTGGTGGGGGCGTCGCTGGTGGCGCTGCTCATCACCGTGGGCGCCCTGGTGCTGCAGTGGTGGCAGATCACGACGTTCCCGTTCGGTCCCGGCAATGGGTCCTACGCGTCCGCGGTCTTCCTGCTCACCGCGTCCGTCTTCGCGCATCTGCTGCTGGCCGCCTTCCTGCTGCTCGCGATCACCAATCGCACGCGCGAGGGCCTGGTCTCCACGGCCAACCCCTTCCAGGCCAAGCTCGTCGGCTACTGGATGGTGTGGGTCTGCGCCAGCATCCTGCTCGGCTGCCTGTGCACGACGTTCCTCAAGGCCAGCCCCAACACGACGCCAGCCAACTTCGGAACTTTCAGCCTGTTCAATCCCGACGCACCCGCTCCCTCGCCGAGCCCGTCGCCGTCACCCTCGCAATGACCACCACCCCGACCGCGCAACGAGGCGGCCGGGTCGCTGCCGGCCTCCTCGTCGGCGTACCTCTGCTCCTGATCATCCTGGCGACGCTCGGTGCCCTCACCGAGCAATCCGTCGAGGGTCTGCCGGTCGTCCCATGGCAGACACTCTGGGTGCTGCCCCTCGATCGGTGGATCCGTGACATCGCCGCCGCCATGACCCTCGGCTTCCTGGTGGTCGGCGGTCTGTTGCTACCGCGACCCGATCGGCGCCTGCTCAAGGTGGTCTCGCTGTCGGCCGTGGTGTGGCTGGTCGCGCTCCTGGCCCAGGTCGTGCTCACCGTGTCCGAACTCCTCGGCCGCACGTGGGCGGACTCGGTCGACCTCGTCATCGTGCAGTCGCTCATCACGCAGACCCAGCTCGGCCAACTCCTCGTCGCCCAGGTCATCCTGGTGGCCCTGGTCTGCGTGCTCGGCTGGGCGGTGCTCAATCGCATCACCGGGTTCATCGTCCTAGCCCTTGCGCTGTCGGCAGCGATGCTGCCAGCGCTCACCGGGCATTCGGGCCTGCACGCTGGCCACACGGCCGCATCGGTCTCACTCGCTATTCACCTCGTGTCCGTCGGAGTCTGGGTCGGCGGGCTCATCGCCACGTGCGTGTACGTCGGACGCGGGGCGGCAGACGCCGATGTGGCGATACGCCGCTTCAGCGTGCTGGCGCTCGTCTGCGTGATCCTGCTGGCCGAGAGCGGCCTGGTGAACGCGTCGCTGCGCATGGACGGCATTGCCTCGCTCATCACCACGCCCTACGGCACGATCATCCTCGCCAAGGGCATCGTGCTCGCCGCACTCATCGTGCTCGGCTGGCGCCAGCGCAAGCGCGCCGTACCCGAGGCGCACACCGCCACGGGACGCGAGCTTCTCGTGCGCCTTGCGCTCTTCGAAGCCGTGCTGCTCGGGGTGGCTCTCGGACTGTCTGTCGTCCTCTCCCGGACGGCTCCGCCCGCCGGCGCCATCGCCGGCGATCGCATCACCTCCGGTGCGCTCGTCCTGCTGACGCTCGCCCTGCCCGTCGTCCTGGTCTGGGCCGGCGCGCGCCCCGCCGCACTGGTGCGCGTGACGCGCAACTACCCGGAGCCCTTCGCGGTGCTCGCCCTGGTCATGGCATTCGTCATGGCGGCGCTCGTGCCCTCCGGCGCGCTCGGCATCGGCCTGGCCGCCCTGATCGCGAGCGTCCTCCTCGCTCTCGCCGGCTGGGCCTTCGCGGTCGCCGCCGTGAGCCCGCGCGGCGTACCCGCAATCATCTTGTCGATGGTCGCGTGGCCGGCGCTCATCTGGTGGTCACAGCATGCACTCGAAACCGCCTGGCAGATGCTGCTCAGCATCGCTCTCGCCGAGGCGCTGCTCGCCCTCCTTCTAGCGATGCGCGTACGCGCGGCACGGCCCGTGGCCGTCAGCGTGTCCGAGGAGGTGACGGTCGCATGAGGGAAGAACGCCCGATGAGCGAGGGGCGCCGACGATGGAAGGACATCCTCACCCTGCACCTGCCGCTGGTCATCGTGTTGGCGCTATGCACGTTCGCGACCATCAACCAGTACTTCCGCGCGCAGCAGGGCGTGCAACGCTCCTGGGTCTACACCTTCCAGTGGCCCATCATCGGCGCGTTCGCCATCGTGATCTGGAATCGCTACCGCAAGCACGGCAACCTCACCAAGTGGTTCACGGACCGCTACCGCAAGCGCATCGAGACCTATCGGGCCGAAGCCGAGGCAGCCGAAGCCGCGGAAGCCGTCGAACCTGCCCCCGTCGATCCCGATGAGGTGGCCTGGCGCGCGTACGTCGAGGACCTGCAGCGTCAGGACCGCGCCCACGAACCACCCCCACGCTCGCTCTGATTACCGCCGGGGAGCGTCCAGCCGCTACCCTTTTCCGGGCCCATCGTGGGCCCCAGGGGGCCGTCCTCCTCGCCCGCCAAAGGTGGTCCCATGCCCGCCATCGCGCTGCTCGGTGCCCAATGGGGCGATGAGGGCAAGGGAAAGGCCACAGACCTTCTCGGCGGTCGCGTCGACTACGTCGTGCGCTACCAGGGCGGCAATAACGCCGGGCACACCGTCGTCATCGGCGACCAGAAGTTCGCCCTCCACCTGCTGCCCAGCGGCATCTTGAGCCCCAACGTGATCCCGGTCATCGGCAACGGTGTCGTCATCGACCCGGCGGTGCTGCTCCATGAGATGGCGGGACTCAATGAACGCGGCGTCGATACGTCGAAGCTTCTCATCAGCGCCAACGCGCACATCATCACGCCGTATCACGTCACCCTCGACAAGGTGACCGAGCGCTTCCTCGGCAAGTCCAAGATCGGTACGACCGGCCGCGGTATCGGGCCGACATACATGGACAAGGTCGCTCGCGTCGGCATCCGCGTGCAGGACCTCTTCGATCCGTCGATCCTGCGCCAGAAGGTCGAAGGCGCCCTGGCCAACAAGAACCAGGTACTCGTCAAGGTGTTCAACCGCCGCGAGATGCAGGTCGATGCCATCACCGAGACGCTGCTGGAGTACGCCGAGCCGCTGCGACCCTACGTCGCCGACACCGTGCTCGTGCTCAACGATGCACTCGATGCGGGCAAGACCGTGCTGCTCGAGGGCGGCCAGGGCACGCTGCTCGACGTCGACCACGGCACCTACCCCTTCGTGACGTCGTCCAACCCGACCGCGGGTGGTGCGTGCACCGGCAGTGGAATCGGGCCGACGCGCATCACGCGCGTGATCGGCATCCTCAAGGCCTACACCACCCGCGTGGGCTCCGGCCCGTTCCCGACTGAGCTCCACGACGCCGACGGCGAGCGCCTGCGCAGTGTCGGTGGCGAAGTGGGCGTGACGACGGGGCGGCCGCGTCGCTGTGGCTGGTTCGATGCGCCGATCGCGCGCTATGCCTCGCGCGTCAACGGGCTCACCGACATCTTCTTGACCAAGCTCGACGTGCTCACCGGTTTCGAGACCATTCCCGTCTGCGTGGCCTACGACGTCGACGGGGTCATCACGCCCGACCTGCCGATGACGCAGACCGGTTTCCACCACGCCAAGCCGGTGTATGAGTACCTGCCCGGCTGGTCCGAGGACATCTCGGACGCGCGCACCATTGCCGACTTGCCTGCCAACGCCCAGGCGTATGTGCGGTTCCTCGAAGACGTGTCTGGTGCGCCCATCAGCGCCATCGGCGTCGGGCAGGACCGCGACGCCACCATCGTGGTGCGCGACCTACTGGCCTGACGGTGCCTGGCGCAGTGCCTTGCGCGCGTTCCACCGCGGTTGACCCCACCGGATCCATCCCCAGTACCAGATTGCGGTGAAGACGTAGTCCGCGAATAGCACCATGGGGATGACGAGGAAGTCGGTGTCGATGGTGTCGATCTGCTCCAGCATCTCGTCGATCTCCGCCCGGCTGCGGATGGCGCCGTCGAGAATGACGAAGGCCACCAGTGCTACCGGGAGCACCTTGCCGAGTTCGCGCGCGGTCACGGGCGAGAGAAAAGCCAGCGCACGGATGGAGATGATCAAGGCACTGGGAAAGATGAAGAGCTGAGCGGCGTTGATGTGGTTTTCGTTCAGGAGGAAGACGGCAAAGAAGAACGACCACCACAGGATGATGAGGAACGGCATCGAGATGACGTACTGCACGACGTTGCGTACGTCGGCCCGCGGACCATCGGGAGTGGCCGTGAGCACCAGCCGCGGGTGATCCATGGCGCGGTAGACGAGGAACGAGACCCAGGCGGCAACGCCGATGAGCAGGGCGAAGAGCAGCACCTGACCGAAGGTGATCTCGAATCCGTCTGTTGCCACGCGGGCATCGTAGTGCGGACGCTCTGAGAGGATGGCGCCGTGGACTTCCCCCCTGATCCGCGGCCTGACGACGTCGCGTGGCCCCAGCCAGAGTGGCCCCCGCCGCACGAGTTGCGCGGGGAGCACATCACGTTGACGCAGTTCGTCGCCGCGGATGCCCCGGAGTTGTTCGCGGCCCTCGACCACGACCCGTGCTGGGCTCACGTGGCCGGCCGCCCAGCCAACCCGCAGGTCTATGCCGCCACCATGTCCGAACTCCCCGACCGTGGGCGCTGGCCCTGGGTCATCCGCACTCGTCGACCGTTGGGACAAGCCCCGGCCGGCGCGGTCGTGGGCACCAGTTCTTACTTCGAGCTCAGCCTCCATGACGCGCGCCTGGAGATCGGGCACACGATCTACTCCCCGGCCGTCTGGGCTACCGAGGTCAACCCGGAGGCCAAGCTCCTGCTGCTCGGCTGGGCCTTCGACCACGGCTTCGGCCGCGTGCAGTTGAAGACCGATATCCGGAACCACCGCTCGCAGCGCGCCATCGCAGGTCTCGGGGCGGCGTACGAGGGAGTGCTGCGGCGCTACCAGCGCCGTGATGACGGCACCGTGCGCGACAGCGTCCTGTTTTCGGTGACCGCCGAGGATTGGCCGGACGTCCGCGTCCGCCTGCAGGAGCGTGTCCGGTCGTCATGACCGGTCAAGGATTGCTGACGGATTGGCAACCGAATGTTGTCCGCGTTTACCGTGGATGTCGTGCGTAGTGGAGTGGTGGTAGCAACGCTGGTGGCCGTGGCGATCAGTGCGAGCACCCTGGTGTTCGCGCCCGTCGTTCATGCCCAGGTGCCAGCGACCGACGAGGCCTGGCTGGATCGCGTCAATGACTTCCGCTCCTCCCTTCGCCTGGATCCCGTGCGCGAGGATCCCGCGATGTCCAAGGCGGCTCGCCTGCACTCGACTTACATGGTGGAGACCGGCTTCATCGAGCATGGCGAGAAGGCGGATTCGCCGTGGCGCACGCCCGCCGGGCACCAGGCGGGCGAGCAGAGCAATGTCGCGGGCGGCACCGGCACGCCTCCGACGCAGGGGCAGGCCGTCGACCTGTGGATCGAAGGGCCCTTCCACCGCCTCGGACTCATGCGCCCGGGCTGGCGCACCACCGGCTTCGCACTGGAGACCGGCATGCGCGATGGCGAGCGGCGCTGGGGCGCGACGCTCAACGTCATCGGTGGCCTCACCGGAAGTTCGTCGGCCAATTGGCCGATCGTGTGGCCCAATGCCCGACGCGCGGTCGACACGTCGTTCCTGCAGTTCGAACGCGTCGAATGGCCCGATCCCGCGGTCGGCTGCCCCAAGGCGAACGACACGGATTACGGCACCATCGTCACCGCTTCGTTCGGTCCGGGAGCAGCGCCCAAGGTGAAGTCGGTGCGCCTGCGCGCGATCGGTGGTGACCCCGTTCCGATCTGCAAGCACACCGCCGCCACCTACAAGAAGGACGACTACACCGACGTCGGCTGGCGGCTGCTCGACGAGAACAACACGGTCATGGTGCTTCCGCGCGTGGTGCTCCGCCCCGGGACGACGTACCAGGGACGCATCACCCTGAAGGACGGGCGCCGCGCGCCGATCCGGTTCACGACCGCTGCCGCGAGCTAGAGGACCGGCTCGACCTCGAGGCCGTAGACGATGCCTCGGGATGTGGTGACCTGCACCTGGTAGAAGCCGGGGGCTTGCGGCACGACGATGTAGAGGTCCTTACCCGGCTCGGTCACCTCGGTCTCGGCGATCGGTGCGCCATCGCGAGTGAGCGTGATGATCGTGCCCGCCTTCCAGGCACCGATAGCGACCCGGAACTTCAGCCCGGGCGCGACGACCTTGTGCGAGACGATGCTGAATGTCTTGACGTTGACGTCGACCGACGTCGGCTTGAGTCCCGTGACGATGACCACGTAGCCGAGGTCGCCAGTGCCCTTGCCCTGCGCCACGACGTTGTTGAAGGCGAACGTGCCGTCCGCCTTGATGGTGCTCGCACCCTGCGGTGAATCACCCAGCAGCAGGCTGACGGTGGTGCCTTCCTTCACGCCCGTCGTCTTGCCGGAGATATCGAACGACTCGCCGGTCGAGTACGCGGTCCCAGCTGAAGGCTGGGTGATCTCGACGGAGGGCTCGGTGATGAGCACCTTGACCTTCTGCGTGCCGCTGGCAGCGGCGAACTCCGGGATGGGCTGGTTGGCCAGGCAGGCGTACTGGTTCTCGAAGGGTCGGCATGCCGCGAGGTCGCCCTTGGCGGTGACCGCGAGGGAGGTCCCGCGCCCGGGGCGCGTGGTGATCGCGACGGACGCGCGGCCCTTGGTGTCGGTGAGCACCGTGAAGGTGTTGGCGCCCGTGGCGAAGGTGCCGGCGCCCTTCTCCGGCAGCAGCAGGTCGACGGAGGCGTTCTCGACGGGGTTGTTGAAGACGTCGGTGACCTCGACCACCGCGTCGAAGGTGTCACCGGCATCGACCTTGGCATCGGAGACCTCAAGGTCGACATTGCGTGCGGCCTCGCGCACAGTGATAACCGGGAACGTCACCACTTCTTCGTTCAACCCCTGGGCGCGCACGGCACCCTCGCCGACCATGGTCGAGAAGACGTAGGCGACGGCAACGCACTTCTCCGGACCCGCCTCGCTGAAGACGGTGAGCTCTGCTGTCGCGGGCGTGGTCCCGGTGAGTGTCTCGACCAGCTGCGCGCCGGTGGCCTTGAACGTGACCGGCGAACCGCTCGTGGACGTGGTGATCTCCAGGCGCAGTACGGAGGGCCGCTGCTCATCACCGCCCTCGAGGCCCTGGTAGGGCACGACGAGCGGGGTGGTGAAGGCCGTCGCGGGCACGCCGTTGACGGTGAGGTTCTCGACGTCGGGGGGAGTGACGGAGTCGCCGGCGGGGCAGGCCGCGAGCGGCATGGTCGACGTGGGCGAGGGAGGGGCCGAGGACGACTCGCTCGAGGAGGGTAGGAGACCACATCCGGCGAGAAGGGCAATGCCGGCGGTCAGCACCGCTGCACGTCGCCAGACCCCCATCACCTCGCCATCGTACGAGGCCCACGCGCGATGTCAGTCATGCGACGGTCTCGGGTGTCGGCTGAAGGATTGGTTAACGCGTGCGTGGGTAGGCTCGCCTGCGTGAAGGTGCTCGTCGTCGGATCCGGTGCCCGTGAGCACGCACTCGTCACATCGTTGCTCCGAGATGGTTGCGAGGTGGTCTGCGCGCCGGGCAATGCGGGCATCGCGGCCGCTGTCACGACGTACCCCCTCGATGTCA
>NBNH01000076.1 GCA_004379115.1 Actinomycetales bacterium mxb001
GCCTCGAGCGCACCATCGACTTCGACGAATTGCGCCGCTGCTTCGAGTCCGTAGTAGGCAACGATCTTGCTCTTGTCTGTCTCCGACCACTCCATTACCGCGGCGTAGGCCTTGCGGCGTTCCGCAGGAGTGAGGTTCATGTGGATGAGGAGCTGCGGGATGTGCCAGCGGACCTCCTGTTGGACGTAGCGCGGGAGTTCGCGCAGCACCCTCTTCTTGAACCTCCAAGTGGATTCAGGATCCGTCTCGGCGATCTTCATGGCGACATAGCTCGACCTCATGGCAACAACAGGGTCCGGGTCAAGGAACAGGTCGTAGATCTCCTCCAGCAGCTCGGGAGTCCGGGCCACCTGCTTGATAATTGCTGGGGCCTGCCCCACCGATGTGCGCGTGCCACCGCTCAAGTGGTCGCGCAGAGCCTTCGCCACATATTGAGGCTAGCGGCCCCACGACCGGACCATCAAGCAGCGCCGACGTCAGCGGGGGTGCCGCCGGTGATGCGCATCAACTAGTCGAAGGACGTCGGGAAGACATAGTGCGGGTTGCCGACTTCACCTAGTAGATGACCAATCGGTCAAGTACTGTGACCACATGACGGGTGGGGTCCTCAGGCACGCCGACGGCGGTGGCCATCGCCACTTCACGAATGGAGG
Source organism: Actinomycetales bacterium mxb001 (assembly GCA_004379115.1). Lineage (GTDB taxonomy): Bacteria > Actinomycetota > Actinomycetes > S36-B12 > S36-B12 > Mxb001. The sequence continues at coordinate 654 of NBNH01000076.1, forward strand.
AGATACATGACCGATCAGTCGGCACAAGCCGAGATCGTGGATCTCGGAGATGAGCGCATTCTGTCGGCGCAGATCGAGATCGATGCCCCGGCTCAGGTGATCTTCGACATCCTCATCCAGCCCCGCCGGCACGCCGAGATCGATGCCTCCCAGAGCGTGCAAGGCATCATCAAGGGCCCTGAGCGACTGGCGCTCCACGATACCTTCAAGGTCCGCATGAAGGTGGGCGTCAACTACTGGGTGACCAACAAAGTGGTGGAGTTCGAGCCGGACCGGCGCATCACGTGGGCTCACCTGCTGGGCAATCGGTGGACCTACGAGCTGACACCGCTGTCACCCGACCGCACACTGGTGCGCGAGACCAACAATCTGCGCGCGGCCGGTTGGAAGGCATCTCTGTCACCAGTGGCCCGTAAGCACGAGGCGATTCGCCGCTCGATCGCGAAGTCTCTCGTGCGATTGAAGAAGCTCGCCGAGTCCGAGGCTGCCGGGTGATGTAACGGCGTCGGGGCCTGCGCGGCCGCACTCGGCGGACTCTGTGGCTCCTTAAATCCGCCTAGTAGATGACCATACAGTCATGTACTATCGCGACATGGCGAGTGACGTCCTCAAACTTGGCGGCGTGGCCGTGCACAAGACGGGGGCCGGTCCGGGAATAGTCCTGCTGCACTCCAACGGCGGTGACCACCGCGACTTCGATGCCATCATCCCTGCGCTTGCGCGCACACGGACCGTCTACGCCATCGACTGGCCTGGTCATGGAGACAGCGATCCCGCAGCCGACGTCACGGCATGCGGGCTGGCAGACCTCCTTCCGAGCCTGCTCGAAGACCTCGGCGGCGGTCCCTTCGCACTCGTCGGCAACTCGGTCGGCGGCTTCGCAGCACTCCGGACGGCCCTCGCCCGTCCCGATCTGGTGAGCAGGCTCGTGCTTGTCGATCCAGGTGGGTTCACGCCGCGTACGCCGTTCATGTTCGCGACGTGCCGCCTCTTCGGCAGTGAGCGCGTGGCGCCCACGGTGATGCGCCAGTTGCCACGCCTCTACCTCCGCCGCCCCGGTCCGGGCGTCGCAGCAGTACGCGAGCGAGCCGCGACCGCGTCGCGGTCGCCCGGTCAGGTGGACACCTTTGCCGCAATGTGGCGCAGCTTTGCTGATCCCGCTCACGATGGCCGGCGCGGGGCAGAGCAGCTGACCGTGCCCACGCTGCTGATCTGGGGCAAGCGCGACCCGGTCCTGCCATGGCTCATCGACGGCCGTCGGGCGGCCAAGGCTCTGCCAGGATCCACGGTGGTCACGATGCCGTGCGGGCATCAGCCCCACATCGAGATGCCCGAGGACTTCCTGAACGTGCTGGAGGAGTTCCTCGCTGAGCCGACTCCGGCGTCCGCATGAGTTCCACCCAGGTGCGTCGCCGCGGCCCCGGATCGCGAGCCGGAGGCGATCATCCGACGCGCCGTGAACTCGTGGAGGCCGCGATCGACATCGCGGACGTGGAAGGACTGGCCGGCCTGTCGGTGGAGACCGTCACTCGGGCAGCCGGTCACGCCAAGGGCACCTTCTACGTCCACTTCAACGATCGCTCGGAACTGCTCGTGGTCCTGCATCGACGCTTCCACGATGAGCTCTTCGCCGGAATCCGTGCGATGACACACGGCATGCCGCGCGGACCCGAGCGGGCGCGAGCCAGCATTCGTGGCTTTCTCGATGGATGCCGCCAACAGCCGGGCGTGCGCTCGATGCTCCTGCAGGCGCGTGCCCTCCCGGAGATCGCCGAATTGGTGCGCGAGCGCAACGACGAGGCGAGCCGAGAGCTCGCTGCTGACCTCGCAGGAGTGACCCCGTCGCCTCGAGATACGGCGCGGCTGCTCGTCGCGGCGACCGCCGAGGTCGCGTTGCAGGAGCTCGAAGCCGGCAAGCGGCTGCCGCGGCTGCGCGCTGCACTGCTTGCCCTGGTGCCCGACTGAGGGACGCGGGGAGTCAGGTCCCGACGTCGGCGGGGTGCCGCCCGTGATGCGCACGAGCTCGTCGAACGACGTCGGGAAGACGTAGTGCGGGTGGCCGATCGGCGCGACGCCGCCTCGTGTTTCTGCACCCGATGAGTGCGCATTTGTGTCCCTACCGACGGCATCCTGAGCTAAAGTAGTAAGTATGCTTACTACATCTCGGAGGAATGGCATGGAGTGGACGACTGAGGCAAGCGCGCAGACGAGCGCGACGCCCGAACGGGTATGGGCGCTCTGGAGCGATGTCGAGGGATGGTCGCGGTGGGATCCCGATGTCGTGCAGGCCTCACTTGACGGGGCGTTCTCGCTGGGGTCCAGCGGCTTGATTAGGCCCAAAGGTGGACCGAACCTTCGCTTCACCCTCGTCGAAGTGACGATCAACCGCTCGTTTACCGACCGTTGCCGGCTTCCCCTTGCGACTATCGACTTCATCCACGAGCTCACGCCCACGTCCAGCGGAACCATGATCACTCACCGAGTGGTCTTGAGTGGCCCTCTCACCTTTGTCTTTCGGCGACTGATCGGTTCGGGTATCGAGCGGGGACTCCCCACTGCTGTGCGGTCGCTCGCCGAGTGTGCGCAAGGAAGTGCTGCGCCGTGACGCCCTCCTTCGACACACGGCACTCAGCCGCTGAACTGAGTCCAGGATTCCTCCTGTGGAAGGTGTCGAACCTCCATAGGGCCATGCAGCGACGGGCACTTGCGCCCCTCAACTTGACGCCCACAGAGTTCTCTGTGCTCGCCTGCTACGGCGACCTTGAGAGGCGAGGGCGGGTGACTCAGTCGGATGTGTGCGCCCACGCGTTGCTCGACAAGATGGTCGTATCCGCAGCCACCCGCAATCTGCTTGCCAAGGGCCTCCTCGAGAGGTCCTCCGATGCATCGGATCGACGCGCTGCTGTCATCGCGCTGACCCGAGCAGGAAGAACCGCTTGCAACCGCGCCCTGCGCATTATCGAACCCCTGGACGAAGCCTACTTTGGCGCATCCGGAGACAGCGAAATGTTCTCACTCCAGCTCCGCAACATCCTTGCGGAAGCAAGTGAGTGAGCGGCGCCCGGGACGTGCCAGGTGTGACTTGGCCGCTACACGCCGACGTCGGCGGGGGTGCCGCCGGTGATGCGCACGAGCTCATCGAACGACGTCGGGAAGACGTAGTGCGGATGCCCACCGGCAGCCCACACCTCGTCGAACTGCGCGAGGTCAGTGTCGACGATCGTCCTTAGGGGAGCAGGGTGGCCGATCGGTGCAACGCCACCGATCGCGAAGCTCGTCGCCGCTCGTACGTCGTCAGCCGTGGCCTTGCCGACCTCGTCGACGCCGAGGAGGGCCGCCACCTTGGCGGTGTCGACCCGGTGGCCGCCGGACGCGACGACCAGCACGGCCTCGCCGTCGGCCATGAAGATCAGCGATGACGCGATCTGGGCGGGCACGATGCCGAGCGCGTCGGCCGCCTCCTTGGCGGTGCGCGCCGAGTCATCGAGGCGGCGTACCTGCCCTGAGACGCCCGCGGCAGCGAGCGCCTCGCGCACGCGGATGACGGATTCCTGCTCCTGCTCAGCCATCTCGGTCACCCCATCCAGTAGGTCCCGAGAGTGCCGGTGAGCTTGTTGACCGTCCTGATCTGCGCCGAGGTGATCTTGGGAGCGTTCAGACCCAGCTCCTGTACTTCCACGGTCTGGATAAAGGATCCCGCGCGACTGTAGGTGTTGTACTCCATCTCGGATACGGAGGTGGTCGCATCGGCCTGCGTGGTCGTGGTCTTGACCCAGACGAAGGTCTTGCCCTCTGCCGTAGTTCCTGTGCCGTTGATCAGCGTCTGCGTGACTGTCCAGCCCTGATCGTCTTTGACCTTGAACGTCCCTGAGCACTTCGTGGCGGCCTTGCGAATCGCGCGCATCGCGGTGCGCGCGTCCTGTTCATTGCCGAAGTCGTCGAGTTCCTGCGCTGCGCTTGTCTCCACCTTCGACTTGCCTGACGCGTACCTGAGCGAATAGACCTCGGGCGGACCGGCCACTGTCACTTCGGTGGTACCAGCGAGGTCGCACAGCCAGATCGGGTCTGGGCTCTCCTTGGAGCCACTCAGCCACTCGAAGTCACGAGTGTGGTTGGCGGCAACTCCCAGGGTGGCGGCTTGCGCGGCCGACATCATGCCCGAGGAGATCGTGTCGAGTGGATAGTGCGACGCCATCGCAGATGGTGCAGCCAGCGCGGACATGGCGAGCGCCGAACAGCCGACGACGAGGACGGTCAGGGTCTTCACGCGGTGCCTCCCGGACGGTTAGGTGGCTGGAGCCTAGTCACCCTGGGTCATCGCCGCACCTACGCGTCGATGTCGTGGATGCTCTTCACCATCAGCACGCCGATGGCCACGATCGTCATGAGGACCCACAGGCCAAGGAGCACGGGCATGACGCCTGTGCGCTCGGCGATCACGCCCGTCGCCAGCATGAACACGGGGGGCAACGCATAGAAGAGGGACGTCTGGATGCCGTAGACACGGCCCTGGGCATCGGGCTCCACACGACGCTGCACGACCGTGTTCATGAGGGGCTGCATCGGGCCCCAGGCCAGCCCGATCGCGAAGCCCGCGACCACCATCAGGGGGAGCGGGGGCAGCAGCGCGATCGGCAGGTAGAAGACGATCGTCGCGACGAGGACGGCGCGGGCGATGTTGAGCCGCGAGACTCGCTGCGACAGCCACCCGTAGCCGAAGGCGCCGATGATCGTGCCTGCCGACAATGCGGCCAACACGAGGCCCAGGGACTGCGGCTGATCGATGGCGATGAAATGTGCCGGCAGCAGCACCGCCTCGGTCGGTAGGTAGATCGAGCCGAGAATCGTCACGGCGATGATGAGAGCGCGCAGCGCGTGGTCGTTCCAGATGATCTTGACGCCCAGGACGGCGTTCTGCCAAGCGTTGGGATGCTCCTCGCCGGCCTCTTCGCGTGCGGCCTTGGCATCCTGGCCGGCATCGCCGACGTGCAGGAAGACGATGAGCAGCGCCGAGCTGAGGAAGAGGACGAAGGGCACCCAGAACGCCGACACCGCTCCGAGCGTGGCGATGAGCAGCGATCCCACGAGCGGCCCGATGACCCAGCCCACGCTGAACACGCCCTCGTGAATGCCGTTGAGTCGGGTGACGCTCATGTGGCTTGCTTCCGCCACATCGGGAATGAGCGCCTTGCGTGCGGTGTACCCGGCCGGATCGAAGACAGCACCCAGCATCGCGAGCGCGATGATCCACGGCAGCGTGAGGTCGGTGAAGAAGGCCACGATGGGAATCGCTGCAACCGAGATGGCCGAGAGCAGGTCGGAGATGATGCTGACGATCCGCCGACCGAAGTGATCCACCGCCCAGCCCGACAGTGGCGCGGCGAGGATGCCGGGAAGTGCGGAGATAGCGGCGACCAAGCCCGCCGCCGCGACCGATCCGGTGCGGTCGAGCACGAGCCACGGCACGGCGATGGTGACGACCCCGTTGGACATGCCCGACAGCAGGTTGGGGACCTGGAGCAACCCGATGGGGCCCCAGCTAATGCGCGTGGTCATGCGGGGACGGCAGCCCCGAGACGCACGGGCAGCGAACGCAGCCCGTGGATCATGCGTCCCGGATTCGGCACCGGCTCACCCGCGAACTGCCAGGCATCGGTGTCAGGGAAGCGCTCGAGCAGATGGCGCCACGCGACTTCCGCCTCCATGCGCGCCAACGCGGCACCCAGGCAGTGGTGAACGCCGAAGCCGAAAGCGAGGTGGCGTCGCGCATTCTCGCGGTGGATGTCGAAGCGGTTGGGGTCGGCGAACACGGCCGGGTCGCGATTCGCGCCGACCAGCATGAGAACGATCGTGTCGCCCTTCGGCATGACCGACCCGTCCGGCAACGCAATGGGCGCTAGGGCGGTGCGGAACGTGTATTGCACCGGGGAGACGTAGCGCAGGGCCTCCTCGGTCATCGCCGGGATGAGGTCGTGGTTGGCAGAGACCTCGGCGAACTGGTCGCGGTGCTCCATCAGCACCTGGGTGCCCGCCCCCAGCAGGTTGACGGTCGTCTCGAATCCGGCCAGCAGGATGAACGACGCCGTACCCACGATGTCGCGGTCGGTGAGCGTGTCGCCGTCGAGCTCGACCTGCGCGAGAGTCGACAGCAGGTCGTCCTCAGGCGCCCGCCTACGCTGGGTGAGGAGGTTCGCCAGGTACGACGTCAATGCGGCGGAGGCGGTGTCCATCGCGCGAGCGTGGCCGAGGCTGCGCGGTCGGTCGAGGCCCTCGGCGAGGGTGTTGCCCCACGCGGTGAAGGTG
>NBNH01000077.1 GCA_004379115.1 Actinomycetales bacterium mxb001
ATCCATTTCGGGATCCGCGAGCACGCCATGGGCGCCATCCTCAATGGCATTGCGCTCGAGGGGCTCACCCGCCCCTTTGGCGGCACGTTCCTTGTCTTCAGTGACTACATGCGCGGCGCCGTGCGCCTCGCCGCGCTGATGCAGACATCCGTCGTCTACGTATGGACGCACGACTCGGTGGCACTGGGCGAGGATGGGCCCACGCACCAACCCATCGAGACCCTCTGGTCGCTTCGCGCGCTGCCGGGCCTCGCCATCGTGCGCCCCTGCGACGCCAACGAGACGGCCCAGGCCTGGCTGGAGACTCTCCGGCGGGGCACCCCCACCGGACTCATCCTGGCGCGACAGGCCCTCCCGACACTCGACCGCTCGGTCTACGCGCCTGCGACAGGCGTCGCCCGCGGTGCCTACGTTCTCGCGGAGGGCGATGGAGGCACCGCTCAGGTCGTCCTCATTGCCACCGGCTCCGAGGTCAGCGTGGCCCTCCAGGCTCGCGACCTCCTCCAGGCCGATGGCGTCTCCACTCGCGTGGTCTCGGCCCCGTGCCTGGAGTGGTTCGAGGAGCAGGACGACTCCTACCGTCGATCGGTCATTCCCGCCGATATCCCGGTGCGGGTATCAGTCGAAGCCGGGGCAACTCTGGGATGGTGGCGCTACGTCGGAGATCGCGGTGGCACCGTGGGCATCGACCACTTCGGGGCCAGCGCCAACGGTGCACTGCTGCTGGAGAAGTTCGGTATCACTGCGCAGGCCGTGGCTGACACGGCACGGGCCTGCCTCGATCGAACCTGAGGAGAAACATGACCACGAGCAGCACTCCGGTGCCCCTTCGACAGCTCACGCAGGCGGGCGTATCGATCTGGCTCGATGACCTCGATCGACACCGCATCGAATCCGGCGACCTCGCGCACCTCATGAACATCGACGAGGTACGCGGGGTGACGACGAATCCGACCATCTTCGCCAAAGCCCTGTCCGGGGAGACCTCGTCCTACGCCGATCAGCTGCGGGAACTCGCGGCTGCCGGTGCCGATGTCGATGAGGCCGTACGCGCCCTCACGACGACCGACGTACGCAGCGCATGCGACGTCTTCCACGACCTGTGGAAGGAGTCCAACGGGGTCGACGGACGCGTGTCGATCGAGGTGGACCCGCGCCTCGCCCGGGAGACCGAGCTCACCGTCCTGCAGGCACGCCTGCTCCACGGAATGGTCGATCGGGACAACGTGCTGATCAAGATCCCTGCCACTCGCGAAGGGCTTCCCGCCATCACCCAGGTCCTGGGCTCGGGAATCAGCGTCAACGTCACGCTGATCTTCAGCATCGAACGCTATTCCGACGTGCTCGACGCATGGATGTCCGGTCTCGAGCTCGCACATTCGCACGGACACGATCTGTCGTCCATCGACTCCGTCGCTTCATTCTTCGTGAGCCGCATGGACTCCGCAGTTGATGCCCAACTCAAGGCCATCGGCACGCCGGAGGCGCTCGCACTCCAAGGGCATGCGGCGCTCGCCAGCGCGCGGCTCGCCTGGGGCGTCTACGAGCAGGCCATGGCGTCCCCGCGCTGGGCGGCGCTCGCGGCACTGGGGGCTCACCCCCAGCGACCACTGTGGGCATCCACGGGCGTGAAGGATCCGGCGTTCCCGGCCGACATGTACGTCATGGGGCTGGTGGTCGATGGATGCGTCAACACCATGCCCGAGGCG
>NBNH01000078.1 GCA_004379115.1 Actinomycetales bacterium mxb001
CAACTCGGCCGTGCTCTTCGGCTACGCCTTCGACGGCTTCGGCATCTACGTCGAGCGCGACAAGAACGGCAACCTGCTCACCAATGCCTCACTCGACGCCTGCCATGGGCGCACGTCGAAGGTGATGTGGAACGGCAAGATGCAGCGGATCTACCACTACGTCGTGACGCAGGAGTTCCCCTACCTGCTCGGTTGCTTCACCGGCACCAACACCGTGCCCGCTGCCGGCGGGCCGCAGGGCTAGAAGCGACGGAAGGCCCCGGATCCCGCGGCCATGCGCTCCTCGGCCTCTTCGGCCGCGGCCTGCTCGGGCAGGATCCCCTCCGCCTGCGCGCGTTCGAGCACCCGCAACGTCGTGTCGTAGACCTTCGCCACTCGACCGCGGGCTCGGTCCATGTCGAAGCCGGGAATCTCTTCCGCGGCCTGCACAACGCCACCGCAGTTCACGAGGTAGTCGGGTGCGTAGAGGATGCCACGCTCAGCGAGGACTGTCGCGACCTCCGGTGAGGCGAGCTGGTTGTTCGCTGCGCCGCACACGGCCGTGCAGTCGAGCCGCTGGGCGACGTCCATCGTGAGGGCGTGACCCAGGGCATTGGGGGAGTAGATGTCGAGTGGCCGCGAGATGAGTTCGTCGGTGGACGACACGACCTCGACCGGTACCTGCTCGACGACCTTGGCCACCATGTCGGGCAGCGGGTCGGTGATCACGACCTCCGCGCCCTCCTCGCGGACCAGGTGCACGGCCAGTCGGCCGCCGACCTTGCCCGCGCCGGAGATGCCGATGACCTTGCCCTCGAGGGAATCGCTGCCCCACACGTGCTTGGCCACCGCGCGCATCGCCTGCTGCATGCCGTAGGCGGTGAGGATGCCCGTGTCGCCGGAGCCGCCCTTGTCGGGCGAGCGACCTGTCGTCCAGGGGTTGGTCTCGTGGATGACGTCGAGGTCCGCGACCGTCGTACCGACATCGCCAGCGGTGATGTAGCGACCACCGAGCGTGGCGATGAACTCACCCATCGCCAGGAAGAGGTCGCGCGACTTGTCGCGGGCGGGATCGCCCCAGATGACGGCCTTGCCGCCGCCGTGATCGAGTCCGGCGAGCGCGTTCTTGTAGCTCATGGCCTTCGACAGCAGGAGGGCATCGGCCACCATCGCCTGCTCGTCGGCGTACGGGCGCATGCGACATCCACCAAGTGACGGCCCCAGCGCGGTGGAGTGGATGGCGACCATGGCCCGCAGCCCGGTGCGCGGGTCGCGGCCGAAGACGACCTGTTCGTGCTCCTGGCTGATCACCGGGTCACCGTATCCCCGTTTGGCGGACACCGACTGAGCGACCTGACAGGGTGGTTCGATGCGCCGATCCCTCGCCCTCGTCCTCAGCTCCTCCCTCATTGCCGGCCTGGGGCTGGTGGCCGCCTCTGCGGCGCCGGCCGCGCCACCGGCTCCGGCTGCATCCGCTGCCGCCGCACCGGCACGCGGCACGATCACCTGGCATGCGTGCGAGAAGGACCTCGGACTCAAGGGCTTCGAGTGCGGCACGCTGACCGTGCCACTTGACTGGGACAACCTGGCCAATCCGCTCAACGCTTCGATCGAACTGGCCATCCACCGATCGACGTCGTCCAAGCGCATCGGCGCTCTCACGTTCAACCCGGGTGGGCCGGGAGAGGCCGCGCTCCCACTGGCCGCCGCGATCCGAGATGGC
>NBNH01000079.1 GCA_004379115.1 Actinomycetales bacterium mxb001
GTTGGAAGCAACTTTAGTAGAGCCACTAGCATTGCCACAACAAGCTTCTCATCCATTAGAGCAAGCATTACTAAATCTTGGTGTTGAAGCAACTGTATTAGAGGAAGTAGAGTCTCCTAGCTTTACAAGAATCAAAATATCGCCTAGCCATAAAGTGCCATTTAATAAAATTGCTGGGTTAGGAGATACATTGCAAATTAGCCAAGGGTATCAAAATGCTCCATTAATTACTCCTCAAAAAGGACATGTGGCTATTGATATTCCAAAAGCTAATGCAGAACGTAAATTCTGTGAATATCTTGATTACTGCGGATATCTAGGCAGCTCTTTTACTGTTCCAGTTGGAGTTGATATCAACAATAATTTAGTAGAAGTAGATTTATCATCTTCTGTTTCAGCACATTTATTAGTTGCTGGAAGCACAGGAGGAGGAAAAAGCGAATGGATGGTAGCTGCTATATGTAGTTTGTTAACTAGATTTACATCAGATGCAATCCAGTTGTACTTAGTAGATCCAAAGTTAGTTGAATTTACAAAGTTCCAAGACTATCAACAAGTAACATTAATCAATGAAAATAACGTGGCTATTGAAACGTTACGGAAACTGTGTAATGTGATGCAAGAGCGCTATGAACTTTTCAGGAAGACTCGCTCTAAGGATTTATCTGAGTACAACAAATACCATGCAAAAATACCTCGAATAGTTATCTTTTTTGATGAGTTCTCCGCATTTGTTTCTGGTGAATTTAAAAATGAATTTAACTCAGCATTAGCAGAAATTGCACAGAGAGGTAGAAGTGCTGGATTACACCTAATATTAGCAACACAACGTCCTGATGCAAGTGTAATCACACCGTTGATACGTAGTAATATTACAGCGAGAATTGCATTAAAAACAATTCAATCTCAAGACAGTAAAATTATTCTTGGGACAGAAGCCAATGGATTTGACTCTAGTAAATTACTGGGAAAAGGAGATTTAATATTTAGTGATGGAGGAACTTTTCAAAGATTACAAGGATTGTATGTTTCTGACTGTGATTCATTATTAGCAAATATTGAAACGAAAGTATTAACAAATGAGGCTTCACCAGCTAGCCTCGACGAGCTTCACTCTTATCCTGGTGAAGCTAATGCAGAGGATACAGGTGAAGCTATTAGTGCTTTAGGGCAAATGCCTTTAAATCAAGGGTTTTTAAAATCTGATTCTAAAATATTTGCTTTGGTGAAGCTTAAAATAGCAGAAAACATGGCTGGTTCAAATGATGCGACAGAGCCACTATTTAACGAGATTTGGGGACTAACGCCAGAGGAGAAGCTTCTAGCATTACGATATTTGTTAAATCAAAAAATAGGCAAAGAAAATGCAATTTCTATTTTATGGAATCGTAACTCAGGAGGCAAATATCATTCTAAATATCAAGACTGTTCTAATACCTATGAAAGGATGATTTTAGAATTAAAAAATCAAGGCTATTCTAGCCACAATTATTGGGGTTTCAGTTAACTTAATGACAGA
>NBNH01000080.1 GCA_004379115.1 Actinomycetales bacterium mxb001
TTGTGAAATAGATTCAACAATAAAAGGAATTCACACAAGCCATAATTTAGAAGAGTTAGGACACGTGGGAAGACTACCTTTGAGAGCGCCAAAGTTAAGTGCGTTGCCAAAATTACGAAAAGTTTTTTTTAACAAACATATTGGATTGGCTAATACAGGTATAACTTTTTCTGGTATGCGTGAATTGTTTAATCCTAACAGAACATCTCAAAATTATAGATTGTGGTACTATTACCCACCAGGAGAAAGTTATTTAGTTCCAGAATATTTTGAATTAGCAATAGCACAAGAATCAGCAATAAAATTACTTGGTTATAGTTATCAATCGTTAACATACGCATATCATAATATATTGCAAGGATGGTTTGGTTATATATTTAATGGAAGCAACTTTAATTACACTTCATATTCTCAGTTGTCTATTGGAGGTGCGCATCCAAATCAAGAATTGGAAATAAGCGGGGATAGCGTAACAATTAGAATACCAAACGTTTCTGCTGCTGATTTTTCTAATTTTCAACAATATTTGCCAGCAAATGGAGTGATTTTATTTAAACGTCAAAATAGAGATGAAGCTAGTACTAGACTTACACCGGGAAGTTCTAACCAGCAATTAAGACTTATCGGATCTCCATCTTATAATCGCTCTAATTTTACAATTACTTGTTCAAATGTTTCTGGTAGTACATTAACAGTCTCTGGAGTAACAAGCAGAATTCCAAAAGGAACTCGGCTAGACTTTATTTCTAACTTAAATGTTGTTACAACCATTACCGTTGCAAATGCGGTGAGCGCTAATGCTACTAGTATAACTGTTAATGAAACAAGCCCCACTATAAGTGGACAATCAGCACGGATAAACAGTATTATGACAATTAGCTTTACCACATTACCAATTAAAAAACAAAGTTCAGTTAGCTGCGTAATAACAAATATTACTAGTACTTACGTGCCGTCGGATATGACTGGAGTAAGTTACTTTAATCTAAATGCCTCAAACGCTTTTGCGTCTATAAATATAGGAGATACAGTAAGAATAAGTTCTGTATCAATGCCATTAACATCTGGAAATACTCCAACTATTGTTGTTGACAAAATTGATGCTAATAATATTGTGGTGGAAAAAGGCAGTGTAAGCGATGGAATTGCAGCAGGTACTTCTACAGTCGTTTTTAATTACGAATTTACTAGCGGTGCAACCGAAGCATTATCAAACCCAGCTGATTACACTAACAATGTGACAACAAATACTGGCGCAACAACAATTATTAGCCATGCTATTAGTTCAGTTTATCAGCCATACCCTGCAAGTATTGCTTATTTATGTGATGGAGTCGGTGGAGGATTATTTTAAATGGGAAAAATAGCAATCAAAACAACTCAACAAGTAGATATAACACCTATAATTCCTTCTCTTTATAGGTTTTATGATGCTAGATTACAAAACACTTTAACTTTTAGTTCTGGAAACAACGTATCATCATGGGGAGATAGAAGCTTAAATAACAAACCGTTGATTAATAATAGTGGAAGCAATCAGCCTGTTTATGATCCTATTAACAGATTTTTGGATATGCGTCCAGCACGCAATCTAACAACAGACTGGGATACAAATTGGACTGGATTCATCTATGTTGCTGATGCAGATCAAGGTACATTAGAATTCAGTTTTAATAGTAGTACTAAT
>NBNH01000081.1 GCA_004379115.1 Actinomycetales bacterium mxb001
TTGTGAAATAGATTCAACAATAAAAGGAATTCACACAAGCCATAATTTAGAAGAGTTAGGACACGTGGGAAGACTACCTTTGAGAGCGCCAAAGTTAAGTGCGTTGCCAAAATTACGGAAAGTTTTTTTTAACAAACATACTGGATTGGCTAATACAGGTATAACTTTTTCTGGTATGCGTGAATTGTTTAATCCTAACAGAACATCTCAAAATTATAGATTGTGGTACTATCACCCACCAGGAGAAAATAATTTAGTTTCAGAATATCTTCAATTAGCAATAGCGCAAGAATCGCGTATAAGACTATATGGCACCACTAACTCCCCCTTTCAAGGACTTGATGACAATTTTCACAATCCAGCTCAAGGTGCTTTTGGATATATTTTTAATGGAGGTAGTGCTAATTATACTGCAAATTCGCAATTATCACTTGGAGGCGCACACCCAAATCAAGAGTTAGCAATAACAAATAATGACACTGTAACAATTACAATCACAAATGTTTCTCCTGTTGATTTTAGTAATTTTCAAACATTTCTTCCAGCTAGTGGGGTAGTTTTATTTAAACTTCAAAATAGGAACACGGAACAAAATAGATTGACAACAGGTAGCTCAAATAGACAATTAAGAGTCATTGGTAATAATATTACTTATACTCGTTCTAATTTTACAATTACTTGCACAGCAGTAAATGGAACCGCATTAACAGTTACCGGAGTAACAAGTAGAATTCCAAAAGGAACTCGACTAGACTTTATTTCTAACTTAAATGTTGTTACAACCGTTACCGTTGCAAATGCGGTGAGCGCTAATGCTACTAGTATAACTGTTAATGAAACAAGCCCCAGCATAGCTGCACAATCAGCACGGATAAACAATATTATGACAATAAGTTTCACTGTATTACCAATTAAAGCACAAACTTCAGTTAGTAGTTGTACAATAACTAATATTACTTCTACTTATGTGCCATCAGATATGACTGGAGTAAATTACTTTAATCTAAATGCCTCAAACAACGCTTTTGCATCTATAAATATAGGAGATACAGTAAGAATAAATTCTGTATCAATACCATTAACACCTGGAAATACTCCAACTATTGTTGTTGACAAAACTGATGATAATAATATTGTGGTGGAAAAAGGTAGTGTAAGCGATGGAATTGCAGCAGGTACTTCTACAGTCGTTTTTAATTACGAATTTCCCAGTTCTTCAACAACAGCAGAAGCCTTTACAACCACAGATGTTAATGCATATATAAATAATGTTACAACATCAACTGCAACAACAATTATTAGCCATGTTAGTAGTACAATTTATCAGACATACCCTGCAAGTATTGCTTATTTATATGATGGAGTCGGTGGAGGATTATTTTAAATGGGAAAAATAGCAATCAAAACAACTC
>NBNH01000082.1 GCA_004379115.1 Actinomycetales bacterium mxb001
CCTTCTAAGGCCCTGCCAGCAGGGCAACGCGCGAGTGGCGGAATAGGCAGACGCGCACGGTTCAGGTCCGTGTGCCCGAAAGGGTGTGGGGGTTCAACTCCCCCCTCGCGCACCCAGTGCCCTTACGGTGCCGGGGCATTCTCGGCGGGATTCACCCAGTCCAGGCCGCGAAATCGCGCAAAGCCGCGGTCGAAGGACACCCAGGTGACGCCGCGTTCCATGGCCATCGCTGCGAGTGAAACGTCGCTCACTTCAGCGCCCCTCGGCGCGTGCTCCTCGGCTAGAGCGGCAAAGGCGTCCCACCATCGTGGTCCTATGTCGATCACCCGCGCGTGGGGCCAGTTCACGACACCACCAAGGAAGGCGAGCGCTTCTGCGGGATCGGCGGGCTGGGTAAGGATCCGTCGGTCGGTGACCACGCGCAGGAAGCCGGTGATCACCGCGGGAAATAGGACCAGGGGCTCGCGGGTCACGGCACTGTCGTGCAGCACCTGACGTGCGCGTGTGTGGTGCGGTGAGTCAGCGTCGAAGGCGTAGACGAGGACGTTGACGTCAACGGAGAGCATCGAGGCCCTGGCCCTCGTCCATCACTTCGTAGACGGCGGACATGTCGTTGAGGTCGATGCCGGGCCGGACGCCCCCGGACCGCATGGTGGGCAACTCCGCAACATTCGACGCGGGCGCGTTCATTGCGCGATCGAGGTATTCGCGCAGCGCGTCTTCGATGATCGAGCCGACCGCCCTGCCCGACCGCGCGGCATGCACCTTGGCATCGGCGTACACGGTGTCGTCGATCGTGACTGTCGTGCGCATAGCGCATCTTAACATCATTACTGTGCATCTTGATGCTAATCTCGCATCGAGAGCAGTGCCCGGACCCCAGCGCGCCTCGCATCGCGCGTCGCGGCTTGCGACACTGCACGGGTGAATCGCCTCGTCGTCGCTGCCGCGGTCCTCGCCGCCATGACGGCTACGGCCACGGGACCTGCACTAGCCGCGCCCATTCCGACCAAGCCACTGAACCTCTACGCCGGCACTAGGCCCGCGACAGCGGCGATGGGCACGGTCACCGAGCACACGCTGCGCACCCCGGATGGCCTCGAGCGCAGCTATCGACTCTTTGTGCCCGCGGGGCTGACCGGTCGAGCGCCCTTGCTGCTCGCCCTGCACGGTGGTCTGGGGAGCGGCGTTCAGTTCGAGACCAACAGCGGCTTCGACGGCCTGGCAACGGCTAACGGCTTCATCGTGGCCTATCCCGATGGCGT
>NBNH01000083.1 GCA_004379115.1 Actinomycetales bacterium mxb001
CTGGGTGCGCGAGGGGGGAGTTGAACCCCCACACCCTTTCGGGCACACGGACCTGAACCGTGCGCGTCTGCCTATTCCGCCACTCGCGCGTTGCCCTGCTGGCAGGGCCTTAGAAGGGTACAGGCACCACCGCCCCCACCCCAACCGCGCCTTAGCCCCATAGGTTCAGGGCATGAACCGCATCGGCAGCTCCGACCTCGACGTCTTCCCGATCTGCCTGGGCGGCAACGTCTTCGGCTGGACCGCCGATCGCGCGACGTCGTTCGACATCCTGGATGCGTACGCGCACATGCGCGGCAACTTCATCGACACGGCGGACGCCTACTCGTCCTGGGCACCGGGACATGTCGGAGGCGAGTCCGAGGAGATCATCGGCGCCTGGATGGAGGCGCGGGGCAATCGCGGGTCGATGGTCATCGCGACCAAGGTCGGCCGCCTACCCAGCATGTGGGGACTGTCGCGCGACACGATCCGCCAGGGCTGCGCGGAATCCCTGCGACGCCTGCGCACCGACTACATCGACCTCTACTACTGCCATTCCGACGACCTCGATACTCCGCTCGAGGAAACCCTCGGCGCACTCGGGGAGTTGGTCGACGAGGGCAAGGTCCGCTACATCGCCGCATCCAACTACTCGCCCGAACGCCTCGCGGAGGCGCTGGCGATCTCCGATGCGATGGGTCTTCCCCGTTTCGTCGCACTGCAGCCGCATTACAACCTCGTCGTCCGCAACGAATACGAGGGCGCGATGCGCGACCTGTGCGAGCGCGAGGGCCTGTCGTGCCTGCCCTACTTCCCGCTCGGTGCCGGCTTCCTCACGGGCAAGTACCGCAGCATGGAGGACATCGGCGACGGGCCACGCTCGGCGCGCGTCAGCGACTACGCGCATGACCGCGGCTGGCGCATCCTGGGCGCACTCGATGACGTGGCCGCCGAGCACGGCGCCTCCAATAGCGAGGTCGCCCTGGCCTGGCTCATGCATCAGCCCACGGTGGCGGCGCCCATCGCGAGCGTGACCTCACTGACCCAGCTCGGCGAGGTACTGGACGCCGTACACCTGCGTCTGACCGAAGCGGATCTCGGCTATCTCGATTCGGCGAGCAGGGCCTGAACCTGGGATCTGTCGGGGGATTGCCCGCCCACCGGGGCACGCTGTCCCTCGCGCGGGGGACAATCGCCGCGTGAGCAACGACCAGGGAGTGGAACCCACTCCGCAGAAGGATCTATCCCGCGGGGGGCTCGAGCCTGCCCAGCTGGGATGGCTCCTGGTCGCCGTGCAGGCAGTCCTGCTGCTCGCGCTCATCCTGCTGCCCTGGCGTCGGCCGCTCAACTGGCCGCTCGACGCGCTCGATGTCTTCGGGCTGCTGCTCATGATCGCCGGGCTCGGCCTGCTCTTCATCTCCTTCATCTCACTTGGTCGCGCACTCACGCCCACGCCGATTCCCGTCGAGGGCGCGGGACTGCGCACCCGCGGCGTCTACAGCGTGGTTCGACATCCCATCTACGTCGGCCTGCTCATTGCGGCCCTCGGCTTCACGCTGGCGGTCGGATCCATCTGGCAGGTCATCGTGTGGTTCGCGCTTTTTGGCTTCTTCCTCGCCAAGGCCTTCTGGGAGGACCGCCTCCTGGCCGAGCGCCACGGCGTTGCCTGGTACGACTACGCCGACCACGTGGGCGGATTCTTCCCACGCGTGTGGGGCAGTCGCTAGGACTTATGAGGTCCCCCGCGACGTACCATTCCTAGGTGGGCCTGCTGGATCGCTTCGAAGACCGCCTCGACCGCATGGTGAATGGCGCCTTCGCCCGCGCCTTCAAGTCCGAGGTGCAGCCCGTCGAGTTGGCCGCGGCCCTCCAGAAGGAAATGGACGACCGGGCCGCCATCGTCGCCCGCGGCCGCACGGTCGTGCCCAACGTCTTCACCATCGACCTGTCGCCCCACGACTCCGACCGCCTCAGCGTCTACCGCGAGCCGCTGCAGACCGAGCTCGCCACGGTGGTCACCGAGTACGCCGCCGAGCAGTCCTACGCGCTCATCGGTCCGGCCGAGGTCCGCCTCGACCGCGACGAGTCGCTCGAGACCGGCATCTTCCGCGTCCACTCCGAGGCGCGCGCCGCCGTGGTCTCCGCTGCGGCATCGGGTGCCGTGCCCGGCCAGCCCTACCTCGATGTCGCGGGTACGGCGTACCCGCTCGTGCGCGCCGTCAGCCGCATCGGTCGCGGCACCGACGCCGACATTCGCGTCGAAGACCCGGGCGTCTCGCGACTGCACTGCGAAATCGTGCTCGGGCAACCCGCGATCGCACGCGACCTCAACTCCACCAACGGCACGACCATCGATGGCTCACGGGTGGCGCAGGCCGCCCTCATGGACGGCAGCACCATCACGGTCGGCACGACCACCCTGGTCTTCCGGACCGGGTGATGACCGAGTTCGCCCTCACGCTGCTGCGGCTGGCGTTCCTCGGTGCGCTCTGGCTCTTCGTCATCATCACCGTGGTGGCTCTGCGCCGCGATCTGCTCCAGCCGCGTGAGGCGCGACCGGCCTCCAATCGGCCGGCCAAACCGCCGAAGCCGGCAAAGCCGCCCAAGCCCCCCAAGCCGGTGAAGGCGAAGAAGAAGACGTCGGGCACCGGCCCCTCGCTGGTCGTCATCGACGGACCGCTGGCCAATACCGTCATCCCGCTCGGCACCGCGCAGATCACCATCGGCCGCGCACCCGACTCCACGATCGTCATCGACGACGACTACGCCTCCAGCAGGCACGCGCGTATCTACCCCAGTGATGGCGGATGGATCGTCGAAGACCTCGGGTCCACCAACGGGACCTGGATCGAACGCACGCGCATCACGCAGCCCACCGCCCTGACGCCCGGTACGCCCTTGCGTGTGGGGCGCACGACCATGCAATTGCAGAAGTAGCCATGGCCCTCGCCCTGCGCTACGCCGCGCGCTCCGATGTCGGCATGGTTCGCCGCGAGAACGAGGACTCCGGATACGCCAGCCCGCGACTGCTCGTCGTCGCCGATGGCATGGGTGGGCACGCGGCCGGCGAGCTCGCCAGCGCCACTGCCGTCGCCACCCTGGCCGATGTCGTCGATGGCGACGGCGATCCGGGAGAGACCCTCGCCTCGCTCGCCGCGGGCGTGCACGCCGCCGGCGTCAGCATCGGGCAGGTCGTCATCGACAACCCCGACCTCGTGGGCATGGGCACCACCGCCACCGCAATGTCCTTCATCGACGAGGGCAGCACCGCCCGCGTCGCCGTCGTCCACGTCGGTGACTCCCGCGGCTACCTGCTGCGCGCGGGCGACCTCACGCGCATCACCCACGACCACACCTACGTGCAGACGCTCATCGACGCTGGCCGCATCAGTGAAGACGAAGCGGCCGTGCACCCGCGTCGCTCGCTCATCATGCGCGCGATCGACGGACTCCAGCCCGCCGATCCCGACCTGTCGGTCATCGAGGCACGCTCGGGTGATCGATTCCTGCTGTGCAGTGATGGGCTCACCGGCGTCGTCGGTGACGACGAACTCCGCACGATCCTGGGCACCTCCGAGCCCACCGCCACCGTCATCGCCCTGGTCGATCTCGCGCTGGCGCGCGGGGCACCCGACAACGTCACCGTGGTCGTGGCCGACGTGCTCGAGGTCGACGGACAGCAACTCGCCGATCTCTCGGCTGGCGAACCCGTCGTGGTCGGTGCTGCGGGGGAGCCGCGCGTACGCGCCCGGCTGCCGCGCGTGCACTTCCCGAAGGACGCGCAGGTCGACCCCGATGCCCCCGACCGTCCCGCGCGCGTCGACGGCCCACCAACATCGGAGATGCCCAGGATCAACGCCGCCGCGCCGCGCGGCCGAGGCGATGCATCCCCCGGTCGTCGCCGCATCTGGAAGATCGTCGCCATCGTTGTTGCCGCCGTGCTCCTGACGGTCGCGGCGGTGTCGCTCACCACCGCGCTGTGGGTGCGCGCCCAGTGGTACGTCGGCCAGTCCAATGGCTACGTCACGATCTATCGCGGCGTCTCCGGCACCGTGCTCGGCGTTCCCATGCAGACCACCGTGCAGGTATCCGACCTCACCGTCGGCGTCCTTCCCGTGTTCGATGCGGGGCTGGTCGCCGACGGCATCGTGGCCGACAACGAGGCCGACGCGCAGCGCATCGTCAACGACCTGCGCTTGCGGGCAGCCGCGTGCGCCGTCATCCCCACGCCGGCCGGGTGCCCCGTCGTCACGGTGACGCCGTGAGCACCGCCGCGCGCGCGGCGACCGTGCAACCCCAGCGCCGCAATCTCGAGCTCTTCCTCATCATCGTGGCGTGGGGGCTCGGCGTGCTTGGCACGCTGCAGGTCGCGTGGTCTACGGGTGAAGGGGTGCATCCACGCTTCTGGATCACCGCCGGTGTCGTGGGAGTGATCGCGCTGACCACGCACATCATCGTGCGCTGGCGCGTGCCCTACGCCGATCCCTTCATGCTCCCGATCGCCACGCTGCTGACGATCCTCGGCCTCGTCATGATCTACCGGCTCGATGTCGCGGCCGCTCAGCGAGCCGAGCGCAACGACAACCCCATTCCGACGCCCGACGTCTACAACCAGCTCACGTGGTACGCCGTCGCCGCCACGCTGTTCATCCTCGTGCTCATCGTGCTGCGCGATCATCGGGTGCTGCAGCGCTACACCTACACGGCCGGGCTGATCGGCGTGATCCTGCTGCTGCTCCCCCTCGCACCCGTCATCGGCGCAACCGTCAACGGCGCCACCCTGTGGGTGCGGATCGGCGGGCTCACGTTCCAGCCTGCCGAGGCCGCGAAGATCTTCCTCACCATCTTCTTCGCGGGCTATCTCGTGGTGACGCGCGATTCCCTGGCGCTCGTCCGCACGAAGGTGCTCGGCATCGGGTTCCCGCGCGCCCGTGACTTCGGGCCCATCCTCATCGTCTGGGCCGTCTCGCTCGGCGTCCTCATCTTCGAGCGCGACCTCGGCACGTCACTGCTGTTCTTCGGACTCTTCGTCGCGATGCTCTACATCGCCACCCAGCGCGTGTCCTGGCTCGTTCTCGGCGCGGGACTCTTCGCGATCGGCGCGGTTGGGGCCTACCTGCTCTTCGGACACGTGCGCACCCGCGTGCAGGTGTGGCTCGATCCGTTTGCCTACGCCGACACCGGCGGCTACCAGATCGTCCAGTCGCTCTACGGCTTCTCCAACGGCGGACTCTTCGGCACCGGACTCGGGCGCGGCTACCCCGACCTCGTGCCCTTCGCCAACACCGACTTCATCCTGGCCGGACTCGGCGAGGAACTCGGCCTCACCGGGGTGTTCGCGATCCTGCTGCTCTACGCCGTGCTCATCGAGCGCGGCCTGCGCACCGCCGTCACCGTGCGCGATCCCTTCGGTCAGCTCCTCGCGGCCGGCTTGTCCATCACGTTCGCCATCCAGGTGTTCGTCATCGTGGGCGGCGTCACGCGGCTGATCCCCCTCACCGGTCTCACGACCCCCTTCCTGTCGTACGGCGGCTCGTCACTCGTCGCCAACTGGGTCATCATCGCGATCCTGCTCGTGATCTCCCACCGTGCGCGACGCCCCGCCGCTGCACCGGCCAACGCTGACACGGCGGCGACGCAGGTGATGAAGCGATGACGCGCTCGATCCGCCGCATCAGCATCGTGCTGATGATCCTGTTGGTGGCCCTGCTCGCCAATGTCACGTTCATCCAGGTCTTCCGTTCCGACGACTACCGGGCACGTGCCGACAACCAGCGCGTGCTGCTCGAGGAATACGGCCGCGAGCGCGGCCCGATCCTCACCGGACCGGAGGCCATCGCCCTGTCGGAGGCCACCAAGGGTGCGCTGAAGTGGCTACGCGTCTATCCCTCGGGCGAGGAATACGCCTCGGTCACCGGCTTCTACTCGATCGTCTACGGCGCTACCGGCCTCGAGCGCACCGAAAACGGCGTGCTCTCCGGCTCGTCCGACCTGTTCTTCGTCGATCGCCTGCAGCAACTGATCGCGGGTCGACAGCCACGCGGTGGAGCCGTCACGACGACGATCGACGCTGCCGTGCAGGACGCCGCATGGAACGGCCTGGCCGGCTATCAGGGCGCGGCCTTCGCCATCGAACCCTCCACTGGACGCATCCTCGCCCAGGTGCAGTCACCGTCGTTCGATCCCAATGTGCTGTCCTCGCACGATCCGCAATCGATCCGTGAGTACTACGACGAGCTCATTAACGATCCCGCGCAGCCACTGATCAACCGTCCGATCGTCGCGCTCAACCCGCCCGGGTCGACGTTCAAGCTGGTGACGGCGGCCGCGGCCCTGTCATCGGGCCGCTTCACCATGGACTCGGTGCTGCCGGGCCCGGCCGAATACGACCTGCCGCTGACCAACAAGACCCTGAGCAACTGGACGAAGGAGGAGTGCGGCCCCAACGGGGAGATCACCCTCAAGGATGCGCTGGCCTACTCCTGCAACACCGCCTTCGCCTGGCTCGGCAACGAACTCGGTGCCGACGCACTGCGCGCGCAGTCCGAGCTCTTCGGCTTCGACACGGCGTTCGAGACGCCGCTGCGTGCGTCGACCTCACGCTTCCCCGACAACCCCGATGAGCCGCAGACCGCCATCAGCGCGATCGGACAGTTCGATGTGCGCGCCACGGCGATGCAGATGGCGATGGTGGCCGCGGGCATCGGCAACAACGGCGTGGTCATGGAGCCCTATCTCGTGCAGGAGATCCGCGGCCCCGATCTGCGCATCCTGCGCACCGCCGACCCGCGGGCATTTCGCACCGCCATGAGCCCGGTGGACGCTGCGCAATTGCAGGAGATGATGCTCGCGGTCGTCGACTACGGCACCGCGGGCATCCTGCAGGGCATCACCGACGGCGACGGCAACCCCGTGCCCGTCGGCGCGAAGACCGGTACGGCGCAGACCGGCCGCGATGGCGCACCCGTGTCGTGGATGGTGGCCATGGCACCCGCGACCAACCCCCGTATCGCGGTGGCCGTCGTCGTGGAGGCCGGCGGCCAGGCCGAACTCAGCGGCGGAGCGATCGCCGGCCCCATTGCGCGCGCCATGCTCCAGGCAGGGCTGCGGTGAGCCGACACGTACCGGCGGCCAGGCAACGCCCCGGAACGGGCTGCGACACTGGAGCGTCCACAACGGGGGCCCCGACGGGCTCCGGCAGGAGGCAGGCGTGACGCAAGAACCCGGAGCTGGTCGCATGCTCGGCGACCGCTACGAGCTCGTTGCCGTCATCGGCCGCGGTGGCATGGCCGAGGTCTGGGAGGCACGTGACGTGCGCCTGGGTCGTCGGGTGGCCATCAAGATCCTGCGCCCCGACCTCGCGCGCGACCCCGCCTTCCAGGCGCGCTTCCGCCGCGAGGCCCAGTCGGCCGCGTCGCTCAACCACCCCAACATCGTGGCGGTCTACGACACCGGCGAAGACGTCTACATCGACGGCACCGAGTCGACGATCGTGCCCTACATCGTCATGGAGTTCGTCGATGGCATGACCCTTCGGCAGATCCTGTCGAGCGGACGCCGGCTGCTGCCCGAGCGTTCGCTGGAGATCACGGCCGGCACCCTCAGCGCACTCGACTACGCGCACCGCCACGGCATCGTCCACCGCGACATCAAGCCGGCCAATGTCATGCTCACCCGCACCGGCGACGTCAAGGTCATGGACTTCGGCATCGCTCGCGCGATGAACGACTCAGGTCACACGATGACCTCCGCGCAGACCGTCATGGGCACCGCGCAATACCTCTCACCCGAGCAGGCCCGCGGTGAAGTGGTCGATGCGCGCAGCGATCTCTACTCCAGCGGCGTCCTGCTCTACGAACTCCTCACCGGCAAGCCGCCGTTCACGGGCGATTCACCGGTGTCGATCGCCTATCAGCACGTGAGCGAGCAGGCGGTGCCGCCGTCGCAGGTCGATCCCGAGGTGCCACTCGAGGTCGATGCCGTGGTCATGCGGTCCCTCGCCAAGAGCCCCGACGATCGCTACCAGACTGCCGCTGAGTTCCGCGCCGATGTCGAGCGCGCCGTCATGGGTGCTCCCACGAGTGCACAGCTCACGGCCGCCGTTCCGATGGTGACCGGTGACCCCACGCAACGACTCGACGTTGTCAATCCCACCGAGGTCTACGCCGTCGACACCGCGCCCGTCTCGGGCCGTCGCGCGCAGCGTGGCGCCGGGTTCGTCGCGGCACTCACCATCGGCGTGCTCGCACTCATCGGCCTCGCGATCCTCGGGGCCGCACTCGTGCTCAACCGCACGACGGCCAACACCGTCTCCGTGCCTGACCTCAGCGGGCTGACCATCAAGCAGGCCGAGTCGGTGCTCGAACGCCAGGGCCTGGTGCTGGGCTCGCAGACACCCGAGGTGTCCGAGAAGCCGGTCGACACGATCATCGGCCAGCAGCCCACGCCCGGCGAGCAGTTGGAGCAGGGGCAGGCCGTCAACGTCAACGTCAGCGCGGGCAAGGAGAAGACGACCGTGCCGCCGCTCGTCGGCCTGACATCGGTGGCTGACGCGGAGGTCGCCCTCGGCGACGCCAAACTCATCCTCGGCAGCGTCACCGAGCAGGACGGCACCCAACCGGCGGGCTACGTGCTGTCACAGGATCCCGCTGAGGGGTCGTCGGTCGACGTCGGCACGAAGGTCAACATCGTCGTCTCGAGCGGCAAGTTGCAGGTGCCCTCGGTGGTCGGCCAGGAGGAAGGCGTCGCCCGAGGCGCGCTCTCCGCCGCCGGTCTGCAGGTCAACGTCGTGTACGAGGAGTCCGAGACCGTGCCCAATGGCGTGGTCCTCGAGCAGGATCCGCCGGCCGGCACGGTGGCCGACAAGGGCACGGTCGTGACGCTCATCGTTGCGATCACGCCCGAGCCCACGCCGACACCCACCCCGACACCGACGCCGGAGCCCACTCCGCCACCGACGCCGACGCCGGAGCCCACGGCCAGCTAGCTGCGGGTTAGCCTGCGTGGGTGCGCATCGCCACGTGGAACGTCAATTCAGTCAAGTCCCGCATCGAGCGGCTCGTCGAATGGCTGGAGATCGCCCAGCCTGACGTGGTCGCGCTGCAGGAACTCAAGTGCACGTCGACGGACTTTCCCGAGATGCCGGTGCAGGCACTCGGCTACGAGGTGGCCGCGCACGGCGACGGACGCTGGAATGGCGTCGCACTCCTGTCGCGTGTCGGCCTGGCCGATGTCGTGCGCGACCTGCCGGGGCAGCCGGCCTACGACGGGTCGGTCGAACCGCGCGCGATCGGCGCGACCTGCGACGGCGTGCGCATCTGGAGCGTCTACGTGCCCAACGGTCGCGAGCCCGGGCACGACCACTACCACTACAAGCTCGACTGGCTGAGTGTGCTTCGCGACACCGTCGTCGGTGAGATGGCCGCCGCGCCCGACCTGCCCTATGCGGTCATCGGCGACTTCAACGTGGCGCCCGAGGACACCGATGTGTGGGACATCTCGCTCTTCGCCGAGTCGACCCACGTGACGCCGCCGGAGCGTGCAGCGCTCGCCGACCTGCGCGCCGCCGGACTGTCCGACGTCATGCCGAGGGCGCTCAAGGGCGAGCCCTACACGTTCTGGGACTACCGCGACGGCGCGTTTCACAAGGGCATGGGCATGCGCATCGATCTCGTGTACGCGAATGCCGCCTTTGCCGGCCGCGTGCGCGATGCCTACGTCGACCGGGAGGCACGCAAGGGCAAGGGCCCGAGCGATCACGCCCCCGTCGTCGTCGATATCGACGTCTAAGCGTCGACGAGCTGCTCGCGCTTCTTCAGCCACGGCAGCACATCGGGCGCATCGTTGAGACACCCGCCCGCAGGGTCGTCTTCATCAGCCGGTACGCCGTCATTGCGCACGATGTCGTCGTCGGGCACCAGTGCATCGCGCACGAGGAGACCGGCGAACCATGCGGTGCCGAGCACGTGCACGAAGGTGAAGAAGGCGTACCACTGCGGCGTCATGCCCTTGGCGTCGGCGATGCCGTAGCCGGCGAGATACCACCAGATAGCGATGAAGTACGTGATCTCGGCGGCCTGCCAGATGAGGAAGTCACGCCACTTGGGGCGCGCTAGGGCGGCCAGCGGCACCAGCCACATGACGTACTGCGGCGAGTACACCTTGTTGGTCACCGCAAACGCCGCGACAACCAGGAAAAGCATGGGGATCAGGCGCGGTCGCTTCGGGGCGAAGAGGATGAGTGCGCCGACACCTGCGCACAGCAGCAGGAACGAGCCGGTGGCGACGTAATTGAGCATGTCGGGCGGAATCTGGGGCAGGCCCCACAGGGTGATCGCGTACCAGATGGAGCCCCAGTCCTGGCCGCGCTCGCGACTGAATTCGTAGAAGTGCACCCAGCCGTCGAAGTTGCCGATGATGAAGGGAATGTTGACGACGAGCCAGGCGAGCACGGTGCCGCCGAGCAGTTTGCCGAACTCGCGCATGCGGCCCGCGCGCAGACAGAGCAGCAGGAACGGTCCGAGCATGATGAGCGGGTAGAACTTCGCGGCGATCGCGAGGCCCAGCACGATGCCCGCCCAGAACTCCAGGCGTCGTGACCACAGCAGCAGCGACCACATCACTAGGCCGATAGGGATGAAGTCCCAGTTGATGAGGCCGGCCAGGATGATCGTGGGGGCCAGCGCGATCATCGCCGCGTCCCACGGGCGGGCCTTGACGATCTTGGCGCCGCACACCACTGCCATCAGGAAGAACGGGAAGAGCAGGATGGCGTTGATGACGAAGAACGTCAGCGAGGGCGCGGCTTCGGGGGCGATGACGATGATGAGCTTGGTGATCCAGGCGGAGACCTGCATGAACACACCCGTGAGCACGGGGTATTCGAGGATCTCGCCGTTGGGCGGCACCTGCAGATAGGGGAAGTAGCCCTCGGCGAACCCGCGACCGCCGTAGAGCGGTGGGATGTCGGAGTAACACAGGTGCTCGTAGTTGTCGGGCGACACCCAGCCGCCGGCCATGCACGGGAAGTCGATGAGTGCACCGAGCATGTAGGCGAGGGTTGCCAGCAGGATGAGCGCGCGGATGGGCGTCCAGAATCCGCCGCCCCCGATGCGTGCGAAACGTCCGATGGGACCACCGATGAGCGGCGTGCTGGCACGTACGACCGGGTCCTCCCGGGTGGGGAGGATGAAGTCGGGCTGGCTGCCCCCGCTCATGCGATCGCTACTTCCCGGTCCGCTTCTTGGCCGTCTGCGCCACGACCTCATGGGCCACCTGCTTGCCGACCTGCGGGAGATCGACAATGCGCGCGGGGATGTCGGTGTCGTCAGCCAAGTGGTAGCTCGCGCACACACGGTGATAGCCGTCGGCGATGGTGAGCGGTAGGCCGAGCTCGATGCTGCCGCGGACGAGCAGGACCGGCGAGAGCTTGATGCCCTTGGTGATCTTTGCCAGGTCCTCCGACACGTGAGCGTCACCCAGGGGCAGTAGTGCCTGGTTCGACGCACGCAGCAGATCCTTGGCCTTGTACCTGACGATGGGCGCCTTCTTCAGTTTCTTGACTAGATGGGCGACGAGGTCAGCGTCAGCGATGAGGCTCAGGAAATTGGCGGCGGCCGGATAGTCGTGCTTGTCAGGCTCGTCCTTCCAAATGGGGGCCGAGATGAGATTTGCCACGTGCATCCCTTCGTTGGTCAAGACAGGGTACGGGGCACCCGATGCGCGATCGGTCAGAGACCATCCACGAACTAGGGCGGATCTCCCGTGACCGTCGGCTCCGGGGTCGGCGTCGGTGACACCGTCGGTGTGGGCGAATCGGTTGGTGACGGGGTGGGTGTCGGAGTCGGCGTCGGCGTCGGGGTGACGGTCGGCGTCAGCGTGGGCGTCGGTGATTCGCTCGGCGACGGTGAACTGCTGGAGGGGGAGGGCGACACTGTCGGTGCGGGAACGACGAAGTCCTCCACCGGCAGGTTGGCGAGGGCGGCCTGATTGAACGCCGTCCAGATCGCCACCGGATAGCCGCCGCCACCGTAGGCAGGCGCACCTCCCTCGAGTCCATCCAGGGATATCGGATTGCCGGCGTCATCCTCCTTGGCCATGAGCACGGCGGTCGACAGTTGCGGCGTGTAGCCGACGAACCACATCGACTTGTTTTCATTGCTCGTGCCGGTCTTGCCCGCGGCTGGCCGGCCAAGGTTGAGGGCGCCGGTGGCCGTGCCCGAGGTGATGACCGACTGCAGCGCACTCGTCACGGTGTCGGCCGTTTCGCTCGAGACGGCCTGATCGATCTCCGGTGACCATTCGTATTGCAGGCCGCCATTCGTGCCGTAGACCTGCTTGACCGTCGACCAGCCCGTGTGCTGCCCGCGTGCGGCGAGCGTGGCGTACGACGACGCCATCGCGATGCCCGAGGGAGATGCGGTGCCGAGCACGAACGTGAGGTCGAGGGTCTCCGGCGACTGACCGGGTGTATCCACGGGCAGTCCCAGCCGGTACGCCGCATCCGCGACGTTGTCGACGCCGACCTGGTCTTCGACCGTGACGTAGACGGTGTTGACCGATAGCGCGGTGGCCTCGGTCAAGGTCACCTCGCCGAATGACGTGTCGCCGTAGTTGCGCACGCTGTAGCCCTGGACCTCGGCCGGTGAATCGCCGTTCCACACCGAGTCGAGCGGGATCCCCTGCTCGACGGCGGCGGTCAGCGCGAACGGCTTGAACGTCGATCCGGCCTGGGCGAACGCTCGCGTGGCGTTGTTGATCGGGTCGGTGACGTAGTCGGGGCCGCCGTACATCGCGACGACCTCGCCGGTGCCGGGACGCACGGCAGCGAGCCCGATGCGCAAACCCTCGGTACCGACAGTGGGCCCAACCTCGGCGACCGCGGCTTCGGCTGCGGCCTGCGCGTCCTTGTCGAAGGTCGTGACGATGCGCAGGCCACCGGCCTCGATTTCCTGATCGGTGTAGCCCACCTCGCGCAAATCGGACTTGACGGCTTCGAGCAGGTAGCCGACCTGGCCGCCGAGGCGGTTGGCGTTGACGGGTTTGCGGATCTCGGGGAACTCGGCCTTGGCGCGCTGCGAGGGGGTGAGCCACCCGGACTCGACCATGCCGTCGAGCACCCACTTCCAGCGGGCTCTCAGGTCCTTGCGGTTATCGGAGTAGTAGCTGGGGGCACGGATGAGGGCGGCGAGGACGGCGCCCTGGTTGTAGTCGAGATTGGCCGCCGACGTGCCGAAGTAGGCCAGTGACGCGGCCTCGATGCCGTAGGCGCCACGACCGAAATAGATGGTGTTGAGGTAATCGCCGAGGATCTGGTCCTTGCTGACGGTCGACTCCAGCTTCACCGAGAGCACGAGTTCGCGCGCCTTGCGTACGAATGATCGCTCGGATGAGAGGTAGGCGTTCTTCGCGTATTGCTGCGTGATCGTCGAGCCACCCTGCACGGAGCCGCCGCGCACGTTGTTCCAGATGGCGCGGCCGATGCCGACCGGGGAGAAGCCCGTGTGGTTGTAGAAGTCGCGGTCTTCGGCGGCGAGGACGGCGTGCTGCACGTCGATCGGCACGTTCTCGAGGGGAATGCTGCGGCGCGTGGAGTCGCCGAGTCGCCCGATCTCGGTGACTCCGTCGGAGTAGTACACGACGGTCGCCTCGCTCGCGGCGACCTCATTGGGGTCGGGGACCGGCGTCAGGACCACGGCAAGGGCGAAGGCGCCCAGGCCCAGCACGCCCAGCGCCAGCAGGGTGAGGAAGATCCGTCGGAACCAGTGCTTCTTGCGCGGAGGTTCCTCCTGCGCGGACGCGCTCGAGCGACGGCGTGACTGTGCGGCCACGGTGAACCTCCCTCGCTGAGCGGCCTTCCATGATCACGCGGCAGGGCCCGTGACGAAGTGATGGCGCGCCGCGAGTGCGACGCGCCACATGGGCAGAGGGTTCCGGCGCCCCTAGTCGAGTAGGTCGCGGGGCTTGGCTGGCGCCTTGCGCGGGACTCCGTCGCCGAGCACGTAGCTCGTCACGAGATGGTTCCAGTGGCAGGTCTGGCAGACCTCGACGACGTAGACGCGAAACTCCCCGAACTCATAGGGCAGCGTCTGCAGGCGGTCGTGGTCGACGGCGGATCCGGCCAGGTGGCCGAGCTGATCGCCGTAGATGTAGGTGACGTGCGTGAGGGCCTCGCGGCTGTCGGACAGTCGGCAGACCGGGCAGATATCGCCGGTCTCGACGCCGTGGAACTTCGCCGCGCGCAGGAGGTAGGGATCGGCATCGCAGATGTCGAATCCGTTGAACACCTGGCCGCCGTAGAGACCCTGCAGGATCGCCCGCTTCTGCAGCGCGTATTGCACGACGCGGCGCGGCGCCGTCGGATCGGCGACGTCCTCGCGGACCGCCTTCTCCGGCTTCGGGCGCCCCGACTGGCCGACGACGCGCGAACCGCGCGCGGACGACGACCGGGGCTGAGTCACGCAGCACACCCTAGGCGAACCACGCGCTTCATGCTCAGGCGTCGCAGCGCGCCCGAGATGCCGGATCCCTCGATGTGCGTCGCGCATCCGGACCAGCCGGACGCGGCTGGGCGCGACACCTCTCCGGCGGGGGTGTTATCGTCAACTCGACATATCGGTGCGATATATCTGGAGGTCCCATGGGAACTCGGCGGTCCGCTGACCTGGAGTTCGCCATCCTCGGGCTGCTCTCCTCAGGGCCCCTCCACGGCTACGAGCTGCGCAAGCGACTCGACCTCCTGCTCGGACCCCTGCGAGCGGTGTCCTACGGCTCGCTCTACCCCACCCTGCGCGCGCTCCAGGCCCGCGAACTCATCCGGGAGTCGGCGCCGGCCCGGCAGGGGCTGGGCTCGCGCCGGTCGCGCATCGAATACGAACTCACCGACGCCGGCGCCGACTACTTCGCCGAACTAGCCAGCGTCGCGGGCCCCGATGCCTGGAACGACGACATGTTCGTCACGCACATGGCGTTCTTCGGGCATACGCCGCGCCCGGTGCGGCTGCGCATCCTCGAGGGTCGGCGTGCTCGTGTCGAAGAGCGACTTGCCCTCCTGCGCAC
This sequence comes from Actinomycetales bacterium mxb001, assembly GCA_004379115.1. Classification (GTDB taxonomy): domain Bacteria; phylum Actinomycetota; class Actinomycetes; order S36-B12; family S36-B12; genus Mxb001. Next base: position 15,040 of record NBNH01000083.1, read on the forward strand.
GCGCATCGAGCAGGCCGAGCACCGCACCGACTCCTATGTCCTGCTCCTGCAGCAGTACCGCGTCGAGACGCTCGAACGCGAGGTCCGATGGCTCACCGACTTGCTCGATCGCGAGCGCGCACACGCCGGCTAGCACCCGGCTCTTCCCCACGCCTTCGGGCACAACGAAAGGACACACCATGGCACCCATCCGCGTCGCCATCGTCGGCGTCGGCAACTGCGCCTCCTCGCTCGTGCAGGGCGTGCACTACTACCGCGATGCCCCCGTCGATCAGCAGGTCCCGGGCCTCATGCACGTGCAGTTCGGCGACTACCACGTCCGCGACGTGCAGTTCGTCGCCGCGTTCGACGTCGATGCCAAGAAGGTCGGTCACGACCTGAGCGAGGCGATCGGCGCCAGCCAGAACAACACGATTCGCATCTGCGATGTGCCGCCCACCGGAGTGATGGTGCAGCGCGGCCACACGCTCGACGGCCTCGGCAAGTACTACCGCGAGACCATCGACGAGTCCGACGCCCCCGCGGTCGATGTCGTGGCCGCCCTGCGCGAAGCGCGTGTCGACGTCGTCGTCTGCTACCTGCCCGTCGGGTCGGAGACCGCTGCCAAGTTCTACGCGCAGTGCGCCATCGACGCCGGATGCGCGTTCGTCAACGCACTGCCGGTCTTCATCGCCAGTGACCCTGAGTGGGCGGCCAAGTTCACGGCGGCCGGCCTGCCCATCGTCGGCGACGACATCAAGTCACAGGTCGGTGCCACGATCACCCACCGCGTGCTGACCAAGCTCTTCGAGGACCGCGGCGTCGAAGTGCAGCGCACCTACCAGCTCAATGTCGGCGGCAACATGGACTTCAAGAACATGCTGGAGCGTGATCGCCTGGAGTCCAAGAAGATCTCGAAGACCCAATCCGTGACCTCGCAGATCGATCGGCCCATGGAAAGCCGCAACGTCCACATCGGGCCGAGCGACTACGTCGAATGGCTTGATGATCGCAAGTGGGCCTTCGTGCGCCTGGAGGGCAAGGCGTTCGGCGACGTGCCGCTCAACCTCGAATACAAACTCGAGGTCTGGGACTCGCCCAACTCCGCCGGAGTCATCATCGACGCCGTACGCGCGGCCAAGATCGGCCTTGACCGTGGCGTCGCGGGTCCGCTGCTGAGTGCGTCGTCGTACTTCATGAAGTCACCGCCCGAGCAGTACGGCGATGACGTGTGCCGCGAGCGCGTGGAGGACTTCATCGCCGGGCGCATCGAGCGCTGACGCGGTCGCCACTCAGGTGACGTAGGGGCAGTGGCGACAGCCGTTGCCACAGCAGAAGCCGCGATCCGCATGACAGGCCGCCGTCATCACGAAAAAGCCGGTGACGGGGTCGGCGTAGCCGGATTCGCCGGACTCCATCGCGGCGGCGTGCCGGGCGATGATCTCGTCGTACGCCGGATGCGTCGTCGGCAGCCGCGAGGGGTGCGGCTGCGTCAACGGGCGGTCCGCGAGTTGCTCTGGCACCACGTCACTGTACGGGGGGTGGTGGGCGTGGGCGACTCCTGCGAGACTGTCCCCCTCTTACCGAGGGAGTCGCCATGACCTTCGCCCCGCTCGTGCAGATGAACGACGGCCGATCCATTCCCGTCATCGGATTCGGCGTCTGGCAGGTGCCCGACGACGTCGTCATCGATGCCACCGTCAAGGCCCTCGAGGTCGGCTACCGCCACATCGACACGGCCTGCGTCTACGAGAACGAGCGCGGAGTCGGCGAAGCCCTGCGGCGCAGTGGCCTCGACCGCGACGAGGTGTTCATCACCACCAAGGTGTGGAACACCGACCAGGGATACGAGCAGACGCTGCGCGCCTTCGACACGAGCGTCGGACTCCTCGGCATCGACGAGGTGGACCTCTACCTCGTCCACTGGCCCACGCCCGCGCGCGACCTCTACCTCGAGACCTGGCAGGCACTCATCCGCCTGCGCGAGGAAGGACGCGCCCGCTCGATCGGCGTCTCCAACTTCCACGAGTCGCACCTGCGCCGGATCATCGACGAGACCGGCGTGATCCCGGCCATGAACCAGATCGAGCTCCACCCGTGGCTCCCGCAGACGCATCTGCGCGACGTCGACGCTCGCCTCGGCATCAAGACGGAGGCCTGGAGCCCGCTGGGATCCGGTCAGCTCATCGACGACTCGGTCATCGGTGAAATCGCTGCCAAGCACGGCAAGTCGAGTGCCCAGGTGATGATCCGCTGGAGCCTGCAGCTGGGCAACATCGTGCTGCCGAAGTCGGTGACGCCGGCGCGCATCGAGCAAAACATCGACGTCTTCGACTTCGAACTCGACGACGCCGACATGGCCGCGATCGCCACGCTTGAGTCGGGACGCCGTACCGGGCCTAATCCCGACGAATTCAACATGGCGTAGTAACCCCTTGGCCAACAGGTAGCGTGAGCCCGTGGCGGCCCTCGGCAACCTGCGCTCGGTTCTCGCCGTTCGCAACTTCCGCTACGTCTTCTCGGTCCGCATCTTCGGCCAGTTCGCCGACGGCCTGTTGCAGTCAGCGCTCGCCACGTTCGTGCTGTTCTCGCCGGAGCGCCAGCCCAGTGCGACGTCGGTGGCCGCGGCCTTCGCGATTCTCTTCCTGCCCTACTCCCTGGTGGGTCCCTTTGCCGGCGTCTTCCTCGACGAATGGCGACGCCGCCAGGTCCTCGTCTACGCCAATCTCCTGCGCGCCGTGCTCGTCATCGGCGTCGCGGCGCTGGTGTGGAACCGGCACGACGGCCTCTCGCTCGGCGTCACCGTGCTCGTGGTGCTCGGCGTCGGACGATTCGTACTGGCGGGCCTTTCCGCCTCGCTCCCGCACGTCGTGGAGGGCCCGCTGCTCGTCACGGCAAATGCGCTCACCCCGACCACGGGCACGATCTTCGCCGCCATCGGCGGTGTCCTCGGTGTCGGTATTCGCGCAGTTGCCGGGGGTGGAGACACCGGCAGCGTCGTCGTGCTCGGCTGCGCCATGGCGTCCTATCTCGTGGCCGGAGTGCTCGCCTCGCGCCTGGGCAAGGACACCCTCGGTCCCGACGAGGACACCATCCGCAATTCACTGTCGGGCGTCCTGCGCGGCCTCGGCGACGGCTTCCTGCAGTTGGTACGACATCCCGTGGCCGGACGTGCCGTGCTGGTCGTCACCATCCAACGCATCTCGCTCGGTGCGCTCACGGTGCTCGCCCTCATGCTCATTCGCAACACGCTCAATCCCTCGATCGACCCCGACACCGCGCTTGCCCAGTTCGCGCTCGTGACCGCCGGTGCCGCCGCGGGCGCGCTGGTTGGCGCGATCCTCACTCCGGGCATGACACGGCGCATGGGCTACGTGCCGTGGACTGTCATCGCCGCCGGACAGGCGGCACCGTTCGTCACGCTCGGCATGTTCCTCGGCGCCTACGGCAAGAGCATGCCCGCGCTCATGGTGGCGGCACTCTCCCTCGGCTTCGCCAACCAGGCGGCCAAGGTGGCCGCCGACACGCTCGTGCAGCGCGAGATCGATGACGACTATCTCGGGCGCGTCTTCTCGATCTTCGACATCGCGGTCAACCTCGCCCTCGTCGTCGGCATCACCGTGGTCGCCTTCACCGCCCCGGCCTCCGGCGTCGCCCCGGCCGTCTTCATCGGCATCGGGATCCTGCTGGCGCTCAATGCCCTCTGGTACTCGCGCCATCGCGTGAAATAGCGCTTCCCTGGTCATCCCCCAGGGGGCTATGGCTACGCTCGGCCCGTGACCGATACCGCGACACCGCCTCCGGCCGAGACCGCTCCCGCCCAGCATTCGGGACGGGTGCGCTCCATCGCCGCCACCCTCGTCTTCATCCTCGCCCTCGCGCTGATGCCGGTGGGCATCGTGGCCTACTGGGGCCATCGCACGGTCACCAACACCGAGGCCTACCTCGCCACCGTGGAGCCGCTGGCCTACGACGAGGAAGTGCAGGACGCCCTCGCCACCACGATCACGACCAAGATCCAGGAGCAGATCGATCCCGAGGCCCTGGTCGAGCAGATCTTCGCCGGCCTCATCGAGCGGGCACCGGCGCTCAAGGGCCTGGTCCCGGTGATTGCCGGCGCCATCGACTCGCTCATCTCCGAGGTCGTCAATCGGTTGGTTCGCTCCGAGCAGTTCCAGCAGCTATGGACCATCGCCAATACCGCTGCACAAGAGGGGCTGATGGCGATCCTCGAGGGTCGCGAAGGCGGTGCCGTCGCGCTCCAGGGCGACCAGGTCGTGCTCGACATCAGTGCCGTCATCGACGAGGTGAAGGCTGGCCTCGTCGAGCGCGGCTTCGGTGCGGCCGCCAACATCAACATCCCCGTGCAGGACCAGTACATCGTCCTGCTCGAGGCGCCCCAGCTGGCGCAGATCCGCACGATCTACGCCTTCACGTCGCCGATCGCGTCCTACCTCATCTGGTTCGTGGTCGCCCTCTTCGTCGTCGCCATCGTGCTGGCCCGCCGACGACCGCGGATGGTTGCGTGGACAGGCGGAGCGGTGGCCGTGGTGGGGATCGTGCTCACCGTCGGACTCAACATCGGCAAGACGACCTTCATTAATCAACTGCAGGGGACACCCTTCGAGAAGGCCTCCGAGGTGTTCTGGGCGACGCTGCTGCGGTTCCTCTACGACGCGGCGGCCAGCACCATCGCCCTCGGCCTCATCCTGCTCGTGATCGGCCTCTACCTGTGCAATGCCCGCTGGGCTGTCGAACTGCGGGCCAGCGTCAACACCCTGGCCGACAAGGTGGCGACGACGATTCCGCCCGGGCCAATCACCAACTCTGGCGTGTGGGTCGCCAGCAACGCGCGTTACGTGCGCGCCGCCATCTTCGTCATCTTCGCGCTCATCCTGCTGATCGGGAACAACCTCGACCTGGCCCGCACCATCTGGGCCGGCGTCATCGCGCTGATCCTGCTCGCCATCGTGCAGGTATGGGTCGCCGCCGGACGCCGCCAGCCGGTGCCGGTCGCCGCCTAGGACTGACGCTCAGCCCACCACTCGCGCAGCACCCGTTCAGCCTCGTCCTCACCGAGCGGCCCACGGTCGAGGCGTAGTTCGAGCAGGAAGTCGTAGGCCACGCCCACGTCGCGACCGGGCGGGATCCCCAGGATCTCCATGATCCGATTGCCATCGAGCTCGGGACGGATCGACGCGAGCTCCTCCTCTTCGGCCAGCCGCGCGATGCGCTCCTCTAGGCCGTTGTAGGCGGCCTGCAGGGCGGCGGCCCGCTGGCGATTGCGCGTGGTGCAGTCGGCTCGCGTGAGCTTGTGCAGGCGCACGAGTTGGTCGCCGGCGTCGCGCACGTATCGGCGTACCGCCGAATCCGTCCACTCACCGGTGCCGTAGCCGTGGAAGCGCAGATGGAGCTCGGTCAGCTTGGCGACCTCATCGACCACGTCATTGGGGAATCGCAGGGCGGTGAGCCGCTTCTTCACCATGCGAGCTCCGACGACCTCATGGTGGTGAAAGGAGACGCCGCCATCAGTCTCGAACTTGCGGGTCTTCGGCTTGCCGATGTCGTGCAGGAGCGCCGCGAGACGCAGCACCAGATCGGGTTCGCTCACGGGCTCGTGGGTGGTCTCGAGGTCGATCGCCTGCTCCATCACCGTGAGCGAGTGCTGGTAGACGTCCTTGTGCCGATGGTGCTCGTCGACCTCGAGTTGCAGCGCGGGGAGTTCGGGAACGACGTAGGGCGCAAGACCGGTCTGCACGAGGACCTCGAGTCCGCGACGAGGATAGGCGCCCAGCAACAGCTTCGAGAGTTCGTCGCGGATCCGCTCAGCAGAGACGATCTCGAGCCGCTCCGCCATCGCGGTCATCGCCTGCAGCACCTCAGGAGCGATGCTGAAGCCCAACTGGGAGACGAAACGCGCGGCACGCATCATGCGCAGCGGATCATCGGTGAACGATTCCTCCGGTGTGCCCGGCGTCCGCAGCACGCCCTCGGACAGATCGCGCATGCCGTCGTGCAGATCGACGAACTCCAGGCTCGGTAGACGCACCGCCATCGCATTGACGGTGAAGTCGCGGCGACCGAGGTCGCCCGCGAGGGAGTCACCGAACGTCACCTCGGGCTTGCGCGAGGCGGGGTCGTAGGACTCCGACCGGTACGTCGTGATCTCCAGGTGGTGGTTGCCCTTGCGTGCGCCCACCGTGCCGAAGCGCACCCCGACGTCCCAGACGTGATCGGCCCAGCCCGACGCGAGCGCCTCGATCTGCTCGGGCCGGGCGTCGGTGGTCAGGTCGAGGTCGTTGGTGGTACCGCGCCCGCTGAGGATGTCGCGCACGGGCCCGCCCACGACGGCGAGTTCGTGACCGGCGTCGGCGAATCTGGCACTCAGGGGGGCGAGCAGATCGGCGATCTCCAGGAGGACGACAGCACTCGGCGCCGTCGACCGCTCCTGGGACATGCGATGAGCCTACGGTCGAATGGCGGGTCATCGGCCGCTGCGCCGCCCCGCTAGGTCGGGCTCCCCCGCGGTTATCCTCGGGACATGACCCCGGGCCGAAGCCCCGGCGCCGGGCGCGAAGCGGAGGGTCGGACCACCTCCGGCGAGTCCGGATCGGGCGCACGGGCCCCGCGCAAGCGGGGCAAGCGTGGCAAGGCGACCGCGCGTCCCCCCCGCATGCCCAAGGTCGAGGAGACATCCGCGGGCGGCCTGGTCATCGATCGCTCCCAGGGCTCCCCGCACGCCGTCCTCATCGCCCGCTTCGACCGACGCGGACGCCTGGTCTGGTCGCTGCCCAAGGGTCACCTCGAAGCGGGGGAGACACCCGAGGAGGCCGCGCTACGCGAGGTGCAGGAAGAGACCGGCATCGACGCCGCCATCATCGAGCATCTGGGCACCATCGACTTTTGGTTCATCGCCGAAAACAAGCGGATCCACAAGACGGTGCACCACTTTCTCATGGAGGCCGTGGGCGGCGCGCTCTCCGATGAGGACCCCGAGGTGGAAGAAGTCGCCTGGGTCCCGCTGGCCGACGTACGCGAACAACTGGCCTACGCCGATGAACGCCGTCTCATGGATCGCCTCCCCGATCTGATCGCGGACGCCGAGTGAAGCGCGTCGCGGCGTGGGCGTGCATCGCCCTACTCGCCGTCGTCGGCGTCGCTCCTGGCGTGAACGCCGAGGAGGCGCAGCAGGACCCGATCGTGGTGACGCTGACCGGTATCTCCCCGGTGTCACTGGGCGAAAGCGACACACTGACGGTGAGTGGGCGCATAGCCAATACGGGCCTGAGCGATCTGACCACCGTGTCCGTGCGGCTGACCCTGTCGGCATCCCCGCTCGCCGATCGACGCGCGATCCGACAGGCCTCACGCGGTGAGGCACCCCCCGACTCCGTGCCGCTGTACGACACGGCGATCGCCGTCACCGATCTGCTAGCCCCGGGCATCACCGAGGAGTTCCGCATCTCCGTGCCCACCGTCAACCTGCCCGTCGTGACGCCGGGGGTCTACGTGGTCGGTGCGGAAGTGGTGGGGTCCGGGCCCGCCGGCTTCGTCATCCTCGGCAGCGACCAGGTGCTCATTCCCTATGTGCCTGCCGACATCGCACCCATCGGCATCACCTGGCTGTGGCCGATGGCCACGTGGCCCGGTCAGGCCCCCGACGGCGTGCTCCAGGGCGATCTCATCCCGCGCGAGATATCCGACGGTGGACGCCTGCACGCCATCCTCGACGTCGGCACGACGTCGCCGGGTGTGTCATGGGTGGTGGATCCGCAGCTGCTGCAGGTCGTCGACGACATGTCCGACGGCTACCTGGTGGAGAAGGGCGGCGAGATCCGTCCGGGCACCGCCGCGCAGGCGGCAGCCGACTGGCAGGAGCGCATGCGCGCCACGCTGGGTCCCCGCGAGGCCGACGGTTCACGCGACAACGCACGCGTGCGTCCTCTCCTCGCGCTGCCCTACGCCGACATCGATGCCGATGCTGTCGCGCGCGCCGGACTCGACAGCGATGTCACCCGTGCCGCCACCAGCGCCGGACCGCTCGTGCGCGAGGAAGTGGGCCGCGACGCCAACGGCACCATTGCCTGGCCCGCGGGCGGCCACCTCGACCCCGTTGCTCTCGACCTGCTCGCCTCTGCTGGCGTCAGCGCGGTCGTCGTGCGCGAGCGCGCGGTGCCCCTGGCCGTCGATCCGGGCTACACGCCCACCGGCCACACCGACATCAGCTCAGCAGCGGGCACGGTCCGCGCGCTGATCCTCGACAGCGGACTTCTCGCCGCCCTCACCATGCCGCAGGCCAGCCAGTCGCAGATCCTCGCCGCGCGCCAGCGCTTCCTCGCCGAGATGGCCTACGTCGCACTCGATGGTGGCCCGACCGGACGCACGCTCGTCGCCGCGGCAGGGAGCACGCGATGGGATCCCAATCCACGCCTCCTGCGGGCGTTGCTTGCCTCACTGCGCAGTACCGCGTGGACAAGACTCGTGCCCGTGGACCAGCTCCTGGCCGCTCCTGCCACCACCGAGGTCCGCACGGTCGCGCCCTACGACGAGAAGTCGCGGTCACGCGAGCTCGGCGGCGCCTACATGGAACGCATCGTGACCGCCGGCACCAGCCTGGACTCCCTGCGCGGCGTCGTCGCTAATCCACTGTCCATCACGACACCCGTCAACGCCGCCCTGCTGCGCGCCGAGTCGAGTGCCTGGCGCACGCGCCCCAAGGCCGGCACCTCACTTGTCGAGGTCACGCAGCAGACCATCGATGCCGACATCGGTCAGCTGTACGTCGTGCCGCGCGAGGCGATCACGCTCAGCGGCGATCGCGGCCTCGTGCCGGTCACGGTCGCGAATGACTTCGACCAGCCGGTCGTCATCGGCGTCTCGCTGCAGGGGAATCCGTCAGCACGGCTCGATGCGGCGCCCGTCTCGGACATCCGGATCGAGCCCGGACGCAAGGCCAGCCTCGAGGTCGACGTCCGCATCGTCGGCAGCGAGCCACTTCCGGTCAGCGTGCAGTTGATCGACGCCGAGGGTCGGGCGTACGGCGAGCCGATCGTGGTCGAGCTGCGCACGACGGCCTATGCGCGCGCGGCGCTGTGGTTCGCCATCGCCGCGGCGGCACTCCTCGTCATCCTCGTCGTCTTCGACATCGTCCGACGGGCGCGCTCCCGACAGGGCAAGGTGCCCGCATGAGCGACCGACCCATCGACCCGGGCGCGGTCGGCAGCCCGCAGGGACCGGCCGAGCAGGAGTTCGAGCCCACCCTCGAACCGGTGCCACCAACAGACACCGCCCTCGTCGCCGCCGACAACACCGCGGTGAGCGAGGAGGAGACGCGCGCAAGCACCCGCGGCCTCATCGGGTCGAGCGCGGTCATGGCCACCGGCACGGTGATCTCCCGCGTCACCGGAGTCCTGCGCGACGTCGCGATGACCGCCGCCCTCGGCTTCTACCTCGTGTCCGATGCGTACTCGCTCGGCAACACGATGCCCAACGTCCTCTACGTCCTCATCATCGGTGGCGCGCTCAACGCGGTCTTCATTCCCCAACTCGTGCGCCATATGAAGGACGACTCCGACAGCGGGGCGGCGTACGCCGATCGACTCATCACGCTTGCGGGCCTGGTGCTCCTGCTGTTCTCAATCGCCGCTGTCATCGCCGCACCACTCCTGGTCGACCTCTACGCCACATCGGCCTACGGCGAATCGCAGCGCGAACTCGCGTCCGCTTTCGCTCGACTGTGCCTGCCGCAGATCTTCTTCTACGGGATTTACGCCCTCTTCGGTCAGGTCCTCAACTCACGCGGTGTCTTCGGACCACCGATGTTTGCGCCGATCCTCAACAACATCATCGCCATCGCGACCTTCCTGCTCTTCCTATCGATCGCGGGCACCGCTGCAGCGGCCGACGGCAACCTCACGCCCGACCAGGTGGCCATCCTCGGTATCGGCACCACCCTCGGCGTGGCGCTGCAAGCGCTCATCCTCATCCCATTCCTGCTGAAGGCGGGCTACCGCTGGCGTCCGCGCTTCGACTGGAAGGGCGCCGGCCTCGGCAAGGCCGGTCACCTCGCGGTGTGGACGCTCCTGCTGGTGGTCGTCAACCAGGCCGGCTACATCGCGATCACGCGCCTGGCCACACTTGCCAACGTCAACGCGGCCGAGGCGGGCACGACGGCGGCCGGTCTGACGACCTACCAGAAGGCCCACCTGATCTTCATGCTGCCGCACAGCGTGATCACGGTGTCGATCGTCACCGCGTTGCTGCCCGCGCTCAGTCGCATCGCCTACGAGGGTCGCTACCGGCAGGTGGGTGCCGACGTGGGCGGCGCCATGCGCCTGGTCGCGGCGCTCATCGTTCCTATCGCCGCCGTCCTCATGGTGACCGGACCCACGATCGCGCGACTGCTCTTCGGATACGGCGCCGCAACCGTGCAGCAGGCCGAACTGACCGGTGCCATCACCAGCATCTTCATGCTGGGTCTCCTGCCCTTCACGCTCTTCTACGTGCTCTTCCGCGGCTTCTACGCCATCGAAGACACGCGCACCCCGTTCATCGTCAGCGTGGTGATGAATGTGGTGGCCCTCGGCGTCGCGATCCCGCTCTTCTACTCGGTGTCGGGCGGTGCCCAGATCGGCGCGCTCGCACTCGGCTACGTCTTCGGATTCTGGGCGACGTTCATCCTGTCGTGGATCCTTCTGTCCCGGCGGCTCGGCGGGCTGGAGTCCTGGACGACGATCCGTGCGCTCATCCGCATGCTGCTGGCCGGCTTCATCGCCCTGTGCGTGATGGTTGGCGTGCAGGCGCTCCTGACGACCTACGTCACCCAGGGATCCACCGACGTCCTGCCCGCCCTGCTCATCGTCGTCGTCCTCACGCTGGTGGGCTCCGGCATCTACCTCGCCGGGGCCTGGGCGATGCGCATCTCGGAGGTCAACGAGGTCGTCGACATGGTCCGGCGACGAGTCTTTCGTCGATCCGTCACGACGACCTGACCGACATCAGCCGTTCGACCGACCCGCTCATGGGGCGTTCGACGGCCTAACCCGCCTAGGCTCATCACGTGACCGAGGACCGACGGATCGACCGCTACGTCCTCGGCGATCTCGTCTCCTCGACCGAGCAGGTGCAGGTCTGGCGCGGCTGGGACCCCGCGCTCGAACGCGCGGTCACCGTGCTGCTGCTCCCCGCCAGCGATCCGCGCGCCGCCGAGGTGTCTGCCGCCGCACGACGTGCCGCAACCGTCGACGAGCGGCGACTGGTCTCCGTCCTCGATGTCCTCGACAACGCCCAGCTCGTCATCGGCGATGAGTCCAGCGCTCCGACCGACTACCTGGCCATCGTGAGCGAGTGGGTGGAGGGACGCAGCCTCACCGACATCCAGGAGGAGCGCGAGGGCGAGCCGATCGACTCGACCGAGGCTGTCGCCATGATCCGCCAGGTGGCCATCGCCCTTCGGCACAGTCATGAATCGGGTGTCCCCCACGGGCGCCTTCGCCCCGGCTCGCTCATCATCGCCGAGTCCGCCGACCTCTCCGATCCGTTCAGCGTCCTCGGTGACATCAATGTGGTGCGCGTGCGCGGACTCGCGGTCGACGCCGCGCTGTGGCCCGCCGACGACACGTCCGAGCCGTCCGCCCCCGACATGCCCGCGGTCGATCCCGATGTGCACGGCATCGGCTGCCTGCTCTACGCCATGGTCACGGGTCGCTGGCCGGAGGGCCTCGTCGACGGCATGTCGCCGGCACCGCGCGTCAACGGCCGACTCCTGCCTCCGTCACAGGTGGTCGCGGCGGTGCCCGCCAGTGTCGACGACCTCTGCATGCGCGCGATCGACCCGCGCGTCTCCGGCGAGTGGCCGCCCAAACGCGGGCGCACGCCGTACGCCGACATCTCCTCCCTGGTCACCGCGCTGGGCATCAGCACCGACACGACCTCCGCCGAGGGAATCCGCCGTCCCGTGCTCGGCCTGCGACGCGATCCCTCCGAACCGATGACCTTCGGACGCAAGGCGTTGCGCGCCACCGGGCGTCTCGCGGTGGCCGCCGTTGCACTCGTGCTCGTCGGAGGCGTGGCGCTCGTCGGCCTGCGCATCGCCGGAAGCGCCGCCTCGCCCTGGGGTGTGCAGCCCGACGCCGTGCCGAGCGAGGTGCTCACCGCCGTCGACGGATTCGGTAATGGCTCAGAGCGACTCGATCCCAATGCACTTGAGGGCGTCATCCCCATCGCGACCGCCGTCGACTTCGATCCGTTCGGCTCCGATGAGTCCGAGTCGCCCGACACGGTCGAGGGGGCTATCGATCCGCGCTCGGACACCGCGTGGACGACCGAGACCTACTCGTCTCCCGATCTCGACGGCAAGCCCGGTGTCGGATTGATCCTCGACCTCGGCACCGCGCAACCGGTCAGCGCGGTGCGCCTCGAACTCACCGGCAGCGGGTCGTCCGTGACCGTCGGCGTGTCATCCGAACTGCTGAAGAAGCCGAAGAAGTGGCCGATCCTGGCCCAGGCCGAGAGCATCGGCACCGCCATCGACCTGCGCGCCCCGCGGCCGATCGTCGGCCGCTACGTGATGATCTGGTTCACCCAATTGCCACCGCAGGACGGCGCGTACCAGGCAGGCATCCGCGAGGTACAGGTCCTGCGCTAGGACCCCCACTAGGCTCGTTGCGTGTCCACCGCCACCGATGCCGAGCTTCTCGCATCGCACTGCGCGGGCGACCCCGAGGCGTTCACGGAGTTGGTCAAGCGCCACCGCGATCGACTGTGGGCCGTGGCACTGCGCACGACCGGCGACCCGGAGGAAGCATCCGACGCCGTTCAAGACGCCCTGATCTCCGCCTACCGGCGCGCCGACCAGTTCCGGGGCGAGTCGGCCGTCACGACCTGGCTGCACCGCATCGTCGTCAACGCCTCCCTCGATCGCATGCGCCGCCGGGCCGTGCGTCCGTGGGTGCCGCTGCCGGAGGAGAGCGGTGAGGAGGGGTCGCGGGCGGTCCTCATCGACGACTCGGCCCTGGCCGATCCCCGAGACGCCATCGAGTCACGCGAGACGGCCCTGGAGGTGCAGGCCGCCCTCAACGAGCTGCCGCCCGACCAGCGGGCGGCCATCGTCCTGGTCGACCTCGAGGGCTACTCCGTCGAAGAGGCCTCCCGGATCCTGGAGTGCCCCGAGGGCACGGTGAAGAGTCGGTGCTTCCGGGGCCGGGCCAAACTGGCCGAACGACTCAGTCATCTGCGGAACCCCTCACGGGAGGGGCCCGTCAGAACTCAGGATCACGGAGCGGTCACGGAAGGAGGCGATACATGAGCGACGAGACATCCGACCCCACGGCGGACCTCGGTGGCCCCCTGCCGCCCCTGGATCCTGAGCTCGCCGAGTGGTTCGCCTCTGCCCCCGCCCCGACCATGCCCCCGGAGGTCTGGGACCGCATCGAAGGTGCCCTGGCCGCGCAGCCGCCCTTCACTCCCTCGGGCGAGGTCCCGGCCGCTGCCGTCGCCGCTCCCGCCACCGTGGCCGACCTCTCCGAGCACCGCGAGCGCCGCAGCCGTTCGCGCGCCCTGCCGATCCTGGCCGGCGCCGCCGGCCTGGTGCTGGTCGGCGCTGTCGTCGTTCCGGCCATGCGCGGCGGTGACGCGCCCGCACCCGTCGCCGAGGGCAATGGCGGCCAGCCCGCTGTCATCGCCGACCCCAATCCGAGTCCCGACATGGTCGCGTCAGCGCCGACCGCGGCGATGCCGCGCATGATGATGTCGACCGGCACCGACTACGCCAGCGCGCAGATGCCCGACCAGGTGCAACCGCTGCTCGTGACCGCTGGACTCACCGACGCGGC
>NBNH01000084.1 GCA_004379115.1 Actinomycetales bacterium mxb001
CTGGAACCCCTCGAGGCTGAGCCGCTCGAAGATCGCGCGATCGCCGCGCAGGGGTCGCCCCCACTCCTCGTCGTGATACCGACGCAGGTCGTCGGGGGCCTCGCCCCAGGGGCAGCGTGAGAGGTCCGGGGACGTGCTCATGCGTCTGATCCTGCCCGTCCTCGGGCGCCCCGAGGCCAGGGGGACTTAGCCCGGCATCCCGTCGACGTAGTAGGCCTGCACCTGGGGCATCACCGGACGCATCATGAACATCGGTCGGCGTAGCCCGTCGGGGCCGGGGCCCGGTCGAGTGCGTGACATCCACTCGCGATAGACCTCGCGCGACTTGGCCGTGTCAACGACGACATCGCCGTACTTGTCCTCGTCGTGGGCCCGCTCGATGCTCACCTTCTGGTGCCAGCAGTGCATGCCCGACCAGGTGTCAGGGTGCACGGGGAAGGCGAGGTTCTGGTGGACGCCAGGATCTTCCCAATTGATGCGCATCGAGTCGGGATCGTCGCTGACGAAGGGCTTGACGCCCTCCTTGTAGCGCAGGCGCCAACGTCCGTCGGGTAGCTGTCCGACGTCGACCTTGCCGCTCACCCAGCGACTGCCGGCGTCATCGGTGGTGCGCCACCGGCCCATGTGGTGCGACAGCGCCGTCACGCCGGGACGGATGGCCTCGGTCACCCAGATGCGCGCTACGAAGTAGCCGATCTCGGTGTTGACTCGCACCATGTCGCCGGTCTGCAGATTGCCCAGGCGTTCGGCATCGGACGGATGCATCCACATGGGGTGCTTGTTGGAGATCTCGTTGAGGTATTTCGCGTTGCCGGACCGCGTATGGATCAGGGTGGGCAGTCGGAAGGTGGGCACGAGGAGCATCTCGCCCTGGGTCTCATCGATGGTCGAGTGGTGCACGTGCGACTCGATGTAGGTCGGTGTCGCGTATTCGGGCCAGCCGAAGTCGGCCATCGTGGGGGAGTAGAGCTCGAGCTTGCGCGAGGGCGTGAGCCAGCCG
>NBNH01000085.1 GCA_004379115.1 Actinomycetales bacterium mxb001
AGCAACAATAAGCCAAGAAGGCTCGTTTTGTATACCAGCTAAAGCACTGGTGGACAGTGTTAATAAAATACCTAATTGTAATTTAGAAGTTAAATTAGATGACACAACTTTAACTTTGAAGCATAAAACCGGTAAATTTAAGATAAATGGTATTTCCTCTAGTGAATATCCAGATTTTCCCCAGTTAGATGAGGGAAGCAAGCAAATCAACTTGTCTGCTGAAAAACTACTAGAAGGATTAAAAGCTGTATTATTTTCAGCTTCCTCAGATGAGACTAAACAAGTTTTAACAGGAGTCAACTTTAAGTCACTTGCCGATAATGGAATCAGTTTAGCCACAACAGATGGGCATAGGCTTTCTATTTATTCTTACGAAACTGAGGATGCAATAGAAGAGTGTACCATCCCAGCTAAAGTGCTACAAGAGTTAACAAAAATAGTTAAGCCTTATAGCAATTTCCGGTTAACGACTTCTGACACAATTGCAATAATTAACTCTGATAATGTTGTTGTTGCTTTCAGGACTTTAGTTGGATATTATCCAAGTTATTGGAGTTTAATACCAAAGCAATTTTCAAGGGATTGCTGCATATCTAGGAAAGAATTAATAGAAACAATAGAGCGAGTTAATCCAATGTCTGACGCAAAGGAAAATATCGTAAAATTGTCTTTTATACCGGATGAGCAAAAACTTGAATTAACAACTGAAAACAGAGAGGTGGGCAGCGCTGTTGATACTATTAATTGTGAATTCTCTGGAGATCCAATTACAGTTTGTTTAAAAGCTAGATATGCTTTAGAAGCACTAAAATCTCTAAATGGGGAGCATGTGCAAATCAAAATCAACGAAGCTTTAACTCCGTTGATTTTTTCACAACTAGGCAGTGGTGTAAGTAACCTGCGATTACTAATGCCTATTCAATTAAGAAACTAAATTAAAAAGCCAGGAGTCAATCCTGGCTTTTTAATTACTCTAGCCTAAATGTGGGAAGCCAGTCAAGAATAGTCTCGAACTTATCTGGCGGTATTTCCGCCAGACTGTTAATTTTTATACTGAGTCCGCACTTGCCTGTTATGGCATTTTTGAGTTTGTTCGGCACATCTCCATTAGCATCTAGCGGAGCCACAGCCATCAGCTTAGCTATTTGCTCTTTTGAAAGAAAAGATGAAGATGGCAATGGCGATGATGATTCAGATTTTTTAATAGCTGTTGCTGCTACACCATCATCATCATCTTCTGCTGCTACTCCCAGTAAAGCTGCAAGGAGGTATTTTTTTGAATAAGTCAATACTAGTCCCCACGCTTGAGGATAAGCGAGTTTCTTGTCATTTTTATCCACAACCAGTGTTGTAAAACTTTCCAGAAATTCTCCAGACTCATGCCAAAGAGTCAAGATTAATTTTTCCTCATTGACAGTAAAAACAGGTACTAAACCATTTTTACTAAGTGCCTCGTTTGTTGAAGCAATAATGTCTGCCAAGGTGGCATAGTGATAACTATTAAATTTATTGAATCCACTCATCTTGAGTGGTTGAAACTCTAGCTTCGCTTTAGCCAAAGCTGCAATCAATTGCTTCATAACGTCGTCTCCTAACAACTCTTTCTAAATAATAACAGAACTAAGATTGCTTGTCAATAGCTTTATTAATTGTTTCTTCTTGGCCCTGCAATCTTTCTGTTTCTGCTTTAAATACAATCTCCCCTCCGGAGTTTTGTACCAACAGCTCCAGCATATTGGGGAATGCTTGGAATCTATTTTTAATCT
>NBNH01000086.1 GCA_004379115.1 Actinomycetales bacterium mxb001
AGCGAGATTGGCCAGGTTGCCCGCGTACGTCAGCTTGTCGAGCACGTGCACGCGCTCGGCATCGACACCGAGTGACCCATCGAGCAGGCCGCGCACGTAGTGCGAGCCGATGAACCCGGCTCCGCCCGTGACGAGATAGCGCACGAGCGCATCCTAGGGAAGTTGGTGAACGGGTAGGTGGCTACGAGCGAATCCGCACCGGGCCTGTGAGGGTGGTCGAGGATGTGGCTGACGAGTACGCGCGGATCGTGACGGAATAGGTCCCGGCAAAGGGCAGCATCCCGGTCGCACGGCCTGCTGACAACTTCCACACGAACGGGGCGGACATGCCGGGGAATCGCCACTCGACCTGGCCGATAGCCCGCTTCAACGTGCCTCCCAGCGCCAGCGTTCGGGTACCGACGCGATCACCTGAGAGGTCGATGGAACGCCCGGACAGGCTGAGCGTGACCGGCTCGGCGATGGGGTCGCGAAGCACGACGGAGAAGCCTGACGCCTGAGTGACGCGATGCCCATCTTCGCTCACCACGTTCCACGTGACCGCATAGCGACCGGCGGACAACCGTGACACGGGTGCGGTTGCGATGGACCCAACGACTCGCGCGGCTGAGGACATCGTCTTGCCTGCCGAATTCACGACACGCACCGCATCACTGCCTCCCGTCACAGACTCGTTGAAGTTCACGCGAGCGAGCGAAGGTGACGACGTCAAGACGGCGCCCTGCGCGGGGCTGACGGCCACCGCCGAGGCGTGCGCCAGGGCCGGGTTGGGCGCCGAGGTGATGGCGGCCGCGATCGCGGCCGCCATCACCACCACGAGGCGAGGCACTAGTGACCGGTCGACGAAGCGGCGGCGACGGTGACTCGAGGCGCTGGATGGTCGGCGGCAGGGTCAGGGTCGACCCATGCCACCTTGCCCTCCTCGCATGTCTGGACCGTGGGAAGCAGAACCACGCCTTCGGCGGACGGCCACTTGACCGAGATGCCGAAGTCTTGGAATTCGTCATCTCGCAGTGGTGCTCCAGTGGCGTTCCACACCACCAGTCGAGAGCCATCAGGCCGGGCCAGGACCTTCGATCGCCACCCGCCGATCATCTGCGGCTTGGCTGAGCCGAAGGATGCTGGCACGGTGATCACGACCCGAAGAGTCGGTGACCCCTCGCAACCATGCGGGATGCGCATCCAGAGGGCCCCGTATCCACCCGCCGTGGCCTTGCCCCCGTACAACTGAATGGTGGCGTGGGCTGACGCGGGTGACGCTGACGCGAGACCGAGAGATGCGGTAAGTGCAAGTCCACCGAGAACGGCGGCAAAACGACGTGCAGACATATCAAGCCTTTCGTGAGGACGCCGAAACGGGCGTCAAGGAGGTGGCGCAACGCGCCGGGACTCAAGCAGTGGCACAGGCCACCGCTGGTGGTCCCCTCCTTCTCACGTCATGGGCGAAAACGCACTGCGCTGGCAAGCCGCGCACGCTCCAGCAGACCATCACTCGCCGACGGGCCGGCATAACCACGTGAGGGGTCACTGCCATGAGGAGGACACTGAGAAGCGACCTCGCGTGAAGAGCCAGACCATCGGCATGCACCATGATCACGGCCAAGACCCCGGCAGCCAGTGCGTGGACGATGACCATGGAGGCTTCGGGGATCAGCACACTGAAGTCCCGTGGCGACAGTGTGGCCGTGATGTGGTCGCCGTGCATCAAGTGGGCGGTCGTCGTGGTGGGAGTGCCCAGCACCGGGAGGTCAAACCACGCAAGCCAGGCATGCAGCGCCAATTCACCCACGGCAAGGAGGGCGAGTGCGCCGGGAAGTTTGAGCCTAGACCGACAAAACGGCATGCAGACGGCCGCCACCAACAGCGCTGTGACCATCAACAGCACGGGCGAGGGATGGTGCCCGTGGGTGCCGTGGGCCGCACCGGAGACACCCGTGATGAGGAGACCCACGATCAGGGCGCGCACGCACTGCCGTGCGCTCAGGCCCTGCCGCGTCACCACGTGATCAGGCACGCGAGGACGATACCGTGCGCTGCCCTCACGTGAGACCCATTCGTCCGGCGGCCTCCCGGAGGCCCTCGCGAGCGTCGGGATGCGCGGCGTTGTCGATGATCGACCGCGCTTGATCCCGCTCACTGAGACCGATCACCTTGGCGATTCCCTGCTCGGTGACGACGGCGCTGTGCTGGAACGATGTCACCGGCTCGTCGAGGACCGGCACGATCGTCGACGTCGCCGACTTGTGATGCCATGAAGGCAGGGCCATGTAGCTGGCACCCCCGCGCGAGTGCAGCGCGCCGACGATGAAGTCCACCGAGCCTCCGAAGCCCGAGTAGATCCGCCCGTTGATGCGGCTGGCGTTGGCCTGGTCGAGCAGGTCGACCTGCAGGGCGGCGTTGACACTCGTCATCCGTGGCTGCTGGGCGATACGCCCCGGAGCGTTGGTCACTTCGGTGCGCAATAGACGCACCTGGCGGTTGAGGTTGACGAAGTCGTAGAGCTCCTGACCGCCGAAGAGGAAGGACGCCACCAAGGGAACGTCCTCATCAAGTGCGCCCGCTCGGTGGAGTCCCAGTACACCGTCGGAGATCATCTCGCTCCAGATGCGCAGTCCCCGGCGCGTGGTCAACTGCCCAAGGACGGCATCGGGCATGCCACCGATGCCCAGCTGGAGAGTCGATTCATCGGCGATCTGGGCGGCGATGAGCTCACCGATGCGGGACTCGATGGCCCCCGGATGCTTCGCCTTGTGCATGGTCAACGGCTCATCCACCTCGACGAGGTAGTCGATCTCATGGTCGTAGATCTGCGCGTCACCGTAGGTGTAGGGCATATGTGGATTGGCTTGGGCGATGACGGGCGCACCGCGTTCGCGAGCCGCTTCGATGGCCGCTGGCATGACATTGACCTCAATGCCCAGGCTGACGGTGTCGTACCGCGGGAGTGACGTGTGCAGCACGACGGCATCGGGTCGCAGGTCACGACGGAAGAGCGCCGGGACCAGGCTGAGCCGGCTCGGCACGTAGGAGAGGCGCGGGGAATGTCGCATGCCGGGCCCCACGAAGCAGGTCTCGAGGGTGATCCCCTCGCGGTCGGGGATACCCGCCTGGGCATTGAGCATGTTGAGGGTGAAGGTGTCGAGAGTCGCGGCCGCGAGGTCGAGCACCGCGTGCGGCGTGGCGAAGTTGCCCGACGCGACAATCCGCGGATGGGGAGGAAGATCGGCGAGAACGCCAGCGAGCTGTTCGAGCGAGATTCGCTTCACAGCATCAGTGTGCCGCTAGAGCGCGAGGTCCTCGTGCAGCACTCCCTCTTGCAGAGACATTCGTAGGGGCGCAAGACGGAGGATTCCCGGAGGCGCAGCCAGGAGATCAGGCACCTCGGTCATCAATCGGGCGAAACCTTCAGCGGCACGATGCTGCTCCTGGGCCTCTTCATCGCGGAAGACCTCGTAGAGCCAGACGACATTGTCATCATCGGGATCGACGTGGACGATGAACATCTCGGTGCCCGGCTCATCGGTCAGACCATCGGAGTAGCGATGCATCGCGTCGAGGAGCGCAGCACGGCGACCGGGGGCCGCAGTGAGTCGCACGAGGAGTCCCACGCGACCAGGGAGCAACGCCTGGACCAGGTCGGCCATGGCGTCAGCCTAAGCCGCGGGCAGCAGGCCGACCTGGCGTAGCCACGCCGCAGTTCTCGCGCGGCCCTCTTCCAGGGAGACGCGAGGCTCCCAGCCCAGCGACCGCAGTGCCGCGTTGGAGTAGGCGCCGCGGCGACGCAGGTAGCGGATGGACTGACGATCCAGGTCGAGGCGGCGGCGCAGCGAGTCGGGAAGGATCGCGGCCGCTGCCCCGACGAGTGGCTCAGCCAGCCAGCCGGGCAATGTCGGCGCGAAGCCGCTGCCGAGTTGTTCGGCGTACCAACCCCAGAAGTCACGCGCCGGGGTGGCTACTCCATCGGTGGCGATGAAGGCGCGGCCGCTCGTGCGAGCACCGCCCGCCGCGACGACCTCGATGGCATCGACGAGGTTGTCAATGTAGACGTGGTTGATGACACCGCCCTTGACCACCAGATAGGTGCGGCTACGGATGTGCTGGATCGGTCGGATGATCCAGGGCATCGACATCGGGCCATAGACATCACCCGGACGCACTACGTGCACGTGGAACTCACCGGGTATGTCGAGTCCGCGGAGCAGGTGCTCTGATCGGATCTTGCTGGCGCAATACGGGTTGGTCGCGTGGTCGAGCGGGCCGTCTTCGTCGATGCCGTCGGGGAAGGCGAAGCCGTGCACCATGACGCTGGACAGATGCACGAAGGATCCGGCGCCGGCCTCCCGAGCCGCTAGCGCCACCTGTCGCGGCGCACGCGCGTTGATGCGGTCGAATTCGGCCCAGTCACCGGATTCGGCCACGATCGCCGCCGTGTGCACGACGAGATCACTGCCCTCCACGAGGCCGCGCAGCGTCTGCGGGCTTGTCACGTCACCGATGAGGTAGTCGACGCGCGGATCGGCGTCGGGCGTCAGGGGATCAGCAGGATCCGGCAGGCGCAGGTCGAGCCCGCGTACTGTCCAACCGTTGTCGGCGTAGCGGCGCGCGACGGCATCGCCGATGAAGCCGGAGACGCCGGTGATCGCGACGGTGGGCATCAGCTGAAGGGCAGGCGCTCGTCGATGCGCACCGACGCACGGCCTGCGATGCGCCAGAGGCGAGCGGTCGCGTCGCGGTCCTCGGGGGTGATGAGGTTGCCCATGACGCGCAGGGCAATCGTCATGAGGAACGTCGAACGCATGCCGATGGGCCCGAGGCTGGCGAGAAGTCCGGGAACGGTGATGAGGCCGGCCAGCCGCCGCGCGATCGAGAAGGCCTCGCCGTAGCGCTCGCGAAGCAGGCCGGGCCAGATCGTCGACAGGTCGTAGCTCGGGCCCCGTGACGTTAGGAGCTGGGCGGCCAGGTGTCCGGTCTCGAGTCCGTAGTCGATGCCCTCGCCATTGAGGGGGTTGACGCAGCCGGCGGCGTCGCCCACCAGCATCCAGTTGGGCCCGGACACTCCGCTGACGGCTCCGCCCATGGGCAGCAGGGCGGACCACGGGGCGCGCACCTCGTCCCGGAGTTCCCAGTCGTCGCGCTGCGTGTCGGCGTAGTAGTTGAGCAGGGACCGCAGGTTGATGTCGGCGGGTCGCTTGGCGGTGGCGAGGGTGCCAACGCCGATATTCACTTCACCGTCGCCGAGCGGGAAGATCCAGCCGTAGCCCGACAGGATGCGGTCGGCGTCATCACGCAGTTCGAGGTGGGATGAAATCCACTCGTCGTCGCTGCGACCAGACTTGATGTAGCCGCGAGCAGCAACGCCATAGGCCGTGTCGCGGTGCCACTCGCGACCGAGGGCGCGACCCAGTTGCGAGCGAGCGCCATCGGCGACGACCAGGCGGCGGCAGCGGATGGTGTCGGTGGAGTTGCCCTTCTTCACGGTGACCGCGGTGACACGGCCGCGTGCATCGCGCTCGACGTCGACCGCGCGTACGCCGTCGAGGGGCTGCGCACCCGCATCGAGGGCGACCTGGCGGATGGCGTGGTCCAACTCCAGGCGCGGGGCGGCTCCGCCGTAGTCGGGGAGGTTGCCGCCCGGCCAGGGCAGGTAGAGGAGTTGGCCGAATCCGGCGGCCCTCAGGCCGCGATTGCGCGCCCGCCCCTCGAGCCAGGGCGCGAGGCCCAGGGCATCGAGCTCGGCGATGGCCCGGGGGGTGAGCCCATCTCCACACGGCTTATCGCGGGGGAATTCAGCCGCATCGAGAAGCACGGTGTCGATGCCGGCGCGCGCCGACCACGCCGCCGACGCCGACCCTGCTGGGCCGGCGCCGACGACGAGGAGGTCGGTGCTGAGAGAACTCACGCCCCTATGGTGCCGCGATTCCGGGGAATCGGCGAACGAGGGGGTGGACTATCCGTTCATCTGCATGAACGGGCTGTTGCCAGCCGCGAGCAGGCCGATGTTGAGCACGAGGCCGAGGCCGATGAGGACCCACGTGACGATGACGAGGATCTTCGCGGTGTTGGCGGCCGAGTTCGCGCCAGCGACGTCGCCGGCGGCGTACAGGGACTTGGCCTTGTTGTTCTGGACGATGGCGATGATGCCGGTGATGATGCCAATGCACGAGGTGCACACGCTCAGGATCGTGCCGATGAGCGCCAACGTGAAGTAGTCCTTGGGGGCTCCAGCGCCACCAGCCGGCTGTGCGGGCATCGGCGGCGGCGGGGCCGGCGGCGGGGGCGGGGGCGGGGGAACGTCTGACACAGGGGCTCCTTTTGCGGCCGGGAATCGGTCACCCCGACCCTAGGGGACGCACGGGGGCCAGCGGAAGGGAATCGCCCGATCAGCCCCGCAGGCCCTCAACGGGGAAAACGACTTGTCAACGCCTAGGGTGATGGCAAGTCGACAACACCGGAGGCAGCAGATGCGCGCACGTTTTGCCGTAGGCGGCGCCGCGCTGTGCCTGGTCCTGGCGGCGTGCTCATCGCCGTCTTCCACTCTGTCGCCGGCTGACAACGTCGTCATCGACTGCACGGCGGCTTCTTCTGCCATCGGCGACTACGGCACGGCCCTGCAGGGCCTCATCACCGCCCTCACCAATAGCGACGGCGGGGCCGCGAGCACGGCGGCGGAGCAGTTCGCGACCGCGGCCGACGCTGTCTCCGACTCGCTACCGGGCCTTCCTGGCGAGGCGCAGCCTTTCGTCACGCTCTCGCGCGATTTCGCCGAGCGCGTCAAGGACGCGGTCGGGGGCGGGGCCGACCTGCCTGCTCTCACCGCGGAGGCGCAGGCCTTCTTCGCTGAGCCGGAGTTCGTGCAGAGTGCCGACGCCATCGAGGCGTTCTACCGCCAGCAGTGTCCGCAGGAAGCGGCCACCCAGGGGCAGAACTAGTCGAGAAGGGCCCGCGCGAGCGCCTCCACCTGCGAACCGATCGAGCGCTGGCTCACCGACGAGGTCGGCAGCAGCCCGTCGAAGCCGTGGACGGTGCCACCAAATCGCTCGACAGTGGTGGGTACGCCAGCAGCGGATAGGCGCCACGCGTAGGCGATGCCCTCATCGCGCAGGACGTCGTACTCCGCCACGACCACGTGGGCCGGCGCAACGCCCTCGACATGATCAGCGAATGCGGGCGCGGAGTAGGTCGGCGGATCGGCCAGTGCATCGCCCAGGTAGTGCTCCCATGCCGCGATGACCGCCTCCCGAGACAGCGTTGGCGAGAGGCCATGAGCCGAATGCTCGGGGTCGGTTGAGTGCATCGCTCGAGGATCCACGACCGGGCAGCTGAGCGATTGAAGGGCGAGGGGAATCCCCCCATCGCGGGCGCGCAGGGCGATACCCGCGGCGATGCAGGCCCCCGCGCTGCTGCCATGGATGGCCACGCGGTCGGTCTCGATGCCGACGATGCCCGTGAGGACCGCCATGGCGTCATCGAGCGCCGCCGGCGCGCGGTGCTCGGGTGACAGTCGATAGGCGACGCTCACGGTGATGACGCCATGCTGCGCGGCGAGCGGTACGGCGATCCGCTCCGCACCCAGGGGGTGCCCGACGACGAAGGCACCGCCGTGCAGAGCAATGACCACGGGCGTACCCGGAGCGGGATGGAGCGGCGACCAGATCAGGACATCGATGCCGTTGATCTGCGCGGACTCCAGCCGCACGTCGGGATGCGACATCAACGGTTGCGGGCCACCGCGGTCGGCCATGTAGTCGGCGTAGATCGCACGCACGGCGACCACGTCACGCGGATCGACGTCAGGTGCAGGGAAGGCGTCAACCCACGCGGCGATCTCGGGGTCGAGGGTCACGCCCCCAGGGTGTCAGGCAGCGAGGGTGTGCTGCTCGCGGACCGCACCTGAGACGGCGCAGGCGACGAGTGCGAACGCGCGCTCGCGGGCGACAACCGGCTCGCTGGGGTCGACCAGGACCTCGACGAGGACGGGGGACACGCCCACGGCCTCAGCGGTCTCGGCCAGGACCTCGAGGGTCTCGGGAGTGGTGGCCTCGATGCCCGCCACGTAGACGCGGTGGGCGAGGCCTTCGAGCGACTCACGGGTGAGGGTCGTCGTCATGGCTACTGCTCCTTCGGGCGCCGGGGAAGTCCGGATACCTCGAAGGTACGTCGTTCAATTCATCACGTAAAGCGATGTATTTTCATCGTGTCGATCGGCTTTGCTTATACTCTTCCCATGCCGTTTTCCCCTGTCCGCTACGAGGTCCGCCATCTCGAGGCCCTCGTGGCCGTCGCCGAGGAGGGCACGTTCCGTGGAGCGGCCGACATCCTCGGCTATTCGCAGGCCGCGGTCAGCCAGCAGATCGCCGGGCTCGAGGCGGCCGTGGGCGCCCCCGTCTTCGATCGGCCCGGCGGACCCAAGCCCGTCTCGCTCACCCCGGTCGGTCGCGCCATCCTGCGCCATGCGCGCGCCGTCCTCGACCGGCTCGACCAGGCGCGTCAGGAAGCCGAAGACGTCATCGCCGGCACGGGCGGTCGCCTGGTCATCGGCACCTTCCAGAGCGTGTCGGTCGAGCTTGTCCCGCAGATCGTTCGACGCATGCGTGCGAAGGCCCCCGACCTGCTCATGCGTGCGGTCGAGGAGGACTCCAACGAGCAGCTCCTTGCCCACCTGCACGACGGCGAGGTCGACGTCGCCTTTCTCGCCGGCCCGGTCGACGACCCTCTCCTCGACACCATCCATCTCGGCACCGATCCGTTCCTCGCCGTGCTCCCCCGACGCTCGCCCTATGTCGACCTCGACGCGGTGCCCCTGCGCGAAGTGGAGTCACTGGGGTTCATCGGCGAGCATCACGGCAGCGCCCAGAGCACCATCGACGACGGTCTGCGCCTGCACGGCATCACACCGCGCTACGTCTACCGCACCAACGACAACGGCGCGATGCAGGCAATGGTGCGCAGTGGACTCGGCGCCGCGATCATGCCCCAACTGGCGATCCAGGCCAACGACCCCGACGTCGTCGTCCTGCCGACACAGCCCGCAATCGCGCCACGATCCATCGTCCTGGCCCTACCCCGCGAGCCCCTGCGCACCCTCGCCGCGGAGCGCTTCGCGGAGATCGCACGCCAGGTCTGCGCGGAGCGACTCGGGCCACCCCTCCCGGCTACGCTCAAGAGACGCTGAGATCCGGGGGGAACATGCGTCGCATCGGAGTCTTCGCCGCACTCGTCGTCGGCGTCCTCGTGGTCGGCCTCGTCGGGCCACTGTCGCCAGCCAACGCCGAGACGCGCGGCATCCTGTCGCTCCTGCGCACGCTCAGTGTTCAGTCGGAGAACGGCGCGGGCTACGACCGAGACCTCTTCCCGCACTGGGACTACCTCGGCGATGAGTGCGACGTTCGCGATGCCGTGCTGATCCAGGAAGCACGGCGCGGGCCGGTCACCGGTGACTCCTGCCCGGTGGGCACGGGCCGATGGTTCTCCGCCTTCGACGGCGTCACCGTGCGCAATCCGTCCGAACTCGACGTCGACCATCTCGTCCCGCTGGCCGAGGCGTGGGGGTCAGGGGCTCGATCGTGGACGACCGCGGTGCGGGAGCGATTTGCCAATGATCTCGGCTACTCGCGCACGCTCATCGCCGTAACCGCATCGAGCAACCGATCCAAGGGAGACCAGGACCCGGCCGAGTGGCTGCCGCCGCGCACGAGCTACCGCTGCACCTACGTGTCGTCGTGGATTGCCGTGAAGTACCGATGGCAACTGAGTGTCGACGTGCGCGAGGAGGCCGCACTGCGTGTGCTGGCGACGAACTGCGGGAATCCGACGATCGTGGTGCCGGCCCGCGCTCGCTAGTAGTGCTCGCGGAAGAAGTCGCCGCAGTCGCGATCGTGGTAGCTCATCGACACTCCATCGGCCATGAGCGCGAGGGCATAGTCGCGGACGGAGCGGTAGGCATCGCGCTGGTCGAAGAGCCACAGCGACCGTCCGCACTTCTCGAGGCGAATCGGCCAGTCCTGCCAGACCTGGTCGGCGTCGACGACGTCAATGAAGCGACGCGAGTCCAGATCCCACCCCCACGACTGAAGCAGGATGCGCGCGCCATCGAGGTAGTCCGACAGGAAGCCGGGTGTCGCCGTCAACTCGGCCACGTCGGCGGGGCTCACGGTGTAGGCGCCGCCGAACCGGCTTGGCTGATCGATGGGGAACATCCACCAGTCGTAGTGCGCATCATGAATACGCATCCACTCATGGGACGCGGCCGCGGAACGGAACATCGCCAGGGTCTCGGCCTGCTTGCGCACGATCTCGGTGCAGCCGACGAACTCGCTCACATACCTACCGTAGAGGCCGGCGGCTGACGCTAGAAGGGGATGTCGTCATCGACGATGACGGCCGTCTCGGCGTAGGAGAGCAGCGCCACGCGCGAGGGACCGGCTGCCGACTCCTGCACGGGTGCGTCGTCGAGCTCGATGACGGCGGTTTGGCGTGCGACACACCAGGTGGAGACGGGGCACCAGGTGCACCACGAGCCCGGGTTGGGGGTGGGCTCGGAGTAGAGGATGCGGTCGACGCCATCGGCGATCACAGCGCGCGCAGCCAGGACCGTGCTGGCATCGGCCGCGTCGAAGGTGCGCACCTCGTAGCCATCGGTCGACAGCAATTCGAGTTCGATACGTGCCGCACGCGGCGCGCGCACCGCGCCGGTGACGGGGTCGAGGCCGTCAGCCACGAGGCAGAGCGAGAGGGCCACCTGCGGATAGCGCTCGAAGACCTCCGCCGCGGTGCCGCCAACCGCGGCTTCGGCGACCGTCTTCGTCTCGCGTACGACGACGCCCTCGGGAAACTCCACGACGAGATCGGTGCGAGTGCTGGCGACGACATCGACGTCGGTGTCCCAGGCGGTCAGGGTGTGCTCGGGGTAGGCGGCAATGACGTCGGTGCGAGTGAGCGGACAGACGTGCAGGTGCTGCAGGAGATAGGGACGCAGGGCCGCGTAGTGCTCGCGTGACCAGCCGAGCGACTCGGCGACGTCGCCCACGCCCTCGGTCGGCACCGGCAGATCGTCTGGCGTGCAGCCCATGAGGCGGCCGTGCGCGGCCTCCAGCCAGGCGTGAACGGCGATACCGCGCAGCATGGCTGCACTCGACTCACGTCGTACGCGCGGAAGGCCGAGGTCGCGCAGCAGATGGGTCTGCCAGGTGCAGACGCGACTGGACACGAGGTCGTGCGGGCTGACCGCACGCGTCCAGGTGGACACACCGGCTACGCCGAGGACGCCGGGCAGCCGGGCGACACCCGGGCAGTCCCAGCGGTAGCTGCACGACGCGCACCGGGACCCGGGGTTGTAGACACCGCCGCCGAGCACGTGAAGGTTGCCACTGACGGCCTCGCCGAAGGCGGCGAGTGCCTCGTCGATCGGGGCGTCGTACAGCAGCGCATGGCTCGCGTCGAGTAGCCCGATCTCGCGTACGCGCACGGTGGTGCCGGCGCGTGGCTGCGCGGGAGCCGGCTGCCACGACACATGCCACGGCTGACCCTCACTGCGCGCCACCGCCTCGGCAGCGACGCGGGCGTAGACCGCGACGTATGCATCACTGCGCTCGCGCCGGCCCGCGTCGTCCCAGGTGAGCACGTGGAACTCGCGCACGGTGCTGTCCTGGGCGACATGGAGCACGCCCCAGCCGGACCATTCGACCCGCGGCGCATCGCCGATCGCCTCGTCGACAGCGAAGAACTCGCGCACGACCGTCTGGGCGGGCAGCTCACCGGACTCGCGCAGTTGCTCGATGGTGGTGAGGTAGCCGGCCAGGGCGGTGCTCGCCACCTCGCGCATCGCGTCGGGGACCTCGCCGTTGGTGTCGCTGATGACGCCGGCCAGCGCGACCTCGGCGTCGATGCCCTGTGCCAGCACGCGCATCGCAGCGTCACGCACCAGACCGAGCGGGAAGGAAGCATGCGGTGGATAGACGATGCGCAACTGGGGGTCGCGTTCGGGCCGGTGGCTGGGCCGCGCCTTGGCGGCAATCTGCGCGGGGCACTCCCAGCGATCATCACCGCGCAGGTGCGCGGCGCTCACGCGCATGAACTCCTCGCCGGGGCGCACCGGCCAGGGCGCCGTCCACACGGGAATGTCGACGCGCGGATCACTCACTGGACGGCTCGCTCTCGCGACGCGTCAGGCCCGCCTTGATGAGGATCTCGTTGCTCTCGGGTGATCCGGGAGGAGGACAGTTGGAGCGCTGGGCCGGACAGGCGTTGCGGAAGTCGCAGTAGTTGCACAGCGGGCCGGTGCGCGCTTCCCACACGCCCACGGTTGCCATGCGATCGCGCTCCTCGTGGGCGATCTCGAGGTCGTCGAGTGCGCGTCGCACGGCCGCGGGATACACCGGTCGAGTCACCTGGCGAGGTTCCTTGAGGTAGAGCAATTCCACCTCGGCCGCCGGCTCATCGAGTTGCTGCAGCGCGGCGGCGTAGAGCAGTTGCTGCCGCCAGTAGCCCCACCAGAAGCGCGGCTTGGCCGCCCCGGTCTTGTAGTCGGTGACGCGCAGGCCCACGTCGGAGACAGCGATGCGATCGATGTGCCCGAGGAACGGCAGGCCGCGCAGGTCGGCGTCGACACGACGCTCCAGGCCGTCGGGGGCCACCTCGATATCAGCGGGCACCTCGGTCTGCCAGTACGCCGACATGGCGGCGGCCGCACCCTCGCGGATCTCGGTCTCATCGAGCTCCTGGCCCTCGACCAGCGCCAACTCGTCGGTCAACGAACGCGCCAGGAACTCATCGCCGCGTGCCGGCACGCGCTCGTCGGGCGGAAGCGCCAAGAGGTGCTCGAGTGCCCCATGCACGGCACGTCCGACGACCAGCGCAGTGGTCGACGGCGTCTCCCAGCGCTCGACCTTCTGCCACCAGTAACGCAGCGGGCAGTCGTGGAACTGGCCGATCGCCGTGGCGGACCACGGGCGGCCGGGTGCGGGCGCGCCATCGACGCGCACCTCGACGGTCTTGCGCGAGCCGGCCATGCGCCGAGCATGTCAGGCGGGTCCGACACCCGCCTGTGCGACACGGCAGACTGACGGGGTGGCCACCCTC
>NBNH01000087.1 GCA_004379115.1 Actinomycetales bacterium mxb001
CGGCGGCTTGGTCGATATCTCGATGTCGCGCTCCAGTGTCTCGTGGGGAATCGGTCTTCCCTGGGACGACCGACAGGTCGTCTACGTCTGGTTCGATGCGCTACTCAATTACATCACCGCCATCGGCTACGGAGCCGAACCTGAGTCCGACGAGGGACGACGGTTCGCGGAGACGTGGCCCGCCGACGTGCAGCTGGTCGGCAAGGACATCCTGCGCTTCCACGCGGTCTACTGGCCGGCGATGCTCATGGCTGCCGGCCTGGAGCTTCCGCGGTGCGTGTTCGCCCACGGCTGGCTCCTTGTCGGTGGAGAGAAGATGAGCAAGACACGCCTCACCGGTATCGCCCCCTCGCAGATCGTCGACCACTTCGGCTCCGATGCCTTCCGCTACTACTTCATGCGCGCCATTCAGTTCGGCCAGGACGGGTCCTTCTCGTGGGAGGACATGTCGGCTCGATACACCGCCGAGCTCGCCAATGGCCTGGGAAATCTCGCCTCCCGCGCGACCGCCATGGTGCAGCGCTACCGAGAGGGCGTCCTCCCGGCACCCGGCGCCGCTACCTCGGCAGAGGAGTCTCTCCACGCGATGCTCTCCGTCGTGGCCGTCGAAGCCGATGACGCGATGCTGGCGCTCGATTTCGCCGCTGGGATCGGTGCGGTACGTCGATTCATCGACGCCGTCAATCTCTATGTCACCGAACAGGAACCGTGGGTCCTGGCCAAGGATCCGGCGACTGCCGAACGCCTCGACACGGTGCTGTACACGGTGTGCGAGTCGCTGCGCGCTATCGCCATCCTCTACAACCCCGTCATGCCTCGGGCTATGTCGTTGCTCTGGGAGCAGCTGGGCGCGGAGGCCGCACTCGGTCCCGTCGGCGAGCAGCCCATCGCGGCAGTCGCGCGATGGGGTCAGTTGCCCGCGGGCGCGCACGTGTCCAAGGGAGCGATTCTCTTCCCGCGTCTCGAGGAGCCCGCGGAGTGAGGGAGCGCCCCCCGATCACCGCACCGCTCCCGCGCCCGGTCGTCGACACCCACTGCCACCTCGACGTCATCGACCGTCATCTGGGCGAGAGCCCCGGTCCGGACGAGGCGCTTGCGCTCGCTCGAGATGCCGGCATCACTCGCGTGGTGCAGGTGGGGTGCGACGTCGACTCCTCGGCGTGGGCCGCCGACTTCGCCGATGCTCACGATGACGTGGTCGCGGCCGTGGCACTGCACCCCAATGACGTCCCGCGCATCGTCGATCGCGATGGTCGGGCCGGCCTCGAGGCGGCGTACGCCGCGATCGAAGCGCTGGCCGCCCGCCCCTCGGTGCGGGCTGTCGGCGAGACGGGCCTCGACTACTACCGAACGCGTGACGAGAGTGCTCAGCTCCTGCAGCACGAGTCGTTTCGCCGTCACATCGACATGGCCAAGCGACTGGATCGCACCCTGGTCATCCACGATCGCGATGCTCACGCCGACATCCTGCGCATCCTCGACGACGAGGGCGCTCCGGCGCGCGTCGTCTTTCATTGCTTTTCGGGTGATGCCGACATGGCGAGACACTGTGCCGATCGC
>NBNH01000088.1 GCA_004379115.1 Actinomycetales bacterium mxb001
GTGATGTAATTGAGTAGCGCATCGAACCAGACGTAGACGACCTGTCGGTCGTCCCAGGGAAGACCGATTCCCCACGAGACACTGGAGCGCGACATCGAGATATCGACCAAGCCGCCGCGCAGGAAACTCATGACCTCGTTGTAGGCACTCGTCGGCTGCACGGCCTCGGGATGCTGCTCGTAGTGCGCGATCAAGGCGTCGGTGAACGCCGACAGGCGGAAGAACCAGTTCTTCTCCTTGAGCATTTCCACCGGTCGACCGTGGACCGGGCACAGGGGTGGTCCGCCACCCTCACCCTCAAGCAGGTCTCCGGGGAGCTTGAACTCCTCGCACCCGACGCAGTAGGGACCCTCGTAGTCGGCCTCGTAGACATATCCGTTGTCGCGCACGACCTCCCAGAAGCGCTGCACGCGAGACTTGTGGCGCGGCTCCGTCGTGCGAATGAAGTCGTCATTAGCCGCATCGATCGTGCCCAGCACCGGGCGCCAGGCCTGGTCAGCCAGGCGATCGACCCAGTCCTGGGGGGCCACACCGCCCGCCTCAGCGGCTCGCTGGACCTTGGTGCCGTGTTCATCGACGCCCGTGAGGTACCACACGCTCTCGCCGCGCTGCCGGTGCCAGCGCGTCAGGACGTCGCCGGCAGTGGTCGTGTAGGCGTGGCCGATATGTGGGGCGTCGTTGACGTAGTAGATCGGCGTCGTGACGTAGAAGTCGGCCATGGTGCGCGATCCTACTTTCGCTCGTCAGGCGCTTCGTCGGCCGCATGCTTGGCGCGAACGACAGCCTCATAGACGTCACGTCGGGGGACCCCGCGACGTTCGGCCACCGACGCGATCGCCGATCGACGGTCCTGACCCGAATCGACCAGGGCGGCAACGTCACCCGCCCAGTCATCCGGTGAGCCCGTCATGGTCGCTGACGTGGCTCCGCCAATCACGAGGGTGATCTCCCCACGAGTCCCCTCGGCCCCGTCGAGCAGTTCCTGCAGCGTGCCTCGACGCACCTCCTCATAGGTCTTGGTCAACTCGCGGCACAGCGCGGCCTGCCGATCCGGACCGAAGGCCTCGGCCATATCGGCCAGGACATCGGCGATTCGGTGCGGAGCTTCGAAGAAGACCATCGTCCGCTTCTCCTGTGCCAGCTCGGCGAGGCGGCGGCGGCGTTCCCCCGCGCGACGCGGCAGGAAGCCCTCGAAGCAAAAGCGGTCGACAGGCAGTCCCGACACGACGAGGGCAGCGAGAGGCGCGCTGGGCCCAGGCAGCACGGTCACCGCGACACCCGCGTCGATGGCCAGTCGGACGAGGCGAAAGCCCGGATCGCTCACCGCCGGCATGCCCGCATCGGTGACCACGAGGACACGCCGCCCGGCCATCAGGTCACCCAGGAGAGCTTCCGATCGGGTCTTCTCGACCGCATCGTGTAGCGAGACGACACGCCCTCCCATGGTCACGCCGAGGTCATGACCGAGACGACGCAGGCGCCGAGTGTCCTCGGCGGCGACGACGTCGGCACGCTCCAGTTCCTCACGAAGTCGGGGGGATGCATCACCCGGATTACCGAGGGGCGTGGCCCCGAGCACGAGGATCCCCTGACCGCTCATCGGCCCATCCTCGCAGCACGCACCTACCATGTCGGGATGGCCGCAGCGACCCAGCAGGCATCGTCGCGGCCGCCTGCGCCCACGACCTCCCTCGCGGCATCACTCTTCACGCCGTTGCCGTCGTCCGGCTGGCGCGGCTGGGTCGGTCCGATCGTGGTCGCGTTCATCGGCGGCATCCTGCGCTTCACCAACCTCGGGCGTCCCGACGCCTTCGCCTTCGACGAGGTCTACTACGCGAAGGACGGCCTATCCCTTCTGCGATACGGCTACGAGCAGCAGTTCGACGACAGTGCCAATGAGCTCATCCTGGCGTCCGACGGCAACTGGCGAACGATCGAGGTCTTCAAGACTGATCCGGCGTTCGTCGTTCACCCGCCCTTCGGGAAGTGGGTCATCGCCAGCGGCGAATACCTGTTCGGTGTCACGCCCTTCGGCTGGAGATTCGCGCTCGCGGTGCTCGGCACCATCGCCGTTCTCATGACCGCTCGCATCGCGCGACGACTCACGCGATCCGATCTCGTGGGCGTGATCGCAGGCTTGCTGCTCGCGCTCGACGGCATGCACCTGGTGACCAGTCGCACGGCCGTCCTCGACATGGTGCTGTCGTTCACCGTCCTGGCCGCCTTTGGCTGCCTGCTCCTCGATCGCGATCAGGTCCGGCGACGATGGTCGCTACTGCCACTGCCGCCTCCGGGCGAGTGGGGTCCCCGACTCGGACCTCGACCCTGGCGATGGGCCGCGGGCATCGCCCTCGGACTCGCCTGCGCCGTCAAGTGGTCCGGGCTGTGGTACCTGGCCGCCTTCGGCCTGCTGACGGTGATCTGGGACATCGGCTTGCGGCGCAAGCTCGGCGTCACCAACCCATGGTCCGCCACCCTGCTGCGCAGCGCGCCGCCGGCGGCGCTGGCGATGGTGGGTTCGGCCGTCGTGGTCTACGTGATCTCGTGGAGTGGCTGGCTGCTCACCGACGGTGGTTGGGGACGACAGTGGGCCGATGGCGATCCCTCGTGGATTCCCGCAGGACTGCGATCTCTGTGGCACTACCACGCGGAAGCGTGGAACTTCCACGTCGGACTCGAGTCCGACCACTCCTATCAGTCCAACCCGTTGAGCTGGTTCCTGCAGACCCGGCCCACGTCGTTCTACTGGAACAGCGCTGCTGACGGCACGGGCACGTGCGGCGCCGACACGTGCGTCTCCGAGGTGCTTGCACTGGGCAACCCCGTCGTGTGGTGGTTTGGCACGGTCGCACTGCTCTGGCAGGTATGGCGCTGGGCTGCCCGTCGAGACTGGCGGTCGGGAGCGCTGCTGCTCGGCGTCCTCGCCGGTTGGGTGCCGTGGCTGCTCTATCTCGACCGCACCATCTTCACGTTCTACTCGGTGGTCTTCGTCCCCTACATCGCCATGTCGCTGGCGATGGCCGTGGTCGCGATCCTGGGTCCGTCGGATGCCTCAGCGGAGCGCCGTCGCTGGGGCGCGATCGGGGCGGGCGCGATCGTCCTGCTCGCCGTGGTGCTGGCCTGGTGGTTCTACCCCATCTGGACCGCCCAGGAACTGCCCTACGAGCAGTGGCAGTGGCGCATGTGGATGCCCACCTGGGTCTAGCGACCGCTTGGATCTAGCGCTCGGGGCAGTCCTCGAGCGAGCCCTCGGGCATCAGGCACATGCCGTAGGTGACGACGGTCTTGCCGTAGGAATAGGCGGTGCTGTCGTCGAGGTAACCACTGGTCGCCGGCATCACCATGCGGATCCGGAGCGTCTGCATCTCAGCCAGCAGAGTCGGAGCCACGGAGATCACCGTGCGATACGGATGCGTCTCTTCGCACGACTTCGCTGCCCGGACCCTCAGCGTGATCTCGGAATTGCGCACCCAGCCCGCCTCGGTCTTCTGGCGCAGGTAGGTGCGCGGCGACACGGGGTACTTCCAGCACTCGACGATCTCCGCCTTGGTCACGGTGTCGGCGAAGTCGGTGCAGGAATACGTCGATGACTGCTGACCGTCTTCCCACTGGCAGACAGCCAGCGGGGCAGCCTGCGCTGGCGTCACGAGCGGCCACGCAAGGATCGAGGCCGCACCCACGATGAGGGCGGTGGCGGAGCGAGCGAGGGCGATCACGGGTCCTCCCAGAGTCTCCGCCACGTTACGCGGTCAGGGGCTCACGCGTCGACTCGACAGGGGTGACAGACCGCGCAAAAGCCCGGGATTCAGAGGGGAATCCCGGGCTGGAGTGGAGCTGAGGGGATTTGAACCCCTGACCCCCTCGATGCGAACGAGGTGCGCTACCGGACTGCGCTACAGCCCCAATGGAACGTCGGGGAGCCTACCAGCCACTGCGCAGGGGAGGTTATGCCGTCTGGTCGAAGACGTCATCCCAGCGAGCCGTCTGCGGTGACGGCGAGGCCACCGTGCGCGAACGGTCAGAGGTTTCTTCAGTCGCGGATGGAACAGGGCGCATGCGCTGACGTCGTGCTTCACGCGACGCTGACGATCGCTCCAATGCGCGCAACGATTCCTGCCTCAGGCCAACGCGATGGGCCACGAAGGCGCCCGCAGCGAACATGCCCAGAAGCAGGAGCGAGGCCGTGACCAGCCAACCGCTGACATAACCCAGCGCCCAAGCGGCGCCGGCAGCGACGACAAGCCCGGCGAGGACCCCCAGCACGATCGTGCGTCGGCGTGCAGCCTGTGCTGACGCGGGGCGGTCGGAGGTCTCGGGCATCCGGGCGAGTGCGCCCATGGCGGTGCGGTGGCGTTCGATCCGGCGAGCCTGGTCGTCGTCGTGGCGACGCAGCCACATGGGGATGAGCACCGCGGCCCACAGGGCGACGATGGCGACGTAAAGAAGTCCCGTCACGAGAATGAACGCTATGCGTCACTTCCGTCACATCCGGGTAATGACGCCCCGAGGATCCGCCGTGTCGCGGCGGGCTACTTGCCGGTGGCGACGCGCTGCTGGCGCCACCGGGCGAGCACGCCGCCCGGTACCTCCTCGGCACACAGGGCGTAGGTCGCATGGTCGCGCCACTCCCCGTCGATGTGGAGGTAGCGCAGCCGCATGCCCTCGAATCGAAAGCCCAACTTCTCGACGACCCGCAGCGAGGCGGCGTTTTCGGGTCGGATGTTGATCTCGATGCGGTGCAGGCCCACGGCATCGAAGCAGTGATCGGTGGCCAGGGCGACCGCGGTGGGCATGACACCCCGCCCGGCGTAGCGCTGGTCGATCCAGTAGCCGATGTAGCCGCTGAGGAGCGACCCACGAGCGATCCCACCGACCGTGACCTGGCCGATGAAGGTGCCCTCGTAGGTCAGGGCGAACGGCAGGGACCGCCCTTCACGGGCCTCGGCGCGAGCCCGGCGAACCATGGCGCCATAGGTATGCGGGACATCGCGATCGATCAGCGGGATGGTGGCCTCCCACGGACGAAGCCATGACGCATTGCGCGTGCGCACCTCGCGCCACGCGGTCGCATCACGCATACGCAGCGGTCGCAGCCCGACCGGGCCCTCCTGCAGGCGCGCCGGCCACCCCGCGGTCATGCCGGACGCACCCAGTGCCCCCGGCGCCCACCGGTCTTCTCCACCAACTTCACGTCAGTGATGACGGCGGCCGGGTCGACGGCCTTGACCATGTCGATCAAGGCCAGTGCGGCGACGGACACGCACGTGAGAGCTTCCATCTCGACGCCGGTGCGGTCAGCCGTCCGAACCGTGGCCTGGATTGTGACGTGGTCGTCGGCCACCCCCAGATCGACCGTGACCCCGTGAATCGCTAGCGGGTGGCACAGCGGAACCAGGTCGGGGGTGCGCTTGGCGGCTTGGATCCCGGCGATGCGTGCCACGGCGAGGGCATCGCCCTTGGGGATGCCACCACCGCGCAGCAGGGCGATCACCTCGGAGGAGACGAGAACGCGACCCGTCGCTGTCGCCGTGCGCACGGTGATGTCCTTGTCGGTGACGTCGACCATGCGAGCAGCACCGGAATCGTCCAGGTGCGTGAAGCCGTCGGTCATGTCAGCCATCCATCGCTAGTCGTCGGGCGAGAGATCGATCAGGACGAGTGAGTCTCCCTCATCAACACGTGTGACCTCGGGTGGGATCACCGCGAGGGCGTGCGCGCGTGCCAGGCCGCCCAGGATATGCGAGCCCTGCGCTCCTTCGGGAAAAGCGATCACTCCGCGGTCATCGACGTCGATCGTCACGCGTGCGAACTGCGTCTTGCCCGCGGGCGAGGTGAACGCCCGGCCGCAGATCGCATCGACGCGTGCCCGGTCGACCCACGCGCACCCGCGCATGCGGCGGATCAGGGGGCGAACGAAGATCTCGAAGGAGACGTAGGCGCTGACCGGATTGCCCGGCAGGGTGATGATCGGCACCGAGCCCACGCGGCCGAGACCCTGGGGCATGCCGGGCTGCATGGCGACCTTGACGAACTCGACGCTGCCGGTCTGCGATAGCACCGCCTTGACGGTGTCGTAGGCACCCATGCTCACGCCACCGGTGGACATGATCAGGTCCGAGCGCGCCGCTTCGCGCTCGAGCGCGGCACGCAGTGCGTCTTCGTCGTCCGGCACCGGACCCGCACGATGGGGAAGGCCCCCCGCCTCCATCACCGCGGCCATCAGCATGAAGGAGTTCGAATCGGCGATCCGCCCCTCATCGAGCGGCTCTCCCGGCTCGACGAGTTCGTCGCCTGTCGAGAGCACGGCCACGCGCGGTCGGGGATGCACGGAGACCTCTCCACGCCCCGCCGCCGCGAGGAGGGCGATCTGCCGCGATGTGACGACGGTGCCGGCGGGAATAAGCGCATCACCCTCGCGCACGTCCTCACCGCGCAATCGCACATGCGCGCCGATATCGGGTACCCGGGTGATCGAGACGACCTCGGTGCCCGCGTCGGTCCACTCGACCGGCACCACGGCATCAGCTCCCTGGGGCATGCGCGCTCCGGTCATGATGCGCACTGCGGACCCGGGTTCGACCGCCCGACTCGGGAGGTGGCCCGCTGCCACGTCATCGATCACGTGCAACGTGACCGGTGCCGACTCGGATGCCCCCGCCAGGTCGCCCGCGCGTACGGCGTAGCCGTCCATGGACGTGTTGTCGAAGGAGGGAAGCGGCCAGGCCGCGGTGACCTCCTCGGCCAGCACACAGCCCACGGCCTCCAGCAGCGGGACCCGGATGGGTGGAAGAGCTGCGCCGAGGGCCAGCGCGGCGCGGCAATGCTCCTCGACGCTACGCATGCGTCACGAGCCTTCAGGATCCAAGACCGTGGGCAACCAAGCGCGCAGGTCAGGTCCAAGATCGTCGCGCTCCAGGGCGAGCAGGATGTTGGCCTTGAGATACGACAGCCGGTCGCCGGTGTCGTAGCGACGCCCGGTGAACAGGACTCCGCGCACGCCACCTCCCTCGGAGGCGGGCATGCGCGCGAGCTCACGCAGCGCATCGGTGAGCTGGATCTCCCCGCCCCGACCGGGCTGGGTGCGGGCGAGGACACCGAACACGGCAGGGTCGAGCACATACCGGCCGATGACAGCGAGGGTGCTGGGAGCGTCGGCAGAGTCGGGCTTCTCAACGAGGTCGGTGACGAGTACCACGTCTGCGTGATCGGTCGTCTGCGCTGCAGCGCAGCCGTAGAGGGATATCTGGTCGCGGGGCACCTCCATGAGGCACAGCACCGAACCGCCGTACTGCTCGCGCACGGCGATCATGCGCGCCAGGACGGGATCGCGCGGGTCGATGAGGTCATCGCCGAGCAGCACGGCGAAGGGCTCGCGACCCACGTGCGGCTCCGCGGTCAACACCGCGTGCCCCAGACCGAGCGGATTGCCCTGTCGGACGTAGTGGATGCTGGCGAGATCGTTGGAGGCCGCGACGAGTTCGAGCCGGGCGTGGTCGCCCTTGGCCTCGAGTGCGGCTTCGAGCTCGACATTGCGGTCGAAGTGATCCTCCAGCGGGCGCTTGCTGCGGCCGGTGATGACGAGGATGTCGTCGAGGCCGGCACCCACAGCCTCTTCCACGACGTATTGGATAGATGGCTTGTCGACGACGGGGAGCATCTCCTTGGGCGTCGCCTTGGTGGCCGGCAGGAACCGCGTGCCCAGGCCGGCCGCGGGGATCACCGCTTTGGTCACGCTCACCCCCACACCCTAGGAGAATGGCGAGGTGTCGTCAGCCGAGGCCAAGGAGATGCTGCGCTCCCTCGTGCGCGCCGCCCGGCGCCAGGGGCCGCCGGCCGACCCGTCGGCACTGGCCGATCAGTGCGTCGCCTACCTTGAGGACCTCGACGGGCCGCTGCGCGTCACCTGCTACTCGTCGTACGGCAGTGAACCGGGCACCTCGGTCCTGCTTGGTCGTCTGGGTGACCGGGGATACGAGGTCCTGCTCCCCCGCGTGACCGACGACGAGCTCGAGTGGGCGCCCATGGGTGGGCCGACGGTCGTATCGCCGATGGGCATCGATGAACCATCTGGGCCGGCCTCGCCGCTGCTCCCCCTGCGCGCCATGCTCGTGCCGGCACTGGCAGCAGGTATCGACGGCGCTCGGCTGGGCAAGGGCGGTGGCTACTACGACCGCGTGCTGGACGCACTTCCCGTCGATCAACGCCCCGCTATCGCCGTGATCGTGCGCGACGAAGACGTCCTGCCCGCCGGCACGATTCCGGTGGAGCCTCACGATCGCTACGTCGATGCGATCATCACGCCCACACGCATCATCACGTGCGTCACTGACTGAAGAGCGCGGCACCGATCTGCAGGCCGATGGCAGCCGCCACGACGCAGGCCACGACCGAGCCGACCACGTTGATGACCGCAGCAGTCCGCAGACCTTCGCGGGCCAACACGAAAGTGTCGAGAGCGAATGTCGAGAAGGTCGTGAACGCTCCGCAGAACCCCACGCCGAGCAGGAGGAAGGTCGCGTCCGACACGCCTCCGAGGAGCACCCCGAGCCCGAATGAGCCGACGACGTTGGCGATGAGGATCGCGTAGGGGAATCCGGGAGTGCGCCACTGTGCCAGCAGGTAGCGAGCCAGCGCCCCGAGCATGCCACCGACGGCCACTAAGGCGAACTCGGTCATGACGCCCTCGCGCGACGCACGGCGTGACCGAGTTCGAATCCACCCCACACGCCCACGAGTGAACCCGCAAGGGACGCGACGACGTAGGCCAGCGCCCACGCGATGTTGCCGTCACGAAGAAGGAGCACCGAGTCGACGGCGAACGCGGAGAAGGTGGTGAAGCCACCGAGGACGCCCACTCCGAGGAAGGGACGCCAGAGAGGGTGACGCCCCGGATCGCTCACGATGAGCGCGACGAGAAGTCCCATGAGCAGGCATCCGACGACGTTGACCACCAAGGTGGCGAGGGCCAGTGGCTGAGCGGCGTCTCGCACGATGACGTCGACTCCCCAGCGACATGTCGCTCCGATAGCGCCACCAGCAGCGACGGCGAGCAGCGCGCGCCAGCCGAGGGGCGGCAGGGGGGACATGCGCTAGGCGTCGCGGCGCTGGAAGAGGATCAGCGCGGGAACAGCCAGCACGAGGAACCACAGCAGGAACACGCCCATGTGGCCCCATGCCTCCAGGCCCTCAGCGTTGACGCCCGCGGTGGCACCGGTGAACGGAAGCACCCAGTCGATCCACGACCACTCCAGGACGAGGGCTACCGCGCCGATGATGGGCTCGACGATGACGGCCAGGACGATCGGCAGGATGATGCCCAGCGGCTGGTTGCGGGTCAGCGCCGTGATGGCGAAGGCCATGAGCACGAAGATGACGATGTAGATGACGCCGAGCAGGCCGGGAAGACCCAGCGCGGTGGTCTCCCACACGAAGCCCTTACCGCCCAGTGCATTGCCCAGAGCCTCACCGAGCACCATCGCGGCGATGGCCAGGACGGCGGCGACCGCGATCACTGCGATCACCATGAGCGCCTTGGCGATGAAGACCGGGGTGCGTCGGGGATAGATCGACAGCGTGGTGCGAATGAGCCCGTGGCGGTATTCCTGCCCGAACGACGCGGCGCCGATGGTGCACAGGATCGCGGCGGTCAGCGGGAGGAATCCCGCGAATCCGCCCGGCCCAGCACCGTCGGGGGGACCGCCGCCACCGGGGCCCGACACGATGATGATCCACGTGACGAACAGGGCGAGTCCCGCGGGCACGAGGGCCCCCAGGGCCATCAGGGCCCACGTCGACTTCACGGTGGTGATGCGCACCCACTCGTAGCGCAGTGGCCCCTTCATGATGCTTCTCCGAAGGCGAACTCCTGGCCGTCGCCGGTGAGTTCCATGAACGTCTCCTCCAGGCTGGCCTTGCGTTGTGTGAGCTCGCGAAGAGCGATGCCACTGTCGAAAGCGACGCGACCGACGTCGTCGGTCGACATGCCCACCACGGCAAGCCCGTCGTCTCCGTCGCGGTCAGCGGTGCCGCCCGCTCCCCGAATGGCCTCGGCCAGGCGCGCGGGGTCGGCACTGCGCACGAGCACATCGCTGCGCTGCGAGACGAGTTCATCGATCGTGCCGTCGGCGACCAGCTTGCCGCGGGCGATGACGACGACGTGCTGCGCCATCAACTGCATCTCGGACAGCAGGTGGCTCGAGACCAGGACGGCGTGCCCCTGGGCGGCGTAGTTGCGCAGGAATTCACGCAGCCACTGGATCGACTGCGGGTCGAGTCCGTTGGCGGGCTCGTCGAGCATCAGGGCACCCGGGCTGGCGAGGATCGCGCCGGCGAGCCCGAGTCGCTGAGCCATGCCGAGGGAGAAGTCCTTGGGGCGCTTGTTAGCCACCTCGGTGAGGCCGACCATCGCGAGGACCTCGTCGATGCGCGAGGCGGGGAGCTTGGCGTCGGTCGCCAGCATGCGCAGATGATCGCGCGCGGTGCGGCCGGGCAGGAAGGGCCGCGCATCGAGATGGGTGCCGACGACTGTGCTGGCGTGCGGGTGATCGATGAGCGGCTTGCCATCGAAGAGCGTGCTGCCCGCGCCGCGGTCGAGGCCGAGCATCAGGCGCATGGTGGTGGACTTGCCGGCGCCGTTGGGTCCAAGGAAGCCCGTGACGACACCGTCGGG
>NBNH01000089.1 GCA_004379115.1 Actinomycetales bacterium mxb001
ACCTGAGGTGCCGATCGTGGTCGAAAGCGAGTTCGAGGAGATCTAGGCGCTACGACGGCGCAGTCGAGCGCGCCGAGCCAGCACGATCGCCAGGCCGGGGATGCCCAACCCCGCACCTATCGCGCACACGAGGATCCAACGGTCGATATCGATTCCGGTGATCGAGTTTCCGAAGAGAGCGAGCGCGACCAGCGCGATCGTCCACAGCGCCGTGCCGATGGCGATGGCTGCGACGCCGTCGTCGTCCCGCGAGCGCAGTGCCGGATCGGCGAGGATGCGATCCATGGCAGAGCCGCCCCCAGCGGGATGTTCGGGTACCGTGCTCATGGCAGCACGCTAGCGCGTACGCCGTACAGTGAACGGGTGGATCACCGCTCGCGTCGCCTCATCACCCTCGGGGTGCTGGTGGCGTGCATGGTGGGGATCGTCATCGCCGCTTTCGCGCGCTAGGCGACGTCGTCCCGGTGGGCGTCGGCACCGCGGGCTGGTTACTCCGGTACGCGCTTCCAGACCAGCAAGCCGAAGCTTGCGGCGAAGAACAGCAGCATGAATCCGAAGGCGATGTGGACGCCGAGGGCATCGGCCAGTGCCGCGAGCACGAACGGTGCGACGCCGCTCATGATGGCGATGCCGGCACTGGTCAGGCCGGCCGCGCGGTCC
Source organism: Actinomycetales bacterium mxb001 (assembly GCA_004379115.1). GTDB lineage: Bacteria > Actinomycetota > Actinomycetes > S36-B12 > S36-B12 > Mxb001. Next base: position 661 of record NBNH01000089.1, read on the forward strand.
GGCTGTCCGGCCGATGCGCGCATCGCGCGGCCAATGCCCAGCGGGAAGTGCATGCCGATTCCCACGCCGATGAGGACAAGGCCGATGATGAGCGGGATCGCTCCGGTCACGAGCCACGTGTAGGCGAAGGCGGCTGCCGCGAAGAGGATCGAGGCGCCGAAGACGAGTTCGGAGGACACTCGCTCGACGATCCGTGAGCCGACCAGGCGACCGACGATCATTCCGGTGACGATGGCGGCAATGGTCGTGGAGGCCGCCGCGGGCCCGAGGCCGCCGCGTTCGCGCAGAAGATCGGGCCCCCACTGCAGCAGGGTGATTTCGACCCCGGTGAGAAGGATGAGAGTGAGGATGGCCCACCACACCAATGCGGGCATCCGCGGCGTATCGCGACGCTTCTCCAACTCAGTGCCGATGTTGAAGGGCTCGCTCGTCTTTCCGCGGAGGATCTCGAGGACCAGGGCCATCACGGCGAGCAGGACCAGGCCCGACTGCCATCCGAGCACGAGGGTCGCGCCGATGCCGATGGCAAACGTGGCGATGAGTGAGGACAGCGATGCCGTGAGATTGGCCTCGGCGAGTGCCGCGTCCGCCGCGGGTCCTTGGCGAGCCTCGAGGTAGGCGCTCGCGCCCACGACGGCGAAACCACAACCCATCGATCCGAAGAAGGGTCCCAGTGCGACGAGCCAAAGGGGCCCACCCGAGACGTAAAGCAGGGCGCCAGCGGCGATCGCGAACGAACTGCAGCGCAGCAAGGTCGCGCGATCGAAGCGGCGCACGACGAGTGGGCCCACCAGGCTGCCTACGATGCCGCCGACAGCCAGCGCGACGCTCAGGAGTGACGCACCCGTACGAGTGAGTCCTTCGTCGTCGCGCAGGAGGGTGAGCGAGGCGCTGAAGCCGTAGACGAACCAGCCGAGGAGACCGAGCTGCGCATAGGCGAGCAGGGTCGTGCGGTCGCGGATCGGCCGTACCGGCGCGTGGACGACGTGATCGTCCGGGGTGGTCATCCCAGTTGGCCGACGACGTAGTCGATGGAACGCGTCAGCTGCCTCACGTCGTCAGGATCGACGGCGGGGAAGACCGCGACGCGGATCTGGTTGCGTCCGAGCTTGCGGTAGGGCTCCGTGTCGACGATGCCGTTGGCGCGCAGGGCCTTGGTGACCTGTGTGGCATCGATCCGCTCATCGAAGTCGATGGTGGCCACGACGGCCGATCGCTTGGCGGGGTCCGTGACAAACGGGGTCGCGAAGTTGCTGGCCTCGGCCCAGTCGTAGAGGATCCCGGACGACTCGCCGGTGCGCTGGGTGCACCAGTCGAGGCCACCGTTGGCCAGGAACCAGTCGACCTGCTCGGCCATGAGGTAGATCGTGGCGAGCGCCGGCGTGTTGTAGGTCTGGTCCTGGCGCGAGTTGTCGATCGCAGTATTCAGATCGAGGAAGGCCGGCGTCCAGCGTCCCGATGCGGAGAGCTCCTCGACGCGGGCGATGGCGGCCGGTGACATGAGGGCGAGCCACAGGCCACCGTCGGAGCCGAAGCTCTTCTGCGGGGCGAAGTAGTAGACGTCGACCTGGCTGGCATCGAGAGGCAGACCGCCCGCACCCGACGTCGCGTCGAACATCACCAGGGCGCCCGGGTCAGCACCGACCACGCGCTGGGGCGTGACGATGACACCCGTGGACGTCTCGTTGTGCGGTGAGCAGTAGGCGTCGATGCCGGCCTCGGCTGCGAACACGGGCGCATCGCCCGGTTCTGCCTTGATGACGCTGGGATCGCCCAGGTGAGGGGCCTCCTTCGCGGCCTGGGCGAACTTGGCACCGAACTCCCCGAAGGACAGGAACTGCGCGCGGTCGCGGATGAGGCCGAAGGTCGCGATATCCCAAAATGCCGTCGATCCGCCGTTGCCGAGCACGACCTCGTAGCCGTCGGGGAGCGAGAACAGTTGTGCGAGACCGGAGCGCAACCGTCCGACCTGCGACTTCACGGTCTTCTGTCGGTGCGAGGTGCCCAGGTAGGTGCCCGAGACGTCGAGCAATCCAGTGACCTGCTCGCGTCGGACTTTGGACGGTCCCGACCCGAAGCGGCCGTCGGCAGGCAAGAGATCGGCGGGGATGCGGATGTCGTCGCTCACGTGCCCGACCCTATGGGGCGATCCGTCAGCGGCGCACGGTGGGCTGCTGTGATTCGCGCTTCGACGGGGTGTATCCCGTCGGCGCGACCATCTCGGCATCCCATCCCGGAACTGCCTCGGGTACGCGCGGTCCGGGACCGACGTACTTGGCGGATGGACGGATCAACCGGCCGGTGCGCTTCTGCTCGAGGATGTGCGCACTCCACCCGGCCAGGCGCGCGCACGTGAACATCGACGTGAACATCTGCGGTGGCACCTGCGCGAAGTCGAGCACGATCGCGGCCCAGAATTCGACGTTGGTCTCGAGGATGCGGTCGGGGCGGCGTGAGCGTAGTTCTTCGAGGGCGGCCTCTTCGAGGGCCGCGGCGACCTCGTAGCGGGGAGCGTCGAGCTCGCGGGCGGTGCGCCGCAGCACCCGGGCGCGCGGGTCCTCCGCGCGGTAGACACGGTGGCCGAAGCCCATGAGGCGCTCGCCCCGGTCGAGGACGCCCTGCACGTAGCCGCGGGCGTCGCCGGTGCGCTCGATCTCCTGGATCATCCCGAGGACGCGCGAGGGAGCGCCGCCGTGCAGCGGGCCGCTGATAGCGCCGACGGCTCCGGAAATGGCGGCCGCCACATCGGCCCCGGTGGAGGCGATCGTGCGTGCCGTGAAGGTGGAGGCGTTCATGCCGTGCTCGGCAGCAGAGACGAAGTACGCGTCGACGGCCTGCACGTGCCTGGGGTCGGGTTCGCCGCGCCAGCGGATCATGAAGCGCTCGACGACGGTTGACGCCTCGTCGATGCGATGTTGGGGGACCATCGGCACGCCCAGACCGCGAGCGGACTGAGCGACGAAGGACATCGCCATAACGGACACATGCGCGAGGTTCTCGCGTGCGGTGTCGTCATCGATGTCGAGCAGCGGCTTCAGGCCCCACCCGGGCGCGAGCATGGCAATCGCCGACTGAACGTCGACCCGCACATCGCCGGAATGCACGGGGATCGGGTAGGGCTCGGCGGGTGGCAGGCCCGGGTTGAACTCGTTGTCGACGAGTAGTCCCCAGACGTTGCCGAACGAGACTCGGCCGACGAGGTCCTCGATGTCGACGCCGCGGTAGCGCAGGGCGCCACCATCGCGGTCAGGCTCGGCGATCTGGGTGTGGAAGGCGACGACGCCCTCAAGGCCCGGCACGAACTCCGTCATGACTCCATTCAACCCAGGCGCGCCCCGGGCGGCGCAGCCGGGGACGCCGTGATGGGATGCGGGGGTGTCCGACCAGCGCGACCTGCGTGACCTTCGGGTCCACTACGACAAGGGCACCCTGTCGGAGGGTGATCTGGCAGCGACGCCCCTCGAGCAGTTCCGCGCCTGGTTCGCCGACGCCGCGTCGGCTGGCCTGACCGAGCCCAACGCCATGGTTGTCGCGACCGTGTCCGCTGATGGCGTGCCCAGTGCCCGCACCGTGCTCCTCAAGGATGTCGACGCGCGCGGCTTCGCCTTCTACACCAACCTCGGCTCGCGCAAGGGCGCCGAACTCGCAGCCACGCGACGCGCCTCACTCGTATTCCCTTGGTATGACCTGCACCGGCAGGTTGTCGTCGTCGGCGAGACCCGCGAGGTCTCGCGCGAGGAGGCAGCCGACTACTTCGCCTCGCGTCCGCGCGAATCGCGGCTGGGTGCCTGGACGAGTCGGCAGTCGCAGGTGATCCCCGATCGTTCCGTGCTCGACGAGCGCTACGTCGAGTTGAGTGCGCGCTTCCCCGATGACGTGCCGCTGCCGGACTTCTGGGGCGGCTGGATCGTCGTGGCCGAAACCGTCGAGTTCTGGCAGGGCCGAGAGTCGCGCCTGCACGATCGCCTGCGCTTCCGGCGTACGCGCCCCGACGCCAGCCTCGACGACACTGCCGGCTGGATCGTCGAGCGGCTGTCGCCCTGACGTGGCGCGGATCTTCGCTGACCTGACGCCGCTTCGCGAGAGCGCGCCCTTTCGGCGTCTGTGGATCGGCCACAGCATCGGCACGGTCGGCCAGCAGATGGCCTCGGTCGCCGTCGCGCTGCAGATCTACGAGATCACCGGGTCCTCCTGGGCCGTCGGGCTCACCGGCCTGTTCCAGCTCGTACCCCTCGTCGCCCTGGGCCTGTACGCCGGGGCGGTACTCGATCGCTTCGATCGTCGGCGGGTTGCGCTGTGGTCGACCGTGGGCCAATGGGCGTGCACGCTCGGCCTCGTCGCGCAGGCGGTGCTGGGGCTGCAGTCGGTGCCGGTGCTCTATGCGCTCATTGCCGTGCAGTCCGGCTTCTTCGCGTTCAGCAATCCAGCCCGTCAGTCGATCATCCCGCGACTGATCTCGACCAATCTCCTTCCGGCAGCCAACGCGCTGACGACGCTGACATGGAGCATCGCCTTCACCTTAGGACCCGTCATCGGTGGCTTGCTCATCGCTGCGGCCGGTGGTGTCACGGTCGTCTACGCGCTCGACCTCGTGCTCTTCGCGGTCGCGGTCTGGGCCATGTGGCGACTGCCCGCGCTCCCGCCGGAGGTGGCGGTCGAGGGGGCGCCACGCGGGTGGGCCAGCGTGCTGGAGGGATTGCGCTTCCTCAAGGGCAAGCGCAATCTGCAGATGACGTTCTATCTCGACCTCGTCGCCATGGTCTTCGGCATGCCGCGCGCGCTTTTCCCGGCCATCGCGACGATGTGGTACGGCGGATCCGTGGCCGATGTCGCGCTCGTCGTGGGCCTACTCTCGGCCGCTCCGGCTGTGGGCGCCTTCTTCGCGAGCATCTTCTCCGGCCCGCTCGGACGCATCCAGCGGCAGGGTCTGGCTGTTGTCGTGTCGATCATGGTGTGGGGCGCCGGTATCGCGGTCTTCGGCTTCATCCGGTGGCTGCCTGCCGCCCTGCTCGCCCTCGCGATCGCGGGCGCTGCCGACACGGTGAGCGCCATCTTCCGCGCGACGATCCTGCAGGCGGCAACGCCGGATGAGTACCGCGGTCGTCTGCAGGGAATCTTCACCGTGGTTGTCGTGGGCGGACCGCGCCTGGGCGACGTCGAGTCAGGTGCTGTGGCGGCAGTGTTCGGTGAGGCCGTTTCGGCGGTGTCCGGCGGCCTGCTGTGCATCGTCTTTGCCGGAGTGCTGGTGGCGGCCGTGCCGACGTTCCTCCGCTACGACGCCCAAAGACCGGTGCCCTAGGGGCGGTCGTCGAGCGCGGCGTCGAGGATCGCGGTGACGATGGCGTCGGGCGACAGTCCGCGTTCCTTGGCCTCCGCGCGCAGCCGCTTGCGCACCGACTTGGGCACGCGCACATCCAGATCGACGAGCTTGTCTTTGGGTGCCCCGAGTAGCGCATCGGAGGTCGCCTTGCCCTTGCGCTTGAGCGACTTGCGCTTGACCTTGGCCCGCGACGTGGTCTCGTCATCCGTCGAGGCGTCCGCTGGCGGTGCAACCGGTGCCGATGGTGGCGGTGTCGATGCGGGTGCAGATGCCGGCCCGGTCACCGGATGCACGTCGGCGTCGGGCGCCTTGGCGAGGGGCTCGGGCGTGGACATGGCCCCATGGTGTCAGGTCAGCAGGATGTCGAGGACGTCATCGAAGGCATCCGCGACGATCCGTGCACCGGGCGACGGCCAGGCCTGGATGGGGACCCCGGCCCGCTCCGCCTCTGGCACCTCGGGCGACTCAGGCACCTCCATCCCGAGCAGCAGCCCGGGATAGTCGGTGCGCAGCGCCTGCAGGTGGCGACGGTGTTCACCGAGTGTTTCGCGCACGCGGTTGACGAGGATGCCCGCGGGCCGCAGTCGCAGGTTGAGCGAATCGCGGGCCACTTGCACCGCGCGCAGTGCTCGCTCAGTGCCCTGCAGGGCGTAGTAGCCGGGCTCGGTGACGATGAGGGCCCGGTCGGAGGCAGCGAGGGCATTGCGGGTGAGTTCATCCAGCGAGGGCGGGCAGTCGATCACGACGAGCCCATAGCGATCGGCGACGCCCTCGAGGGTGATGCGCAGCCGGGTCGCCGAGTCGTGGCCCTCGGGACGGTTGCGGTGGGCGAGTGCCTCCTCGCTGGTCAGCACGTCGATGCCAGGGCCCCATCCCGAGCTGGCGAGGGCCTCCGCCGCGATGCCCGGGCGCCCATCGGCCAGGACGTCGCTCATGGTGAAGGGGTGCGGCGCGACGTCCAGCGAACTCGTGGCGTTGGCCTGGGGGTCGAGGTCGATGACGAGCACGCGCTGGCCGCGCGCCCACGCGGCGCCAGCGATCCCGAGAGTCGTGGTGGTCTTGCCCACTCCGCCCTTGAGCGAGAGCACCGCCACCGTCGTCACGAGGGCCGAGTCTGTCAGGTGCGCACGTGCCGGTCGGGTAGGTGGTCTCCTACGCGCGCGCGGCCTTCATCGCAGCGAATCGATCGAGAGCCTCCTGGCGCTCGGCGGCATGGTCGACGATGCGCTCGGGGTAGCCGTGGTCGTAGCCGCCGAGTACGTCCCATGGCGTGTGCGCGGTCTTGCCGGGCAGGTGTGCGAGCTCCGGCACGTAGCGGCGCACGTAGTCGCCCGTGGGATCGAACTTCTCGCCCTGGCCGACCGGGTTGAACACGCGGTAGTACGGCGAGGCATCGGTGCCGCAGCCGGCTGTCCACTGCCAGCCATGGGAATTGCTGGCAAGGTCGCCATCGCGCAGCCAGCGCATGAAGTGGGCGGCGCCGCGCTGCCAGGGCAGGTGGAGGTCCTTGACGAGGAAGCTCGCCACGACCATGCGCACGCGGTTATGCATCCATCCCTCGGCCAGGAGTTGGCGCATGCCGGCGTCGACGAACGGATAGCCGGTGCGCCCTGTCGCCCACGCCTCGAACATCCGGTCGGCGTCCTTGCCCGAATCCCAGGGGAAGTCGTCGTCGAAGCGAGCGTCGAGTGAGACGCGAGCACTGTCGGGTCGCTGGTGCAGCACGTCGGCGTAGAACTCACGCCACGCGATCTCCTTGCGATAGACGTCCTCCGCCTCGCTGTCGCCAAGGTCGGCGAGGATCGTGCGTGGGTGGATCTCACCCCATTTCAGGTGATGACCCATCACGCTCGTGCCATCGACGGCTGGCAGATTGCGGGTGTCGTCGTAGGCCTTCAGGCGCTTGGCGCGGAAGGCCGCCCAGCGCTCGAGCGCTGCCTGTTCGCCGGCAGCGGGCAGTTCGAAGGGCAGGTCCGGGCGCTCGGGGTAGCCGTGGCAGTCGACAGGCATGACGTAGTCGGCCTCGACGTCAGCGGCGGGCGGGCGCCACCCGTGGCGCAACCAGGCGCGATAGAACGGCGTGTAGACGCGGTACGCCGTGCCGTCATCTTTCGTCACCCGTCCCGGTGCGACGGCATACGGAGAACCGGTCGTGACGAGTTCGATACCGTGCGCGGCCAACGCCTCTCGCACGGCCTCGTCGCGCCGCGCGCCGTAGGGACCGTAGTCCGCGGCGATGTGCACCTGCGTGGCATCAGCCGCGCGCGCGACGTTGACCACGTGCGTCACGGGATCCCCGTGCTGCAGCAGGAGCTTGCCGTCGAGGGAGTCGTCGAGCGAGCGCAGCGAATCAACGAGGTAGGCGCGCCGCACATCACCCGCTGGCTCCCAGAGTGCGGGATCGACAACGAAGAGGGGAACGACCGTGCCGTCGACAGCGGCCGCCGCACCCAGCGCCGGATTGTCACCCAGGCGCAGGTCGCGGCGGAACCAGGCAACGGCGGGCACGATCGCAGGCTAGGGCGTCCGGCGGGTGGGGGCACGCCGGGTGCGGTTGAATGCTGATGTGAGCGATCTCATCGACACCACGGAGATGTACCTCCGCACGGTGTTCGAGCTGGAGGAGGAGGGGATCGTCCCCCTACGCGCCCGCATCGCCGAGCGCCTGGGCCAGAGCGGGCCCACCGTCTCTCAGACTGTCGCCCGGATGGAGCGCGACGGGCTGCTCACCGTGTCAGGCGACCGCCACCTGGAGCTCACCCCGCGTGGCCGCGAGTACGCCACCCAGGTCATGCGCAAGCACCGCATCGCGGAGTGCCTGCTCGTCGAGGTGCTGGGACTCCCGCTGGAGGAGGTGCACACCGAGGCATGCCGTTGGGAGCACGTGATGTCGGAGTCGGTGGAGCGCCGCATCCTCGAGATGCTCGGCAGCCCGACTGAATCGCCCTTCGGCAATCCCATCCCTGGCCTTGACGCGCTCGTCCCCGGTCTGGCGTCCGCGGCGCCGTCACCGTCGTGGACTCCACTCGATGCCGCTGCGGGTATCGACACCATCCGCGTCACCGTCCGTCGCATCGGCGAACCCGCGCAGGTCGAAGCCGAGACCGTGGCGCTGCTGCGCCGTGCGGGTGTCGTGCCCGGCGCGACCGTCAAGGTGCAGCGAGCCGCCACCGGCGTGCTCGTGGGCTCGGCGGGGGAGTACGTCGAACTCCCGCCCGAACTGGCCGCGCACGTGGTGGTCGAGCCGCTCGCCTGATCGTCGGGCGTGGCCGGTGACGCTAGCCTCGGCCCATGACCCCGCCCCGCTCGCCCGAGGCCCTTGCCGCCCTCGCCTCCGGATCCCTTGACGGCCGCGTCGCCCTCATCACCGGCGGCGGCACCGGCATCGGCCGCGCCACCGCGCTGCTGCTGGCGCGCCAAGGTGCTCGCGTCGTCGTCACCGGGCGGCGCGAGGACCTGCTCGCGGCCACCGTCGCTGACATCGAGCAGTCCGGCGGATCGGCGACGGCGTACCCCAGTGACATTCGTGAGCCCGAGGCCGTCGATGCCCTGCTCGACCAGGTGCTGGGCGCCGAGATGCGCATCGACCTGCTGGTCAACAACGCGGGCGGCCAGTTCGTCTCGCCCGCGGAGGACATCAGTCCCAAGGGCTTTCGCGCGGTGACGCGGCTCAACCTCGACGCGACCTGGTACCTGTCGACGCAGGTCGCGAAGCGCTCGATGCTGCCCGAGGGCTACGGCAAGATCGCGAGCATCACGATGACGATGACGCCGCATCGCGGAATCGTCGGCATGTCGCATTCGTCGGCGGCCCGCGCGGGGGTGGAGAGCCTGACGGCCACGTGGGCGCAGGAGTGGGGCGCGCGCGGCGTGCGAACGATCGCCATCGCTCCCGGCGTCGTGCACACCGACGCCTGGGAGAACTACGGCCTCGACCCCGAGCAGGTCGCGCAGGTCATGCCGCTGAAGCGGCTGCAGACCGCCGACGAGGTCGCGGCGCTGATCGGCTTCTGGATGAGCCCCGCGGGCGACTACATCACCGGCATCACGCTGGTGGCCGACGGCGGCATGAACCTCGCCGGCCCCACGCTGTACTAGGCCGGGTTGAGGTTGGCGATCGCGATGATCTGCCAGCCCGCAGCACCCTGACGCCACACGGTCAGGCGCGGCGCGGGCTTGGTCGACAGGCGAGAGCCGTTGATCGTCTCCTCCACCGACAGCCAGTGCGTGGCCACGATGGTGTCGCCGGCGCGTGTCGAGGTGAAGTCGGTGAGCGAGAGCTGGCCGAGGTCCTCGGCCTTGAGCATCTCCATCTCCTTGGCCTTGTCGCGGGCACCATCGGTGTGCACCGACTGGAAGTCAGCAGCCAGGATCGCGTCGACCGCGTTCCAGTCCTTTGCGGCGACGGCGCCGATGAACTCGCGGTAGAGGGTCTCGCCGTCGGCCTGGGGGTCCTGCATCGCGCTCATGGCAACTCCTGGGGGAAGGGACGCTGGGCGTCCGGTGGCGGGACGTTATCAGGCGGGTTGCGTGAGTGACCAGGTTTCGCCGGATACCCGCAGTGGGATGCCGGACTTGCCACGCTCGCCGAGCTTGACACCGAGCACCTGGTGCAACTGGATGGTGTTGATCTCGAAGCCCAGGCGCGATGCCGCCATATAGAGGCGCCACACGCGCGCGGTCGGCTCACCGGCTTCGGCCACGCAGGCATCCCAGTTGCGCTCGAGGTTGTCGCACCAGTGCTTGAGGGTCAGCGCATAGTGCTCACGCAGGTTCTCCTCGTGGCGGATCTCCCAGCCCGCGTCGTTCATCTCGCTGATGATCAGCCCGGGTGGGGTGAGTTCGCCGTCGGGGAAGACGTAGCGGTTGATGAAGCTGCGCTTGTAGTGGGAGGGCCACAGGCTGTTGGGCCGGGTGATGCAGTGGTTGAGCAGTCGCCCCTCGGGCCGAACCTTGCCGTAAAGGAAGGAGAAGTAGGCCGGGTAGTTATCGCGGCCGATGTGCTCGGTGAGGCCGATGGAGGAGATGGCGTCGAAGCCGGTCTCCTTGACGTCGCGGTAGTCGCTGTGACGGATCTGGGCCCGGTCGGCCAGGCCGGCGTCCTCAATGGCCCGCTGTCCCCACTCGGCCTGCTGCTGGGACAGCGTCACACCGATGGCGGTGACGCCGTAGTTCTTGACCGCGTGCAGCACCATGCCGCCCCATCCACAGCCGACGTCGAGCAGTCGATGGCCCGGCTGCAGGTTGAGCTTGCGGCAGACGAGGTCGAACTTCTCCTCCTGCGCGTATTCCAGCGTCGCGTCCTCGGTGGGGAAGACTGCGCACGTGTAGGCCATCGACGGACCGAGCACGAACGAGTAAAAGCGGTTGCTCACGTCGTAGTGGTGGTGGATGGCCTCGGCGTCGCGGTGCTTGGAGTGGCGGCGCCCGCCGAGTCGGCGCTCGATGGCCGGTGGCTCGGGCCGGGCGAGGGCGTCCTTGGCGAAGCGCTTGGCCAGCCGAGCCCGATCGACGAGCGAGACGTGGTCCAGCGGGAGGGGATAGAGGCGCTTGAGCGCCTCGTAGACATCGCCGTGGATCTCCAGATCGCCGGCGACGTAGGCGCGGGCGAGGCCGAGCTGACTGGGCGCACTCGCGATGTACTGCACCCCGCGGGGGCTCGTGATCTCGAGCACGACCTCGGCTCCGATGAGCCCGGTGCTCGAGCCGTCATAGGCCTTGAAGCCCACGCGCCGCTCGGGGGGTACGACGATGGCGAATGCCTCGGCCAGATCCATGGGTCGTTCCTTCCGCGTCTACCGGCGGCGCACGACCTTGTCGTAGAGGTCAAGCAGCCGCGACGCAGGATCGTAGGCCATCTTCAGGGCCCGGTAGGAGTCCCCTCCGTAAATCGCCCAGAACTCCTCGGGGGCGTAATAGGCGGAGGAATAGAGGGATTTGCGGCCGTCGAGCTGGGTGACCTTGGCCTCGATGCGACGGTTGACCCGGCCTTCGGCAGGGTCGACGCCGGCGGCCAGGGGCACGGTCGACCAGAAGCCGACGTTGACGTAGGTCTCCTGGGGATCGAATTCGTACAGCGGCCAGCGGGCCGCCGGGTCGCGTTGACGCAGCGGGCAGATCCAGATGGGCTCGATGCCGACCTCGCGATGGAAGAAGTCCAGGAACTCCGCCAGTGCGCCCACCGGGACCTCGATGTCCTGGACGACCTCCTCCCGAGCCGGCTTCCGGCGTACGCGCGCGGCCCTGGCCGAGAACTTGGTGCGACGGTCCCAGGCGATGATCTTCCAGTAGACGTCGCTGCGGAGCTTGTCCTTGGGCCAGAAGCGACGGATGAGCGGCTTCTGCGTGCCGAAGGCACGTGAACACCAGAACCAGTCCGTGTCCCAGCGCCAGATGTAGTCGTGGATCGTCAGCAGGTCGTCGTGCTTGCTCTGGATCGAGCGGTAGTAGACATCCATGCCGGTGTAGTCGCTCGGAGTCATGCCGTCCGAATCGGCCACCATCTCGCCGAGCGACAGGTATTGCTCGGTGGATGAGAAGACGGTGCCGTCGAGGAAGTGCACGGGTACGCCGTCCCACTGCTGTGATGCCACGATCGCGACGATGGCGTCGGTCATGGCCTGGGCCGAGTCGAAGCGCACGTGACGCAGTCGCACGTAGGGCAGCACCGGCTCGAGTTCGATCTTCAGGCGCAGGGCGTAGCCGAGGGTGCCGTAGGAGTTGGGGAAGCCGTAGTAGAGGTCGCGATGGGGGTCGTCCGCGGCGCCGCTCACGGTCAGGACCTGTCCGTCGCCGGTCAGGACGTCCATCTCGATGACGGATTCGTGGGGGAGGCCCCATCGGAAGCTCGAGCTCTCGATGCCCAGGCCGGTGACGGCCCCGCCCAGCGTGATGGTCTTCAACTGCGGCACGCACAGGGGCATCAGTCCATGAGGCAAGGTCGCCGCGACGAGGTGCTCGTACGTCGTCATGCCCTGCACCTCGGCCGTGCGATTCACCGGATCGACCTCGAGAACGCCGTCGAAGGACTGCACGTCGAGGCCGGGCGTCGTCGATGCGGCGCGCTGGCGGAAAAGGTTGGAGGTGCGCTTCGCCAGTCGTACGGGCGCGCCCGCGGGGATCGCGTCGTACTGCCGGCGCAGGTCGGCCACGCGCGCGTCATAGGAGGCGCGCCAGGGGGGAGGAGCCACGTGGTGGGGTGACTGTGTCGGGGCCGACATGCGTCACACGGTAGACCTGCCGCAGGATGGTCCCGTGAGCCAGGAGGTCCTCGAAGCAGGCGCGCCCCCGAAGCGCGACGGCGTACCCGCGTGGGTGGTCTGGACCATCGGCGGCGTCGTCCTGGTGGTCATCACCCTCGGCTACGTCCTGGCGATCGGCGACCTGGCAGCGCGCACGGTGAGTGCCGATCGACTGCTCACGCAGGTGGAGGCGTCCGAGGCCGCCATGAAGGCCGCCCAGGACGAGTTCAGCACGACCATCGAGCCCTACTCAGCGGGCAGCATGACCGACGCTGATCGCGAGAAGTTGCGGGCCGATCTCGCCGACCTTGCTGCTCGCAGTCGCGACTCGATCGCGGAGGCAGGCGTGGGTGTCGGGGCCGTGAGCGTCCTGCCGTGGCACGGCAACATCGCGGAGGCGCGCGACACCTACCTGCGTCACAACGAGGCGTGGGTGGCCTATCTCGACGCGGCCAGTCAGGACCCTGATGAGTGGTTCCGCGAGCAGGCCGAGGTCAACTCGACGTTCTATGACGCGCGGCTTCCGCTCGTTCGGGCTCTCACGATGTTCGACCTCGCCAACGGACTCGATCGCATCGAGGTGATCTACGCCGAGAGCGATGAGTCGGGCGGAGGCGGTCAGTCCGCCTAGGCGCACAGGGTGGCGAGCACGGCGATGTCGGGATCGGCCGACAGGTCGACGCCGACCCGGCTGATCAGTCGCGTGACCGTGCCATCGGCTTCGGCCTCCACCCAGCCCGCGCGGTGATCGAGGCCCAGGTGCGGGACGCCGGGCAGCAGCACGCAGCCCGAAGCAGCACCCTCGGCCTCCGGCGTGGAGGGCCGGGTCTCGGACGGCGGATGCAGCACGAGCAGTGCAGCGGGTTGCGGATCGGCGAACTGCCCCGGGCGCGGAGCACCGTCGCCGAGCACCGGACCGGCAGCGGTGATGAGGCCGACCGTGTCGGGCTGGGGATCCTCCGGAAGGTCTTCGACGGCACGGAAGACGGTTGTCGTCGGCAGCAGTCCGGGCATGGCCGCGAAGCGCACCGCCACGGCAAGGAACTGCGTCCATTCGCGCGTCGTCGCGGGCCAGCGGCCCGAGAGCATGAACCCGGCCAGGTTGCGATCCTTGCCCGAGAAGGCAGACACCTCGATGCCCATGGGGGAAGACTGCGACAACTACCCGCTAGCACACAAGCACCATCGAGTGCTAAGTGTCGTGTCGCTCGCTCACGAAGCAGAAGAGATTGCCCTCGGGATCCGTCAGGCGGATCCAGGCGGCCCCCACCTCTTCTATGGGAGAGGCATCCACGCGCGTGGCACCCAGGCTCACCGCCCGCTGCGCCTCGGCCTCGATATCGGGCACGTGCACGTCGATGTGCACTCGCGTCTTGCAGGTCACCGGCTCGGGCACCCGCTGGATCACCAGTCGGGGCCCGCGCCCCTCGGGGTCGGCGATCATCCAGTAGATGCGGTCCGGTTCGTCGTAGCGGCCGTGATCCAGGACGTCGTAGCGCAGCACCTGCGACCAGAAGCCGATCATCGTCTCCGGATCGTTGACGTCCAGGGTGAGCTCGATGTGCATGGGACTACTCCGTGATTCCCAGGCGCTCGCCGCCCGCGTAGACGTTGAACGATTCGTCGCGCACGAAGCCGACGAGCGTGAGGCCCGATGCGCGCGCGAGGTCGACAGCGAGCGTCGTCGGCGCTGATACCGCTGCGAGCACCGGTGCGCCGGCGATCACCGCCTTGTGCACGAGTTCGGCGGAGGCACGCCCGCTCACCTGGAGGCACAGGCCGGTCAGCGGCAGTCGTCGCTCCTGCAGCGCCCAGCCCACGACCTTGTCGACCGCGTTATGTCGACCCACGTCCTCGCGCAGGCAGACGAGTTCGCCGTCGGCGGTGAACAGGCCGGCGGCATGGAGACCTCCGCTGGCGTCGAAGCCTCGCTGGGCCTCGCGCAGCAGCCGCGGCTGGTCGAGGATGCGCTCGGGGGAGAACGCCGTGTGATCGTGATCGAGTGGCCACGTGCGAGTGCGCGACGTCAGGTCGATGAGGTCCGATCCGCACAGGCCGCACGCACTTGACGTGGTGTGCAGGCGCGGCTCCATCGGGGGCAGCGAGCGCGTGGTCACCTGCACGATTCGGCGTACGTCATCACCGTCATCGACCTGCTCGAAGCACTCCTTAGCCTCGACGACGTCGTCGATTGAGGAGATTGCGCCTTCGGAGACGAGCCAGCCCAGGGCCAATTCGATGTCCGAGCCCGGCGTGCGCATGGTGGTCGAGACGGTGCGGCCGTCGACCTCGATGACGAGCGGTTCCTCGATGGCGACCTGGTCGGGCCCGGCCTGCGCGCCGTCGCGGAAGCGCACGATGCGCCGCCGATCCACCGATGCCATGCCAACCTCCGCTGACGGTCGCCTCAGACTAGGCCCGGCATGTTCAGGCACCCGCTCCACGGCGCGGTTTCACAGTGTGGAACTCCCGCGGGTAGTCCCGGAGAACCGCGTGGGTGACCTACCCTTGAGGGGCTCGGTCAGGCGGCCGGGCCCAGGGTCGGAGGCAGTCATGTCGGCGTACGCGCCCGGATCGGCGGAGGCCGTCCGGTCCGTCCTCTCCGCGCTCCCCGCTGATGAGCGCCTGATCCTCCCGGCCCTCCAGCGCCTCCAGGAATCCTTCGGCTACATCCCGGACGGGGCCGTCGACGCGGTTGCCGACGAGCTCAACGTCTCCCGCGCCGAGGTCGTCGGTGTCCTTACCTACTACCACGATCTGCGCCAGACGCCGCCCCCCGCGGTGGTCGTGCAGGTGTGCGTGGCCGAGGCCTGCCAGGCGCAAGGGGTGCGTGAACTCCTGCGTGGCATCGAGGGCGAGTACGCCGTGGCCGTCGGCAAGCGCACCGTCGCCGGCGACGTGGAGTTCGACAAGGTCTACTGCCTCGGCAACTGCGCGCTCGGCCCGGCGGTGATGGTCAATGGTCACCTGGTCGGACGCTGCGACACGCGCAGGCTGCGCACCGCGATCGAGGCGGCCCGATGACCCGCATCTACGTCCCGCGTGATTCGGCGGCTGTGTCAGTCGGTGCCGACGATGTTGCGCGCATGCTCGAAGAGGCGCTCGCCGCGCGCGGCGCCTCCGTCGAGATCGTGCGCAATGGCTCGCGCGGCATGCTCTGGCTTGAGCCCTTCATCGAGGTCGAGACGCCGAACGGGCGCGTTGGCTACGGCCCGGTCACGGTCGAGGATGTCGGCCCGCTCCTCGACGCTGGACTACTCGACGGCGGTGCGCATGCCCTGTGCCACGGCCCGGTCGACCAGATCCCGTGGCTGGCCTCCCAGCAGCGGGTCTCCTTCGCGCGGGTCGGCGTCCACGACCCCCTCGATCTCGATGACTACCGCGCCTCTGGCGGCCTGCGCGGCCTGCAGCGCGCCCTCACGATGCCCGACGACGAGATCTGTGCGGACGTGCTCGCCTCCGGCCTGCGCGGTCGCGGGGGAGCGGGCTTCCCGGCGGGCATCAAGTGGCGCACGGTCATGGAGGCCGAGGCTGACCAGAAGTACGTGTGCTGCAACGCCGACGAGGGCGACAGCGGCACGTTCGCCGACCGCATGCTCATGGAGGGTGGTCCCTTCGCCCTGCTCGAGGGGATGGCGATCGCGGGCATCGCCGCGGGCGCCACCAAGGGCCTCATCTACGTGCGTTCCGAATACCCCGCAGCGATCCGCACGCTGCGCACCGCCATCGATATCGCGCGCGTTGATGGCTGGCTGGGCGATGACGTGCTCGGATCGGGCCGCGCATTCGACCTCCGCGTCGTCGAAGCCGCGGGGTCCTACGTCTGCGGCGAAGAGACCGCGATGCTGGAGAGCCTCGAGGGCAAGCGCGGCATGGTGCGGCCCAAGCCGCCGATTCCCGCGCTCCAGGGCTTGTTCGGCAAGCCCACGCTCGTGCACAACGTGCTCACTCTGTCGGCGGTTCCCGCGATCCTCGCCGATGGTGCCGCGGCTTACCAGGCCCTGGGCTTCGACCGCTCGCGCGGCACCCAGGTCTTCCAGCTCGCCGGCAACATCGCCCGCGGCGGCATCGTCGAACTCGCCTTCGGCGTCACCTTGCGCGAGCTCGTCCTGGATTACGGCGGCGGCACCGCCAATGGCCGTCCGCTGCGCGCCGTGCAGGTCGGCGGACCCCTCGGGGCCTATCTGCCCGGCGACACCCTCGACATCCCGATGGACTACGAGGCCCTGGCCGCGGCCGGCGGCCTGCTCGGGCATGGCGGCATCGTCGTCTTCGATGACACGGTCGACATGGCCGCCCAGGCCCGCTTCGCCATGGAGTTTTGTGCGGTGGAGTCGTGCGGCAAATGCACTCCGTGCCGCATCGGATCCACGCGCGGCGTCGAGGTTATTGACCGGATCACGGCCGGAATCGACCGCGATCGCAACCTCGTCCTGCTCGAGGAGCTGTGCGAGACTATGACCGACGGTTCGCTGTGCGCGATGGGCGGGCTGACACCGCTCCCCGTGCGCAGCGCGCTGGCGCACTTCCCCGAGGATTTTCATCGTGCACCGGAGGCGACGGAGCCATGACCCTGCTGCATGAGCCGGACTACGGCACGCCGGCGGTCGTCTCCGACGAGACCATCACGGTGCAGATCGACGGCCTCGACGTCACCGTGCCCAAGGGCACGTCGGTGATGCGCGCCGCGGCCGAGGCTGGCCTCTCGGTACCCAAGCTCTGCGCCACCGATTCCCTCCAGGCCTTCGGCTCGTGTCGCCTGTGCGTGGTCGAGATCGATGGCCGCAAGGGCACGCCCGCGTCCTGCACCACCCCCTGCGAGCCCGGCATGGTGGTACGCACGCAGACTCCCCGGGTCGAGCGGCTGCGCCGCAATGTCATGTAGCTCTACATCTCCGACCATCCGCTCGATTGCCTGACCTGCGCGGCCAACGGCGACTGCGAGTTGCAGGACATGGCCGGCGTGGTCGGCCTGCGCGAGGTGCGCTACGGCTACGAGGGCGACAACCACCTCGACGCCCCCACCGACTCCTCCAATCCCTACTTCTCCTTCGACGAGTCCAAGTGCATCGTCTGCAGCCGGTGCGTCCGGGCGTGTGACGAGATCCAGGGCACCCTCGCACTCACGATCGTCGGCCGCGGCTTCGAATCCAAGGTCAGTCCGGGCGGTACGTCGTTCATGGACAGCGAGTGCGTCTCGTGCGGGGCCTGCGTCCAGGCCTGTCCCACGGCCACGCTCGAGGAGAAGTCGGTCATCAGCCTCGGCATGCCGACCCGCACGGTCGAGACCACCTGCGCCTACTGCGGCGTGGGCTGCTCCTTCAAGGCCGAACTCCGCGGCGATGAGCTCGTCCGCATGGTGCCCTCCAAGAAGGGCGGCGCCAACGAGGGCCACTCGTGCGTCAAGGGCCGCTTCGCCTGGGGCTACGCCACGCACCCCGACCGGGTGCTCACGCCCCTGATCCGCGACTCGATCCACGAGCCCTGGCGCGAGGCATCCTGGGAGGACGCCATCTCCTTCGCCGCGGGCCGGCTCCAGGAGATCCAGTACCTCCACGGGGTCGACAGCATCGGCGGCATCACCTCGTCGCGGTGCACCAACGAAGAGGTCTTCGTCGTCCAGAAGATGGTCCGCGCGGCCTTCGGCAACAACAACGTCGATACCTGCGCGCGCGTATGCCATTCGCCCACCGGCTATGGACTCAAGCAGACCTTCGGCACCTCGGCGGGCACCCAGGACTTCAAGTCGGTGTCCAAGGCGGACGTCATCATGGTCATCGGGGCCAATCCCACCGATGCCCACCCGGTCTTCGGCTCGCGCATGAAGAAGCGGCTGCGAGAGGGCGCCCGCCTCATCGTGGTGGACCCGCGCCAGATCGACCTGGTGCGCTCCCCTCACATCCAGGCCAACTATCACCTGCAGCTGCAGCCGGGCACCAACGTGGCCGTGATGAACGCGATGGCGCACGTCATCGTGGAGGAAGGCCTTGTCGACCGCGCGTTCGTGGCCGAGCGCTGCGACGACGCCCTGTACGCCGAGTGGGAGGAGTTCATCCGCCTGCCCGAGAACAGCCCCGAGGTCGTCGAGGAGGTGTCCGGCGTCCCGGCCGAGGAGATCCGCGCCGCGGCTCGGATGTACGCCGCAGGGCCGAACTCCGCCATCTACTACGGCCTCGGCGTCACCGAGCACAGTCAGGGCTCCACGATGGTGATGGCGATGGCCAACCTGGCCATGGTGACGGGCAACATCGGCCACGAAGGCGTCGGCGTGAACCCGCTGCGCGGCCAGAACAACGTGC
>NBNH01000090.1 GCA_004379115.1 Actinomycetales bacterium mxb001
GGTGCGGGGTTGGGCATCCCCGGCCTGGCGATCGTGCTGGCTCGGCGCGCTCGACTGCGCCGTCGTAGCGCCTAGATCTCCTCGAACTCGCTTTCGACCACGATCGGCACCTCAGGTGCGCGTTCGGTTGAGGTGTCGACGATCTCGGAGTGGGCCCCACACCCGAAGTTGAGGGCGACCACGCATCCATCGGCGGGCGACATGTCGTGTGCGCACACGCCGAACGCCTGGCCGAGCGGACCACCTATGGGGATGAGGAAGCCGCAGGACGAGCACGCGAGGGACACCGACTTCGCCATCGTGGAGTCAGGCCCGCGCTCGCCCTCGATCCAGCGGTCGGCCGCAACGTCGCGGCCATAGGCCGAGAGCACGCGCACGCGGCCGAGGCCGATCTCCCACTGCCCGGGGTGCACGGGTGACTGAGCGGCAACACCGTCAAGATCAGCCGCGCCCGTGAATCCGGCCGTCAGTCGTGGATCATCGGCTGGCGTTGCCCAGACCGTGCCCACCGCAAGATCGCCAGGGCGTACACGCTCACTCCAGGGCACCCACGCGGGAGCCACGAGGGCATCAGCACCGGGGAGCAGGACGACTTCGCTCACTGTCGCGACACGTGCGCGTGAGGCGCGGGCCACGACGACGGCCCATCGCCAACCGACGTAAGCCGGATCGAGGCAGGCGAAGTAGTGCGTGACTACGCGCTCGTCATCGGAATCGAATCCCAGGTGGTCTCCGACGCTGCCTTCGGGCGCATCCTCCTCGGCGGCCGCCTTCGCGAGCGAGACGGCCTTGGCCGCGACCGTGTCGGTGGCCATCAGGACGTTCCGGACGGGGATGGCGACGGTGAAGCGGGGGACGGCTCCGGCTCGGGTGGGGCGGTCGTGGCCGGCACGATGCGGAACACCCACAGGCCGAGAGTCTCGGTGCCCTGGCCGGCCACGACCTGGAGGGCAACTCCGGTGGGCGGCACGGGCTGGAGATCGGGGTAGGTGAAGCGGTAGTAGGTGGAGAAGACCGGCTGCTGAGTGAGGCGTTGAGATCCGACGACCGGGTACCAGCCCAGGTCGGCCACCTTGGGATCCACGCTGATGCCGATGACATCGCCGGGAAGGACGGGTAGCGACGCAACCTGCTCTCCCTCGAGCGCCTGCGTGACGATGTCCTGCGCACACGTCTCCGGGCCGAG
Organism: Actinomycetales bacterium mxb001; assembly: GCA_004379115.1. GTDB lineage: Bacteria > Actinomycetota > Actinomycetes > S36-B12 > S36-B12 > Mxb001. Next base: position 1,187 of record NBNH01000090.1, read on the forward strand.
CGGCTCGCCATCGAAGGACCAGCACACGGCCTCGCGGTAGGAGCTCGTGCTCCCCGAGAACACGCTGACTCCGGGTGATGGCTTCTCGCACGCGGACAGCAGGAGCGCACAGGACACGGTGAGAGCGGTCACGAGGGCGGGCGCGACGAAACGGCGGGTCGACATGGGCATGGCTCTCAGACGTCGAAGTCGTCGGCCACGGCACGCAGGACCGCGGCGATCTTGCGCGACTGGTCATCGGCCGGATAGCGCCCGCGCCGCAGCTGATTGGACGCACCATCGAGCAGCTTGATGAGGTCTTCGACGATGACGGCGATGTCTTCGGCGGGCTTGCGGCCGGACTTGACCAGCGACACCGGCTGCTCGAGCACGGTCACGGTCAGTGCCTGCTTGCCGCGCTTGCCGTCGACGATCCCGAATTCCACCCGGGCGCCTTGACGAAGGGAGGTGACGGCAGGAGGAAGCGCCGAGGCGTGCACGAACACGTCCTCACCGTCGTCCGTGGTCAAGAAGCCAAAGCCCTTCTCCACGTCGTACCACCTGACCTTGCCGGTCGGCATGGTGTTTCCTCTCGTCCGGACTGCCCTCCAAGGCTAGTCGGCGCCACCTCCCGGCGCCTTCTAGGGTGGGACCGTGACCGGCCATGCCTCCTCACGGTCCCCGGGGGACCGTCTGCTGCGCGCTGGCGCGGTCGTGACCGTGATCGGCATCATCCTCACGCTCATCGCCATGCTTCCCCTGGTCATTCGCGACCTCTCGCTGCCGCCGGTGTGGTGGTTTCTCTCGATGATCACCGGCGTGGGACTGGCGATGGTGCTGCTCGGGCTCTTCCTTTCAGCCCGATCTCGCAGTCGCCGCCGCTAGGGCACCAGCTTCATCAACCGGTCGAACGCCGGGGCCCCCAGGCCGGAGGCCTGGTCGAATCCCTTGGTCGCGCGGCAGCAACCCGCCGGCGGGGCCACCTGATTGATGCCGTCGGTAACGTCATAGAAGGCCTTGCGGTAGTCGCGAGAGGCAGCGACGTCGTAGAGCCACGGATTGAGAAAGCCGAGGCGGCCCTGGCGGGCGGCGATGAGCGCGACGTTAGCCGCGGTGAACGGAGTCGCCGCACTCGTGCCGCCAACCGGGGCCATGACCCATTCGATGCCCGGCGGCACCTCGATGCCGATGAACTCCTCGAACTGCAGCGGCGTCATCGCGACCGGCCAACCGGGGAACCCGCTCGCATGCGCGACCACATCGGGGACGACTCGACGATCCTGCCTCGTGACGCTGGCCTGGTACCACGGCACGGGGTACGTCGTCGGGCCACCGGTGCCCGCGCCAGCCGTCGTGTCATCGCCCAACTGCCCCTGCCACGTGGAGTCGTTCCAGACCACCTCGTTGATGCGCTCATTGCCCTTGCCCAGGCTGATGCGCGTGCCACCGACGGCGGTGACCCACGGTGACGCGGCCGGGTAACCGGCGTTCAGCGCGGCGTAGGGAAGGCCGTTGTGAAGGCACGAACTTGAGCCGCTATCACCGGACGCGATGAGGATGGAGGTACCGAGGATGGCACCGAGCGCGAAGACGTCGTCGCTGATCCACCGGAGCGCTGCATCGCCGGACTCGACGAGCAGGCGCATGCACTCGCCGTAGGACAGCGTGATGACATCGGGGTTCAGGCGTTGGTAGGCGGCGGAGAAGCCGTCGACGAGTGACAGCACGAACGAGGCACCGCCCGCCGCTTCGACGAAATCGATGCGCTCAGCCTGAGGCACCACGGCAGCAACCGTCTGGACATCGAGATTGCTCTCGATACCGGCATAGCCCTCGGTCTGCACGGGAGCATCCGGCATACCGAAGGCACCGGTAACGCGCAGGGTCGGTGCCCCGAAGTCGAAGCACTCAGCGGCCACCTCAGCCATCCCGGGGTCGTAAGACTGGCCCACCGCCACTACAGCGATACGCGCCCCCTTGCCCTTATCGCCCGTACGGTGCAGTGCCGCGGTGCCGTAGGGCTTGTGCAACTGCCGCGGCGAGTAGGTCATGTCGCGGAAGGGAATACCCTCGAGCTCGCCCTTGATGCACTCCGCGCCGGGACCAAAGGGCCCGCCGGTGTTCAGCGGCGGATCGAAGTCGGCGCGTGGCGCGGGCAGGAGGACGTTGTACACCGGGATGATGCCCGCGACGACTCCCTTCATCGACCGAGGGACGGCGTTGACGATGGCATCGCCATTCGCGAAGAAGTAGGTCATGAGGCGCGGAGCGGGTCCACCCTCCTCCGCTAGGACCTCGTTGTCGAAGATGTCCTGCCAGGTCTCGGTTGGCCCAGTGATGCGGGCCGTCAGACCGGTCGCGTCGAACCGCACGCGCATCCCGTTGCCCTTGGCCCACGACGTCAAGCGGTCGCGCTGCGCCGTCGTCGCGCCATAGCGCTTGGCTGCCTCCTGCAGGGTGAGGAACTGCCGATAGCGCGATGATCCCGGCGTGGAGATCTGCTGCGCAGCCGCGTGCAGCGCGTCGCGGTCATAGGGCAGCGCCGCGGTGAAGGTCAGCTCGACCGGCACGGGAACATCCTGGGCCGGGGTGCTGGCAGAGGCGCCGGTCGTGGCCAGGCCCGCAGCGATCATGCCAGCGGCGGCAATACCAACAAGGGCCACGAGAGATGGGGATCGACGAGTCATGCTGGAACGCTAGTCAGTCAGGCTCGTACCCCGCAGCGAAACGAGCACGTCGGGCAAGCCGTGCAGGTCCATCAGCACGGCATCCGGAGAGGTTTCGGACAATTCCGCCGACGATGTGGGGCCGGTGGCGACGGCGATCGCGTGCACTCCGGCGTGACGCGCGGCCCTCACGTCTCCAGGATGGTCACCGACATAGGCCCAGGCTCGATGCTGCCGAAGGGCTTCTCCCTTTGCCTCGGCGAACAGATCGCCGACGATGTCATCGGCGTCGAGACCGGCCGCTTCCAGCGCCAGCCCTGCCACTGCGCCGTACTTCGCGGTGACGACGAGGACCCGATCTCCATGGGCCCGCACGGCCTCGATCGCCTCGCGCGCTCCCGGCATCGGCAGCGTCAGCGGGATGCCGTGCTCGCGATAGTGCGCGCGGTAGGCCGCGAGGAGGACGTCGTAGGGCTCGTCGGGTAACCATCTCGGGAAAACATGGTCGAGTGGCAGGCCGATCGTCGAGCGGATGTCGTCCCCATCGGCATCGATGCCGTATTGGGTGAGGACGTACTGGACGCTCGTGACGATCCCATCAGCAGAGTCGACGAGCGTCATGTCGAGATCGAAGCCGACGACACCCACTCGGTGAGCCTACGGGTTGGCCACGTCGATGACGGCCGACCACGTCGTGAGTTCATCGAGAATCGCCGGCACGGGCTCCACTCCGATGCCCGGACCGGTGGGCACCCGCAGCCGGCCGTCGTCCAGGACGAAGGGCGGCGTGATGTCGACGGCGTAGTAGCGGCTGGACGCACTGGTGTCGCCCGGAAGGGTGAACCCGGGGAGTGCGGCGAGGGCCACATTGGCCGCGCGCCCGACTCCGGTCTCGAGCATGCCACCGCACCACACGGGCACGCCGCGTTCTAGGCAGAGGTCGTGGATCTCGCGCGACTCCAGATAGCCGCCCACCCGTCCGGGCTTGATGTTGATGATGCTCGCGGCCTTGAAGGCGATCGCCGTGTCAGCCGTCGCGACGGAGATGATCGACTCATCGAGGCACACCGGCGTGCTGATCTGCTGGGCCAGCAGGGCATGACCGAGCAGATCGTCCTCCGGCAGGGGCTGCTCGACCAGCAGCAGGTCGTAGGGGTCCATGGCTGCCAGAACGGGTCCGTCATCGCGCGTGTAGGCCTGGTTGGCATCGGTCTGCAGCGGAATGTCGGGCCAGGTCTCACGGACCGCGCGTACGGCCTGCACGTCCCAGCCGGGCTGGATCTTCAGCTTGATTCGGCGATAGCCGGCATCGACGTAGCCGGAGACCTCCTCCAGCAGCGAGTCGATGCTCTCGTCGACGGGGATACCAACCGACACGCCGCAGTCGACCTCGGTGCGCACCGCCCCCAGGTAGTCGGCCAACGATCGCTGCTCGGTACGCAGCCACGCATCGAGCACCGCCGTCTCAAGCGCCGCTTTCGCCATGGGATGGCCCATCAGCCGTGACATCCGGCGGTGCACGACGTGGGGATCGATCGTGCCGTCAGCGACTGCTGCCGGAATCAGGTGCTCGGCGAGTACGTCGACAGCACCGTCGACGTACTCGTAGGAATAGCCGGGCCACTCCATGGCGACGCACTCTGCCCAGCCGGAGATGCCGTCGTTGGTGATCGCCTGGAGCAACAGCACATCACGTGTGTCCTGCGTGCCGAACGACGTGCGAAAGGGTCGCACCAACGGCATGTCGATCCGGTAGAGCCGAAGTTCGGCCAGCCTGGTCATGGATGGACCTCTCGGTGTCGGGAGAGCACATAGGAGCCCTTGGTGGTCACGGTGCTGACACGAAGTCCCGCAGAGTATGCCGACTGGATCGCTTCGCGCACGGACAATCGCCAGCGCAGGGCTCGGTCAGGGTCACTTCGGCGAATGGCCACGATGTCGTCGGGCAACGCCACGAGCACGGTGTCGTCGGAGGATGGATCACGCCCGCGCACGGGCTCACCGCCCTCATCGGTCAGCAGGACGTGTGCCACCACCAGGAGGGACTCCTCGTCGGGGGCATGCACGTCCCCCGCTGCCGCCAACGCCGCCTGAGCCGAATCGACGACCCACCAGGCGACGAGCCGATCGGTGCGGTCACCGGCATTGATCGCATCGTCCATCTCCCCGTAGAAATCCGGGTGGTACTCGCGTACCTCCACCCCGAGGCGGATCACATTGAGAAAGGCGTTGCGGCGAACGAGTGGATCGAAGGTCCAGGAGATCACCGGAATGCGCTGGGTCATCGCCCACCACCGCTGATGCAGTTTCAGCGCGGTGCCGATCCGGCGGTTGCGCAGGTCCGCGCGTACGGCCGCCATGTGGCTGTGCAGGTAGAGACGACCGGGAACGTTGTCGCTGTAGCCGGGGAATCCCAGAGCTGCACCGACGGGTGCGCCCGTCTCACGGTCAAGCGCCAATGACGCGTAGGACCCGGAGTGCTGCAACGCGTGCAGGAGATTTGGCGTCACCTGGGTGCCCTCGGACGCCGACGGCCAGGTCTCATCGAAGAGCCCTCGCACGGCGTCACCGTCGGCGCGCCCGTGGGCCACGCGTATCTCCACGCCCGATCGCTCGGCCGCGGCCTCGGCCGCGCGCTGCGCCAGGCTGACGGGGGTATCGGCCATGCGAGCACGCTACGACATGCGGCAGGATGAGCGGATGCGACCGCCCACCCTCTCGGAGTTGCGCGCCTCTGCCACCGCTCGTGCGAGCAACTTGATCGACGGGGTGCGCACCCTGGTCGAGGTGGAGTCGCCCAGTGCCGATCTCGACGCCTGCCGGCGCTGCGCGAGCGTCACCGCGGATCTCATGCAGACCTGGCTCGGCACACCCGCGCGCATCCGGGAGCACGGAGGTCGCCCGGTCGTGCAGTGGGGACCCGATCAACCGCGCGTCCTGCTGCTCGGACACATCGACACCGTGTGGCCTATCGGCACACTGGAGCGCATCCCCTGGGCGCTCGACGGGGATCGGATGCGCGGACCAGGAGTCTTCGACATGAAGACCGGAGTCGTGCAGGCAATCGGGGCGCTCGCCTTGCTGCAGGCCGACCAGTCGGATGGTGTCGGAATCTTGCTCACCACCGATGAAGAGATCGGCTCCTCGACGTCTCGTGACCTCATTGAGAACACGGCTCGTCATGCTGACGCCGTTCTGGTGCTCGAACCATCGATCGACGGAGACCTCAAGGGCGCCCGCAAGGGCACGTCCTGGTACGTCGTGGAGATCACCGGACGCGCCGCGCACGCAGGGCTGGACCCTGAGCGCGGCATCAACGCCCTGCTCGAAGCGGCGACGCTCGTCAGCGAATGCGTGAACTGGGCTGATCCCTCCGTGGGCACGACGGTCACGCCGACCACGGCCAAGGCGGGAGTCACCGACAACACCGTGCCCGATCGTGCGGTGATCGGCATCGATGTGCGCGCCTGGTCGGGTGAGGAGCAGGAGCGAATCGATGCACTCATGCGCGCGTGGCGTCCACGTCACCCCGAGGCCGGGGTCGCGATCATCGCCGGGGGCATCAATCGACCGGCGATGGAGGAGGAGCCCGGCCGCGCACTGGCCGCACTTGCCATCTCGTGTGCCGAAGGGATTGGCCTGGCTCCCCTGGCGTCACGAGCTGTGGGCGGTGCCAGCGACGGCAACTTCACCGCGGCGCTCGGCATCCCGACGCTCGATGGCCTCGGTGCCGTAGGCGACGGCGCCCATGCCGATCACGAGTGGGCGTCGGCCAGTGCCCTGCCGGAGCGCACCGCACTCGTCGCCGCGATCGTCGCGAGCGTGCACGACGGCGCCCGCACGTGACTTCCCAAACCGATTCGGCCACGACGTCCCGCATTCGCTTGGCGGATGCCACGCTGGCGATCTACACCTCGATCACTCTTCTCGGTGTCATTGCAGCAGCAAGTTGGAAGGGCCTCTTCTCTGACGAGCGGGAGCTCTTCGTCATCATCGTGGGCACCTCGATAACCCTGGCCGTCGCGCACGCCTGGGCGGCCGTCGCGGCACATCGGCTTGTCCACAGCACGGGTCTTTCCGCAAGCGAACGTCGACACGAACTCCGCGGCATGGCGGTGATCATCACGGTGGGAGCGGCAGCCTCGGCCGCCTTCGGCGTATCGGCCCTCGTGAGCGACAACCTCGACCAGTCGGTTCAGCTAACCATTCTGGTCCTAATCGCCGTGCTCTTCCTCGTTGGCATCGTCGGCTCGCGCCGTCGAGGCGACTCATGGCCCCGGGCCGTCGGCTGGGGAGTGGCCGACGCGTCGATCGGGCTCGCCGTACTGGCTCTGAAGGTGCTGGTCGGCAGTTGAGCTAGGCCGAGCGCAGATCGACGGTGCCGTCGATGCTGAAGGTGACGCTGGTGATGCCGCTCAGGCCCGGCACGGGGATGGAGATGTCCTCCATCGTGACGGTGCCACCGATGAGCAGTTGCCGCGGAGCATCACCCGGGTGAGGGGTGGCCTGCACGGACATCGGCACGTCGACCTGACCGGCCTTCGCATTGCCCGACACCGCCCACGGGTGCTCATCGGCTGATCCCTCGGCCTCGAAGACCAGGAGGTCGCCATCGAAGCGCTTGACGAGCGCTCGAGCGGCACCCTGCATGAGGAAGTTCGACGCCTTCAACTTCTCGAGTGACATCTCGAGGCGGATCTCGACCGTCGTGGCGACCACGTGGAGTCGGCCGCCGGTGACCGGTGCGGTCACCTCGAGCGATGTCATGCCGATCTTCTCGGTCTGCAAGGTGATGAGCGCCCCGGGCTCGATCGCCCAGGTACCGGTCGGGTTAGCCATCGCTCCAGCCTGCCAGATGGGTGCCGGTGCCTAACGCACGCGGGCGCGCTCGGGGTCGTAGAACGGCGCGAACTGCAGTGTCGCCGGGTAGGAGATGCCGTTGACGATGACCTCGAATCCCCCACTGCCGAGCCAGTCAGCCGTGACCCCGTCCGCGTTGTCGACCGTCGCCAACCCCACTGAGGTGCCCAGGGTGTGGCCGAAGCCGCCTACCTGCAGGTGGCCCACGCGTACGCCGTCTTTGTGGACGGGCTCACCACCGTGCAAGAGGGGCGTGGGGTCATCGACTCGAAGCGGGACGAGACGACTTGTGCGGTCGGCGCGCACCTTCTCGAGGGCCTCCTTGCCGCGGAAGGCCGCGGGCTTGTCCCAGGCGACGGCGAACGACAGGCCCGCGGACACCGGGGTGTCGGTGACGTCGATATCGACGCCGTAGTCGCGATAGGCCTTCTCCAGCCGAAGTCCGTGCATCGCCGCGAGGCCGACGGGTCGGAATCCGAGGTCTCCGCCGGCTGCTTCCAACGTCTCCCAGACCGACTGCGCCTGATCACTCGGGATGAGCAATTCGAAGCCGAGCTCGCCCACATAGGTCACGCGCAAGGCACGGACACGCGAGTAGCCGATCTCGATCTCCTGCGAGGTGAGGTAGGGGAACGCCTCTTCCGACAGGTCATCGGGGCTCACGCGCTGCAGGAGCTCGCGCGACCGGGGCCCTTGGATGGTGAGCAGGCAGAACGCCGAGGTCATGTCGGTGACCGTGGCGAACTCGCCTTCGCGTACTTCGTCGCGCAGCATTCGCTCGACCCGGCGATGGGTAATGTCGGACACGATCACCAGGAACTGATCGTCGGCCAGTCGCGTGACGGTGAGGTCAGCCTCGATACCGCCGCGCTCATTGCACCACTGCGTGTACACAACTCCGCCCACCGGACCCGCCACCGCGTTGGCGCTGAGCCGATCGACGACAGCCGCCGCGTCGGGACCCTGCACGAGGAACTTCGACATCAAGGTCATGTCCATTGCGCCCACCGCCTCGCGGATGACCCGATGCTCCTCGGCCACCCACGGCGACCAGAAGCCGCGGCCCCAGGTCCAGGGGATCTCGCGCACCGTCTCACCTGGCGGATAGAACCATTCGACGAACTCCCAGCCTGCTGAGTCGGCGAAGTGCGCACCCTTCGCCTGCCACACGTGATGCAGCGGCGTGCGACGGATGTTGCGGGCCGTGTGCTGATGGAACGTCGGGTAGCCGCCATCGCCGAAGAGCACGCCGAGTTGCTCGACGATGCGTTCAGAACGAAAGCGCAGGGTGTTTTGGTGGGGAACGGCGCGCTCGATCGTGTAGCCGGCGTTGTCCACGGGGCACACGCCGTCGACGAGCCACGAAGCCATCATGCTGCCGACGCCGCCACCGAGAAGGATGCCGACCGAGTTGAGTCCAGCGGCCACCCATAGGCCGTGTACCTCCGGGACAGGTCCAAGCATCGGCGCGATGTCGGCCGTGAAGCTCTCGGGGCCGCAGAAGAACGTGCGCACACCCGCCTCCGACAGCGAGGGAATACGCTCCATCGCCTTCTCTAGGTGCGGGGTCATCCGCTCCCAGTCGGGAGGAATGGTGCCGAACGCGAAGTCATCGGGTGCACCTTCGGGATGCCAGCCCGCGGCGACGGGCTCGAAGAGACCGACGAGCATGCCGCCGCCCTCCTCGCGGAAGTAGCCGTAGCAGTCGAGGTCTTCGATGATCGGCAGGTCCCGATGGACGCCTTCCATTGGCTCCGTGAGCAGGTAGTAGTGCTCGGCAGCCTGCAGCGGCACGTCGACACCGGCCATGCGCGCGAGCTGTCGCGTCCACAGACCGGCCGAGAGGATCACCGTCTCGGCCTCGACATCGCCCAGGTCGGTGGTGACGCCCGTGATGCGGTCACCATCCATGAGGAAGCCCGTGACGCGCACGCCCTCGGCGATGGTGGCGCCGCCCATCTTGGCGCCCTTGGCCATGGCGGTGGCCACGCCGACGGGATCCGCGCGTCCCTCATCGGGCACATAGGAGCCACCCACGAGGTCATCGATCTTGGCGAGCGGGAAGAGCTCGGCGATCTGCTTGGGGGTGACGATCTCGTTGGGGACGCCGAACCCGACCTGGAAGTCCCGTTCGCGCACAAGGGTCTCCATGCGCGCCGGCGTCGTGGCGACCGACAGGTGACCGACAGGACGAAAGCCGGTCGAGTGACCGGTCTCTTCTTCCAGTCGTTCGTACAGATCTCGCGAGTAGCGGCACATCCACAGCGATGTCTCGTCGTGGAAGCCAGCACTCGTGATGAGACCCGCAGCGTGCCACGTCGTGCCGGCGGTGAGGTTGTGCTTCTCCAGGAGGAGAACATCGCTCACCCCCAGCTTGGTCAGGTGGTAGGCGATCGAGCAGCCAATGACTCCACCACCCACGATGACGAAACGGGCCCGTGCGGGCAGGGTGCTCACCATGTCTCCTCGCTACAGCGTGCCGGCGAATGATCCGAGATCGGATGCCTGACCTTGGCGCTTGGACCACCGACGATAGAGCAACCACCCTAGGACGATCACGAGGGTGGAAACGACGAGAATGATCGTGGCCATGGCGTTGAGCGCGGGCGTGGGTGCTGCGCGAGCCGTTTGGTAGATCCGCATCGACGTCGTCTCCGTCGACGCATCGGACGACAGGTAGCGCACGATGACGAAGTCATCGAGCACGTCGGCGAAGACCAGGATGGCGCTGACCAGGATGGCCGGGAACAGCATCGGCAGGATCACGCGGCGCACCGCGCCCAGGGCCGATGCCCCCAGGTCGCGGGCCGCCTCCTCGTAGTGCGTGCCGATGGTGAGCAGGCGTGCCCGGCAGATGACGATCGGGTAGGCGAGCTGGAAGGTCACCAGGCCGATCACCTGCGCCCAGGTGCCCAGCCCGAACGGGGTGGCCAGGTAGGTCACCATGAAGAGCAGGCCGATCGCGAGCGCGATCTCGGGAATCACGAAGGTGATCAACGCCAGGAAGTTGGCGCCTGCGGGGATGCGCCCCCGCCACCGGTCGAGCGCCAGGGCGAAGAGCACTCCCAGCGGCACGGTGATGATCGTGGCGATGACCGCGAGGGTCACGGTGTGCGTGAGGGCCGTGCGAATCGACTCGTCGTTGATGACCGAGCCGGTGGGATCCCACGTGTACCAGCGCAGCGAGAAGCCCTGCCACGTGCTGCGCGAACGGCCTTCGTTGAAGGAGAACAGGACCGTGATCGCGACGGGGACCAAGGCCCACAGCAGGTAGATGATCGTGATCGTGCCCAGTCCGTACGCGCGGGCGTCGGAGCTCCCGCGCAGTCGCCGACGGCGTCGTACCCCGGACTCCTCGAGAATCGCCTCGGCGGGCGCCGCAGACACGGTCATGAGCGCACCTCTGCCCTGGCGTTGCTGCGCGTGTAGAGCACCATCGGCACGAGCAGCACGAGGAGCACGAGGATCAGCAGCGCACCGGCTTGCCCGGCCTGGCCTGGCGAGACGATGGACAGGTTGATCAGGTTGCCGATCATCGCGGTGTTGGGCGACTTCGACAGCATGTCGGAGGTGAAGTAGTCACCCATCATGGGAAGTGCGATGAGCAGGCTGCCCGCGACGATGCCGGGCACGCTCATCGGCAAGATCACGCGGCGGAACAGATCGAATCCGGTGGCACCGAGGTCTCGAGCCGCCTCGATGAGGCTTGGGCTGATGCGATCCAGCGCGGCAAACAGCGGCAGCAGCATGTAGGGGACATAGCCGTAGATGAGTCCCATCACGACCGTGAAGGGATTGCCACTCAACCAGTTGATGTCGATGGGGATGAGTCCACCCATGGTGATGATCGTGTTGACCAGGCCCTCAGGCTGCAGCAGATTGATCCACGCCAGCATGCGCATCATGTAGGAGATCCAGAACGGCGCGATGAGAAGCGCGAGCACGAGGCCGCGGTACTTCCCGGCGTAGCGCGCGGTGAAGTAGGCCACCGGGAAAGAGATGAGCAGGCAGGCCGTCACGGCGATCGTGACGTAGAGGAGGGTGCGCAGCACGGCCGGCAGGTAGAAGTTGTCGGGCCCAACGAGGCGGTCCCAGACGACACCGACCTGGGTGAACTGCCACTCCAGGGGGTTCCAGATGGGGATGGGTGAACGGAATATCGGGTCGACCGTGCCGAACGCGACGCAGAGGACGACGTAGAGAGGGATCAGGAAGAACAGGACGATCCAGACGATCGCTGGCAGGCCGAGGATCGGCCAGAGCAGCCGGGTGGACCGATCCTTCACATCAGGCTCCGGCCTTGAACTGCTGCCAGATCGCCTGGTATTCGGCCTCCACCTCCGGCGGGAGCTCGAGGAGCGGGTAGCCGACCTGGAACCACTCGGGCTTCACGACCGCGCTGGCCAGGTTGGCCGGCACGAGTCCCTCGCTCACCATGTTTTCGGGAGTCAGCGACCGCAGCGGCGGCTGGTAGCCGATCCAGGACGAGTTCTTGCGCGAGACCGCGTCATTGAGCATGTAGTTGACGAAGTGGTGGGCCATGACCGGGTTCTCGCCACCCTTGAGCACGAGCATGAAGTCGTTGCCGATCAGGCCGCGGCCGTCCGGCGGGCTCCAGTAGCGCAGCACCGAGGGGTCAACACCGTCGGGCATGTAGTACTGCGCGGTGAGCATGTCACCCGACCAGCACTGCGAGAGAGACAGCACGCCTTCGGGAATGTCGGTGTATCCCGTGATCGTCACGCGCGGCTGGCTGATGGACAGCATCTCGAGCATGGCGTCTCTCGCGGCACCCAGGACTGCCGGGTCCGCGGAATTCACGTCGGTGCCACCGTCACGCAGGATCGTCATGCCGATGACCTCGCGGTCGTCGTCGAGGACGGCGATCTCGCCAGCGTATTTGGAGTCCCAGAAGACGTCGTAGGGATCGGGTCGCGCCCCGATGTCCTCGGGAATGAGATCGGCTCGCCAGCCGATGCCGGTCGTGTAGATGACATACGGCGCGGTGTATTGCCATCCCTGGTCGTACCAGGGGTTTTGGAACTCCTCCCAGACATCGGCGATGTTGGGAATGTAGTCGTGATTCAGAGGGCGAATGAGGTCGCCGTAGACCAATCGCGCCATGTAGTTGTAGGACATGAAGGTCACGTCGTAGGGCACGCTGCCGCTGCGAATCTTCGTGAGGGCCTCGGGATAGTCATTGAACGTGGAGTACTCGACCTTGACGTTGTAGTCGGCGTACTCCTTCTGGAAGTCCTTGATGACCGCCTTGTCGAGGTAGTCGGGGTAGTTGTAGACGCGCAGCGTCGCGTTGGCCTCGGGTTCCAAGCCACTCGCAATCGGCTCGTTGCCGGGGTTGATCGGCCACTTCACCGGATTGGTCGGCGAGGCGATCTGCAGTTCGGCCGGCGCCGACGTGGCCCCTCCAGTCGCACCCCCGCTGGCCGAGCTCGCACCTGTGGGGCCGCCCAGCGGCTGCTGCCGCGCGCAGGCACTGAGCGCCCAGGCCCCGGGCACCGCGAGGGCCGAGGCCTGCAGAAGCCGACGTCGAGAGAGAGGTCGTCGGGGCTGATCGACCATGCTGAATCCTCGACTTCCCTCGGGGGCACCTGGGCTCTGCCTAGACTGAGCCACCGTTCAGGCTTTGGCAAGGACTTCAGACGAATCGCCCGGAGGCGCGGCATGCGAGTGCACGGCAGGGAGGAGTCCTAGGTGCGCGGCGGCCGGGTGCAGGTCATCGATCTCCACAAGTCCTACGCCGAGGTGCCTGCGGTGCGAGGCATCAGCCTCGACATCCCCGAGGGGGAATTCTTCAGCCTGCTGGGGCCGTCCGGATGCGGCAAGACCACCACGCTGCGCATGATCGCTGGCTTCGAGACACCCAACTCGGGCGAGATCCTCATCGACGGCGCTGATGTTTCGCGGGTCGCGGCCAACGATCGGCCCGTCAACACGGTCTTCCAGAACTACGCCCTCTTCCCCTTTCTCTCCGTCGAGGACAACGTCGCCTTCGGCCTTCGCTACCAGAAGGTGAGCAAAGCGGAGTCCAAGCGCAAGGTGGGGGAAGCCCTCGAGATGGTGCGCATGGGCCAGTACGCCAAGCGGCGCCCGGGGCAACTCTCGGGAGGGCAGCAGCAACGGGTGGCCCTGGCCCGCGCCATCGTGCTCGGCCCTCGCGTACTCCTCCTCGATGAGCCCCTGGGTGCGCTTGATGCCAAGTTGCGCAAGACGCTGCAAATCGAGCTCAAGTCACTGCAGGAGTCGTTGGGCATCACATTCATCTACGTCACGCACGACCAGGAAGAAGCGTTGACGATGTCGGATCGCCTCGCGGTGATGGCCGGTGGACTCGTCGAGCAAGTGGGCACGCCGTCAGAGGTCTACGACTCCCCCGCTACCGCCTACGTCGCGGACTTCCTGGGCAGCGCCAACATCCTCGACGTCGAGGTGGTCGGCCCGGCCGGCCACGGCCGCTCGACCGTGCGCCTGGGCGGCCAGACACTCACCTGCCGCGGCGACGCGTCTACGGACACGGCAGTAAAGCTGGTGATCCGGCCCGAACGACTCACGCTGGAGAGCACCGGTGAGGAGGGCGGCGCGATAGACGCGTCGATCGCACGCATCGTCTACCAGGGACCGACCACCGACATCCACGTACGACTCACGACCGGTGAGGAACTCGTCGTGCGCCGACCCAGCGAGCGCGCGGGTCACCATGCGGTTGGCGAGTCCGTGACGGTGCACTGTCGCGCTGATTCGCTGCAGTTGCTGCCACCCGGGGCACTGGGCTAACCCGTTACTCCACCGTAACGTCGACGTAGGCGGCGGACGTGTACTCATCGGTCAGCAGATAGTGGATGCGGTACGTGCCGGGCGGGAGCGGCCAGGGCTTGCCCTCCGAGTCCGGGCCCAGCACCATTGAGCCGGCCACTGACGGCGGTATCGCCCCTGCGTCATGGCCTCCCACGTAACTCCAGAGCAGGTAGTCGTCGCTCTCGGGGTCCGGGGCCTTCGCCCGGAAGACACCGATCCAGTCCCAGCGATTGGCCGGTCCGTCCGTCCATGAGACCTCGATGGGTTCGCCCACGGCGTAGATCGGCTTGTTGGACACGAGGATCGGGGAGGCGGACGCGGAC
>NBNH01000091.1 GCA_004379115.1 Actinomycetales bacterium mxb001
GGTGGAACGGGCTGCCAGGACTCCTGGTGGCCGGCGAGTCGCTTCTGCTGGGCGGGGGGGGGGGTGGGGGGGGGGGGGGGGGCCACGGAGTGGTGCTCCCCGCCCATGTGGCGATCGCCTTCGCTGCCCAGCACGCCGACGCGACCGCCGACTGGACTGACGTCCTGCCCGCCGCGGAGGCGATCCTCAATGCATCCGCGGTCACCTACGACAGTCCCAAGGTCGACCCGTCCACGCGCGAGCTCCTGACGGTGCTGAAGGCCGGTGACCTTGCCGCCATCGCGGCGGCCCTTGCCGAAGCCGTGCGCACGCCCGCCCCGGGTGACGCTCCCCCCTCAGAGGGTGTCGCGACACCATCGCTCGCCATACCTGATGCTCACGCCCAGTGGACATCGGTCGTCGAGCCACGCACCGACATCTTGGGTCGTCGTGACGTGCTCGACCAGATGCTTGATGCCCTCGAGCGCAAGCAGCCGATGCCCGTGCTGCTGGTCGGCGACGAAGGCGCCGGTCGCACCGCCATGGCCGCGGCCGTTGCCCAAGCCGTCGCGCACCGGGGCACACGTGTCGTGCGCATCGACAACGCAGGGGCGGCATCCGACAAGCAGCTGGCCGCGCTGAGTGAAATGCTGCGCCTGGCCTCCGGCAACTCGGTGCTCTTCATCGACGACATCGAGATCCCGCTGGGACTGGGCTATCCATCCGGAGTCAACGGCCCCTATCTCGCTGCCCTTCGACCCGCGATGGAGAACCCCGCGCTGCGCATCGTGGCCGTCGTCGCGACTCCCTACCTGGCCAGGCTTCAAGGAACCGACCGAGAGCTCTTCGAGGAGTTTGCGGTCGTTCACCTCCCGACACTCGACGAGGCCACGATGCGCGAGGTCGTGGCACAGGATTGCGCTGATATCGCCGCCTACCACCAGGTGACGATTCCACCGGAGGCGATAGACGCTGCGCTCGCACCAGCGCAGGATGGCGAGGTCGGTGCGCACCCCTCACTGGCCCTGCGCCGACTCGATATCGCGGCGACGCGAGCCGCTCGACGCGCACGCGAGGCCGACTGGGCGCGCGATGTGCACGAGACCGTCACGATCGACGACCTGCCACTCACCAAGCCCGTCCAGCGCCGCGTTGACCCGACTGCCATGGCGAAGGCGCTCAACGAGCAGATCGTGGGGCAGGAGGCCGCGGTGCAGGCCGTGTCGGCGCGACTAGCCATCACCGTCGCGCAGCTCGACCTCAATCCACACCGGCCTGACGGCGTCTTCCTCTTCGCCGGCCCGACGGGTGTCGGCAAGACGGCACTGGCCATCGCGATGGCAGATGCCCTCTTCGGATCGCCGGATGCGCTCGTGCGAATCGACATGAGCGAGCTCCATGACGACTTCACCACGTCGAAGCTCGTGGGCTCGCCACCCGGCTACGTCGGGCACGACAACCCCGAGGGCTGGCTCACCACCAAGATCCGGCAGACACCGCGATGCGTCCTGCTCCTCGACGAGATCGAGAAGGCCGACCCGCAGGTCTGGAACACCTTCCTGCAGGTCTTCGACGCG
Organism: Actinomycetales bacterium mxb001; assembly: GCA_004379115.1. Taxonomy (GTDB): domain Bacteria; phylum Actinomycetota; class Actinomycetes; order S36-B12; family S36-B12; genus Mxb001. The sequence goes on from NBNH01000091.1 coordinate 1,557, forward strand.
GGTCGCCTCACCGACATGCGTGGCACGACCGCCGACTTCCGCGAGGTCGTCGTCGTGATGACGACCAACCTCGGTGCCGAGGTGTTCAGTTCGACAGGCTCCGTCGGCTTCGTGGAGAACGCCACCTCGGCAGTAGCGGATATCTCCTCCGTGCGCGAGGTGCTGCGCCGCACGATGCGTCCGGAACTCCTCAATCGCATCGACGAGATCCTCGTGTTCTCCCCACTCACCGCCGAGGCGGTGGCCACCATCTCCAGAATCCGCACCGACGCGGCACTCCAGACATTGCGATCGCGCGGCTACACCGTGGCGGCGACGCCCGATCTCTACGCCGTGATCGAGCGCGTGGGATTCAGCAAGGAGTACGGCGCACGCGAGGTGCTGCGCTCCGTCGAGCGGCTCGTCCTACAGCCCCTCGCCGCCCTGCCCGCGGGCAGTTACCGCCCCGTGGTGGAGGGCGACGCTGTGAGGTGGGAAGCAGCTACATAAGTCCGCCGCCGCGCTCGTCGGCGTTCGAGAACCGCTGCACGATATAGATCGGCAGGATCGACACGATGACGAGGAACGCGGCGACGACGTTGACGATCGGCGCCTGGTTGGGGCGGAAGAGGTTCTGGTAGATCCAGATCGGCAGGGTCGTGATGCCGGGGCCGGCCGTGAACGTCGTGACGATGATCTCGTCGAACGACAGGCCGAAGGCGAGGACCCCGCCGGCGACGAGCGCCGAGCGCATCAGCGGGAACGTGACGTGGCGGAAGGTCTGCCAGCCGTGAGCACCGAGATCGGCGGACGCCTCCTCGACATTGCCGCCGAGACGCCGGATCCGTGCTAGTGCGTTGTTGTAGACCACGACGATGCAGAAGGTGGCGTGACCGATGACGAGGGTCAGGAAGGTCAAGCCACCCAGGAACGACGTGAAGACGTTGTTGAGCGCAATACCCGTGACGATGCCGGGCAGCGCGATCGGCAGGATGATGAGCAGGCTCACCGAGTCACGTCCGAAGAACTTGTAGCGGCCGAGGGCCAGCGCGGCCAGCGTGCCGAGCACGAGCGCGATGGCAGTAGCGCACAGGCCCAGCACGATGCTGGTCAGCAGGGCCTCACGAACGCCCTCGTTTTCGAAGGCCTTCTCCCACCACTGGATCGAGAAGCCCTCGGGTGGCCAGCCGAGAGTCTCCCCGGAATTGAACGAGTTGATGAGGACGACCGCGAGCGGGATGTAGACGAAGAGGAACGCGATGATCGCGAAGATGGTGAGGACGATCTTGGTGCCGCGGCTGGTCGTCACAGGTTGTCCAGGGCGCCGGTGCGGCGCACGGCCGCGAGGTAGATCAGCACGATGATGACGGGGATCGTCGCAAAGGCGGCGGCGAAGGGCAGGTTGGTCACGTAGTTCTGTTGGACCACATTGCCGAGCATGACGATCTTGCCGCCGACGATCTGCGCGGTGATGTAGTCACCGAGGCTGAGCGAGAAGGTGAAGATCGAGCCGGCCACCATCGTGGGAAAGATCGTCGGCACGATGACGCTGCGGAAGGTGCGCCACCCCTTGGCACCCAGGTCGGCCGACGCGTCGAGTTGTGAGTTGGGCAGGCGCGTGAATCCGGCGTACACCGGAAGGATCATGTAGGGCAGCCACAGGTAGGTCAGCGTGATGATGATCGCCGGCTCGCCGAAGCCCGGGCTGCTCAGGCCGAGCGGCTCGAGAAACCACGCGACGACACCCTGCTCGGGACTGAGCATCGCGCGCCAGGCGTAGACCTTGACGAGGTAGCTCGCCCACAGTGGAGTGAGGATGAGCGCAACGAGGAGGGGCTGCCACTTGGGCTTGGCGATGCGCGCCATGAAGTAGGCGACCGGCACGCCGATGATCAAGCACAGGATCGTCACGCCGATGGCAATGGCCAGCGTGCGCAGCATCACCTGCAGGTAGGCGGGCGTGGTGAACGCCTCGATGAAGTTATCGAGCGTGAACGTGCGGACGACCGCGCTCGTGAACCCGTCGACCGTCCAGAAAGCCGTGAGGAAGAGTGCGGCGAGGGAGCCCAGATAGACGATGACCAGCCAGGCCATGGGTGCCGCCAGCAGCCCCGCGAGACGCGCTCGCGGATGCCGGTAGGCGAAGCCCCCCCGAGGGGGACTGGCTGTCGTCGTTGTCATGGACTCCCTCGCCGCTACTTCCTGTGCGTCAGGCCAGAACTAGGAGCGAAGCTCCGACCAGGCCTTCGACCACTCCGAGTACGGAATGCACTTGACGTCAGTGCG
>NBNH01000008.1 GCA_004379115.1 Actinomycetales bacterium mxb001
ACCGAGGCCGGTGCCGTGAACCTCGCGAGGAGCCGAGAGGGATCCACCTGCACGCGTACGCCGACCCCCTTCGCGACGCTTCGCAGCTTCTTGAGCGTGCTGGCCGTGGCGCCGTAGTCGACACCGGCCTCCGCGAGGGTCATGAAGTCACGAAACTCGATCTCGTCGGGATTGGCCGCCTTGGTGGCCCGGATATCGAGGGCCTTGCTATCGCGTTTGAGTCCGGCGATGAAGGTGATCTCCGGATCTTCGGCTCGCGTGTCGATCGCGCGAGATCGATCGAGCGACTTCGACGCCTTGGAGATTTCAGCCGTTGCCGTCGCGAGCGGGACCTGTGCGCCACCGAGATTGGGCTCGGCACTCGCGGTCGTCGTGCCAGCCGCAGCGAGGCCGCCCATTACGAGGGCACTCGCGCATGCGGCGATGATCACGCGTCGAGTGCGAGCAGACTGCGTCATGGGCATGACCATAACCGAGAGCTCCTGTCCACGTTTCCGCTACGGCTGCAGGCGAATGACGGACGCCGGTCCCCAGCCGGCATCGTTACCCGCCTGGATCTGCACGCGGTACGCGCGGCCCGGTCGAAGATCGGTGGCGCGAATGACGGGCGCGGTGACGTAACTCCAGGATCCGTAACTGCCGCCCACTCGGGCGATGCGGGCGCGGTATTCCGTGGCGTCGCCGATGACAGGTGGGCTCCATCGCAGGACAGCGACGAGGCTGCGGCCGAAGCCGCGCCACTTCACCGTGATGTCGGTGACGGCACCCGGGACTACGGCGGGGAACTGCGGCGTTACCGACACGGCCAACGATGCGCTCGACGTAAGGCCCGCGGCATTGGTGGCGGTGACACTGACGGAGTACGTCGTGCCGTTCGCGAGACCGGAGATCACGCACGATGTGGTTGCGGTCGTGCACATGCTGCCGCCGGGCTGTGCGGTAGCGACGTACGAGGTGATAGGGGCCCCACCGTTGCGCTCAGGCTCGGCCCAACTGATGGATGCCGATTCGTCACCCGCGAGCGCCGTGACATTGATAGGGGCATCCGGCGGTCCCGCGACGACGAGGCGACTGAGGTCGAGGATGCCCGCACCGCATCGAACGACGGTGCACGCGTCGCCCACGCCGGTGGGGAAGGGCTGCACGGCGGCGGTGAGCAGATTCTTCACCTCGTCGGCGGTCGTGGCGCCCAGGCTGTAGGCCAATGCCGCCGCGGCGGACACGTGCGGTGTGGCCATGGATGTGCCCTGGAGGTTGCTGTAGGTGGGCGCGGCAGGCGACCGCGTGCCCGAGTTGTAGGTGGAGAGGATCCGACTGTCGCGCGAGGCATCTCCGCCGGGCGCCGAGAGCGTGACCTGGCCCACGGACTCGCCGTAGTTGGAGTAGGAGGCACGAGAACCATTGCGCGCGGTGGCGCTGACCGCGATGACGCCACGGCAGTTCGCTGGTGACGACGTGCTCACCGGTGAGTCTTCATTTCCCGTAGCCACGACCACGGTCACACCACGGGCACGCACGAAATCGATGGTCTCTTGGTCAGCGGCCGAACAAGGATCGATGCTGCCGAGCGAGAGGTTGATGACCTTGGCCGGCGTGGGGTTTGCCGGGACACCGGGTACGTCACCACCGGCAGCCCAGCGCATGGCGGCGAGCACGTCGGAGGTGTAACCCCCGCACTTGCCGAGGGCACGCAGCGGCTGCACGCGCACGCCGGGTGCCACTCCCGAGACGCCGATGCCGTTGTCGCGG
>NBNH01000009.1 GCA_004379115.1 Actinomycetales bacterium mxb001
GGCATGAACCCCGGCGTCGGTTCGGCCAGCGCACATGACCTGAATCGGCCTATCAGCAATCTGGCTCAAGGCGTTTTCCAACGCATCCTGGATGGTCGGTAATACGCGACCTGCCGGACCATCGCCCAGGGCGTGCGGTGCGGGTCCCTGCGTCTGCCAACCATGGAAGCAATGACCATCGTATTCCACGCCCAGCGCCCAGCGTCGTGGTCGCAACTCGGTCATACGGCTTGCCCCGAAGCCAGCGCTAACAGACTCAACGTCAGCAAAGCGCCCCCCAACAGCAGGTCTCGCCTGGTCAACACGGCATAGGGTAGTTCGATTGTTGCAGGCTGATCCAGTTGTGTCGCGAGTGCATCAGACACATCGCGTTCCATACCGGCCAGCACCAGCACGTCTTGAAGATTGCGCGGTGGCGGTGCCGATTCGAGGTAATTAAATACCAGCAATAGACGTGCAACCGCCCGTTCCGGCCATTGTGATCGCCCGGCAAGGGGCTGCAGCAAGGCTAAGGACCCGGCGGCCAGTGCGCGCTGATCTGTAGAGTCGAGCAAGAGCGTCACGCTCGCAAGCATACCGAGCAGACGCATCAATTGCGTGATCGCCAGTTGCGCACCTTCACTGGTCGGGTACAACCCCCAATGTGGAAACAGTGCCGCACCCGGCGTGCTCAACAAGGTCACCCCAAAGAGCACCAGAATCAACCAGCGCAAACGACGCAGCAGCTTCATAAATCGGTGTCGGTGACTAACAAGCACCCAGAGCACCAGCACCGCCGCCAGCCACAGACCGAGCGTGGATTGTAGCCCGATCGCCGTTGCCAAGACACCGATCAGTTTCAGTGCGGGCGTCCAGATCGAAGCATGCTTTGTCATTGCTAGTGCGACTTACGGTCTTTGTTTACGTCTGACGACAGGTCGAGGTTAATCGCACCCCAGTCAACCTTGGGCTTGGGCGTGATACGCGGCCGCTCGTCCGCCGGCGGCGACTCGTGCCCGCCATGACGCGCCCGTTC
>NBNH01000092.1 GCA_004379115.1 Actinomycetales bacterium mxb001
GTGGGATGAGTCAGCAGGTGTATGCCGAGCAGCAGGGCGTGTCGTATTCGACGATGCTGTATTGGTGTCGGCAGTATCGTGAGCAGCGCAAGACCGCGCAGGGGCATGAGCTCGTGCGTCACCGCGAGTTTGTGCCACTGCTGACCGAGACGGCTTTGCCGGGTGCGCACGAAGCGAGTATGGTGGTGATCACGCTTGCCAGCGGAACACGTATTGAGGTGCGCTGATGCTGCTGAGCGCAGCCGGCAGCATGCGCTTCTGGCTCTACACGGCACCGGCCGATATGCGTAAAGGGTTTGACGGCTTGGCGGGTCTGGTACGCAATGGGTTGGGCGATGATCCGCTTCGTGGTGATGTGTTTGTCTTCATCAGCCGCTCGCGTGTGCAGATCAAGTTGCTCTACTGGGATGGCGACGGCTATGTGCTGTTCAGCAAGCGTCTTGAGCGTGGACGCTTTGATATGCCGGCCTCTACGGGGGCGTCGAGGTCACTGCGACGTGACGAGCTGCTGATGCTGCTTGAGGGTGTGCGCCTTGTTGATACCAGGCGCAAGGACCGATACAATCGGCCTTGAGGACCTGCAACATACAGCTATAATAGTTGAGCATCTGATGAATGTTTGTGCGATGTTGCATCATGCAAACGGCGCTGCAGCAGATGACCAAGCACGAGCTCATTGAGCTCCTTCAGCTGCGTGACCAACGCCTTGCCGAACGTGACCAGCGCCTGGCCGAACGTGACCAGCGCCTGGCCGAACGTGACCAGCGCCTGGCCGAACGTGATCAACAACTCGATCACAAGCAGGCACGCATCTTTGATCTCGAGTTTCAGGTCAAAGAGCTACAACGGCTGGTCTTTGGAGCCAAGCGCGAGCGCTTCATCTCGGAAGTTCCCGAAGCGCAGCTGACGCTCGGACTCGACACCACGGATGCAGAGACGGCCGAGGCTGTCAAAGCCGAGATCGAGTCGATCACCTATGAGCGCAAGAAAGCTCCACGCACGCATCCCGGACGCATGGAGATGCCCTCGCACCTGCCGGTAGTCGAGACGGTCATCGAGCCGGATGAAGACACCTCACAGATGCAGTGCATCGGCCGCGAAGTCAGCGACGAGCTCGAGCTGCGTCCAGCCGCTATGCACGTCAATCGCACCTCCCGTCCGATCTATGCTGCTGCAGCGGCTGAGGACGGCACCGTGCGCATCGTCATCGCCCCGATGCCGAAGCGTCCGATCGACAAGTGCATCGCCGGCGTGGATCTTCTGACAACGATCGTCACCGACAAGCATGTCCACCATATGCCGATCGATCGGCAGCTGAAGCGCTTCTCAATGCTGGGCGTGGATATCCCGGCCACGACGGTTGAATCATGGCAGTCGCTCACTGCCGAGCTGCTCAGGCCGCTCTATGGCGTGCTTCGCGCCTCCGTGCTGAAGTCGTCGTACCTGCAGGTGGACGAGACGGGTCTTGCCGTGCAGGACCGCACCAAGAGCGGCACCACGCATAAGGGCTTCCTCTGGGGCTACCATGCACCATTGGGCAAGCTCATCTACTTCGAATACCAGAAGGGCCGCGGACAGGTGCACTGCCGTCCTATGCTCGAGAACTTCAACGGGTTTCTGCAGACCGACGACTACCAGGTCTATCACCAGCACAAAGCTCGCGACGGCGTCGTCGGCCTTGCCTGCTGGGCCCATGCGCGGCGAACATTCGAAAAAGCG
>NBNH01000093.1 GCA_004379115.1 Actinomycetales bacterium mxb001
ACCCTGATGTCGTCGCGCGGCTGCGTTACTACGACGTCGGAAACCTCGTAGTCGTCTACGTCGAGGGGAACGTAGTTGCTGGCGAAGTAGCGCTCGCCTGAGGACCGCACCAGCGTGAAAGCCGGGTCCAGATACGGCCGCACGAGATCAATCCCTGCCTGCACCTGCGCCGAGTCTGATGCAAACTCCCCGGACGGGGCACCCGTCATCGACAGGAGTTCGAACCACGCGTTGGCGAGGTCCTCTCCGCTTGCTTCACGATCCGAGAAGGCAGCGGGAACGGCCTCGGAGGCGGGGCTCTCGATCGTCGCTGATTGGCCCCCGCATGCTGCGAGAAGGGCGGCAGACGCGAGGCCGACGATGACCATCAGGCGAGGGTTTCTCATGCAGAGGACCTTAGCCTCAGAAGTCACTAGGCTTTCGGTCAACCACCTGGAGGTCCCATGAGTCACCCGCCCGTCGTCGCATCGACCTGGCAATCCCTCTTCGATCGTCTCGAGGACTGGGGCCTGAAGCCCGGTGCCGATTCCGGTACGCCGATGACGCGTGGCTGCGTTCTCAAGACATGGCAGAACGTCGAGACCGGGCTGTGGGAGTGCACGCCGGGTGGCTGGACGGTCGAGGACCGGCCCGACGAGGAGTCCGTCATCATCCTCGCCGGGCGCGCACGTGTCACCGATGCCGATGGCACGGTCAACGTGATCTCCGAGGGAAGCACGGTTGTCTTCCCCCGCGGCTGGTACGGCCGCTGGGATGTCGAGGAGACGATCGTGAAGTACTACGTCTCCATCAGGTAGGTCTACCCCTCGACGATGATCTCGCCGACCTCGGCGACCAGGTTGCCGTCGGCGTCGTAGACGTCGATCACATCTTCCTCCGCCACGAGATTGCCGTCGGCATCGAAAACATCGATCGTCTCCTCGACGATCGATCCTTCCTCGCCGGTGACGACGAGGACGTCGTCCACGACCGCGCCGACAACCTCGCCTGACTCGTCAACGATCGCGCTGACCTCGATGGACTCGCCGACCTCGATGTCGTCCTGTGGCATGACGTCTCCTCTACTCGTGGGACTGCCCATCCAACAGGCCTCCGGCCCAGCCGGGAGGGCGATTGGCCGGAATTCACCGGCGCTTCACGGGTTGGTCAGACGCGATGCTGGGCGTTCATCCGGGCCAGGGCCCCGACGACCACAGGATCGAGCTCATCGGCGTGTTCGCGCGCATAGTCGCTGAGTTCCTCGACCATGGCCGGGGTCCAGAAATTGGTGAGGTGCGTGGCCACGCGTACGACCGCCTCCGACTGCGACGCGCCCTCGTTGTTGAGAGCGATCTGGTCAGCCATGCGCTTCAGGGTCTCGATCTGCATGGCTATCCCGTGGTCGAGGAGCCGACGGTGGCGCCAACCGCCTGCTGATCGGGTCCGCGCAACGTGGGTGAAACCTCGACAGCCGTCACCTTGTATTCGGGACAGTTGGTCGCCCAGTCGGAGTACTCCGTCGTGACGACGTTGGCACCGCTGCCGGGATAGTGGAACGTCGTGTAGACGACACCGGGCGGGACCCGATCGGAGATGCGTGCGCGCATCACGGTGGAGCCGACCCGGCTGGCGAGAGTCACCCAGGTGCCGTCGGCAATGCCTCGTGCCTCAGCATCGGACTCGTGGATGTCGAGCAGATCCTCGTCATGCCACTCGACGTTAGCGGTGCGACGGGTCTGTGCGCCGACGTTGTACTGGCTGAGAATGCGCCCTGTCGTGAGCAGGAGCGGGAAGCGCCGCGTGCTGCGCTCCTCGGTCGGCACGTAGGGCGTCACCTGGAAGGCACCCAGGCCGCGCACGAAGCGGTCGACGTGCATGACCGGCGTGCCCAGCGGGTGATCGGCGTTGCAGGGCCACTGCACGCTGCCGACCTCGTCGAGGAGCTTGAAGGACACGCCGGAGAACGTCGGGGTGAGCGTGGCGATCTCGTCCATGATCTGGCTCGCGGACTCGTAGTTCATCGGGTAGCCGAGCGCGGTGACGAGGTCACAGGTGACCTCCCACTCCTGCTTGCCCGTCTTGCTCGCCATCACCGGTCGCACGCGATTGATGCGGCGCTCGGGGTTGGTGAACGTGCCGTCCTTCTCGAGGAACGACGTAGCGGGCAGGAAGACATGGGCGTAGCGAGGGGTGGCGTGGAGGAAGAGGTCCGGCAGGATGAGGAGGGCCGTCGCCGCGGGCGCCGCCGGCACAGGGAGGGTGGTGGGGTCGGAG
>NBNH01000094.1 GCA_004379115.1 Actinomycetales bacterium mxb001
GGCGATGAGGATGTCGGCCAGCAACTTCTCGCGCGCTAGATCCGCGCGGGGCGGCGTACCGCCGAGATGCGCATGCTCCGCGTGCGCCCACTCGCTGCCCGCGAAGTCCTCGCGGGTGTCACCGAGCAGGTAGATGACCTCGCCGTCAGGTCCCCAGCCCATCGGGGTGCGTCGCTCGACATCGTCGATGACGCCGAGCACTCCGACGACCGGCGTCGGCAAGATCGCGGTGTCGCCGGTGGAGTTGTAGAAGCTGACGTTGCCACCGGTCACCGGGATCCCGAGCTCGAGGCAGCCGTCGGCGAGGCCGCGTACCGCCTCGGCAAACGTCCACATGACGCCGGGATCCTCGGGTGAGCCGAAGTTCAGACAGTTCGTCACCGCGAGCGGACGCGCGCCGGTGACGGCGACATTGCGATAGGCCTCGGCGAGTGCGAGTTGAGCACCGTTATAGGGATCGAGTCGCACGAAGCGGCCGTTGCAGTCGGTGGCGACCGCCACGCCCAGGCCGGACTCCTCGTCGATGCGGATCATGCCCGCATCCTCGGGCTGTGCAAGCACGGTGTTGCCGAGCACGTAGCGGTCGTACTGGCTCGTCACCCACTTCTTGGACGCGAGGTTGGGCGTACCCGCCATGCGCACGAACGTCGCGCGCAGCTGGTCGGGCGTCGCCGGTCGCGGCAGCGCATTGGCGTCATCCGCCTTCAGTGCATCGAGTTCGGTGGGGCGAACCATGGGTCGCTCGTAGACGGGGCCTTCGTGCGCGACGGTGCGCGGTGGTACGTCGACGATGCGCTCGCCATGCCAGTCGATGGTCAGTCGGCCAGAGTCGGTGACCTCGCCGATGACGACGGCCTCCACCTCCCACTTGCGGCAAATGTCCATGAACGCGTCGACGTTGTCGGGGGTGACGATCGCGCACATGCGCTCCTGCGACTCGCTCATGAGGATCTCTTCGGGAGAGAGCGTGGGGTCGCGCAGGATGACGCGGTCGAGGTGCACGTGCATGCCGCCCTCGCCGTTGGACGCGAGTTCGCTGGTCGCGCACGAGATGCCCGCGCCACCGAGGTCCTGGATGCCTTCGACGAGGCCGGCCTGGAGGACTTCGAGCGTGCACTCGATGAGCAACTTCTCCATGAACGGATCGCCCACCTGCACGCTCGGGCGCTTCGCGGGACCGTCCGCATCGAAGGTCTCGCTCGCAAGCACGGAGACGCCGCCGATGCCGTCACCCCCGGTGCGTGCGCCGTAGAGGATGACGAGGTTGCCGACGCCCTTGGCTGAGGCGAGGTGGATGTCCTCGTGTTTCATCGCACCGATGCACAGTGCGTTGACGAGCGGATTGCCGGCGTAGGTCGGATCGAAGACGACTTCGCCGCCGATATTGGGCAGGCCCAGGCAGTTGCCGTAGCCGCCGATGCCGGCGATCACACCCGGCAGCACGCGGCGCGTATCGGGAGCATCGGCCGGG
>NBNH01000095.1 GCA_004379115.1 Actinomycetales bacterium mxb001
CGCGCATCCAAGGTGATGCGCATGTGGGACTGGTCGGTTCCGCCCACGAGCGCGCACCGCGAGGTGCTGTCGATCGTCCCGGAGGGCTGGCACGACCAGCCGCGCGCGACGCGCAAGCCGCCCCTGCTCTTCGTCCATGGCATCGCCCACGGCGCCTGGTGCTGGCGTGAGCATTGGATGCCAGCGGCGGCCGAGCGCGGATTCCCCGTGTACGCCGTGTCATTGCGTGGGCACGGCGACTCCGGCGGGCGCAAGCGACTCGGCCGCACGCTGCTGCGCCACTACGTGCACGACGTCATGCAGACGATCACCGAGATGCCCCAGCAGCCGGTGCTCGTCGGACATTCCATGGGCGCACTTATCTCGCAGCTCGTGGCCGATCGCTACCAGCCGCGCGGGCTCGCCCTGCTGACGCCAGCGCCGCTGCAGGGTGCGGCGTACATGCTGCCGAGCATGCTGCGCCGGCGTCCGCTGGACGCTGCCAAAGTCGTGGCCGGCGGCACGCTTCCGCTGCGTTCCGAGCAGCTCTTCGTCGGTCTAGACGAGACCACGGCCGCGCGATATGTCGACCGGCTGGGACGTGAATCGCCCTGGGCGCAGTTCGAACTCTTCGTCCCCCACCGGATTGGCCCGGTGCGCTGCCCGGTGCTGGTCGTCGGCACGCCCGATGACCGCGTGGTCGATATCAAGGCCGTCGAGCAGACGGCCCGCGCGTACGGCGTCGATCCCGTGTGGCTGCCGGGCATCGGCCATGACCTCATGCTCGATGCGGGCTGGGAGAAGGCCCTCGGCGTACTGCTGGACTGGGTCGATGAGCGCTGCTGATCGGGTGTCCACAGCATCGATGTAAGGGCTTCCGTGAGCAGGGACCGCGGCCCAACCTCGGCGGATGCTCCCCGCCTTCGAGTTCGATCCTGTGAAGAGCGCCGCCAACCTCGCCAAGCATGGAATTGACTTCGAGCAGGCTCAGGGCTTGTGGACAGATCCGCAACTGATTGAGGCTCACGCGCGCTCAGCATTCGAGCCGCGTCATGCCGTCATCGGACGGTTGGACGACGCTGTCTGGACGGCGATCTTTACCTACCGTGAAGGTAAGGTACGACTCATTAGCGTGCGTCGAGCGAGAAGCGGGGAGGTGCGACGCTATGAAGGCCAGTGAGATCGATGAGGCATTCGACCGAGGCGAAGACATCTCGCACTTTTTCGATTGGTCGAAGGCACGGCGACCCAATCTTCTCAAGGACAGAGACATGATGGATCCCGATCTCGCGCAGCAACTCGAGTCGTGCCTCGTGGCGTACTCCATGGACCGCACGCCCGATCCGGTGGTCGAGCGCGCGGCGGTGAAGGCCACGCTTGACCTCTTGAAGGCGAAGGCGCCCGGCAAGAGCGTCGAGGTGCGCGTCCCGCCGCACGCCGCCGTGCAGGTCATCGAGGGCGTCAAGCATCGTCGCGGCACACCGGCCGCCGTCGTCGAGACGAATGCGGCCACCTGGCTGCGTCTCGCCACGGGACAACTCACCTGGGCCGATGCCGTGAAGTCCGGCGCGCTCACCGCGAGCGGCGAGCGCAGTGACCTGTCGTCCTACCTGCCGCTCGCCTGAGTGAGGGTCTCCTCGCGCAGCGGGTAGCGCAGCGCGAGCGGGATGCTCAGCGCCACGAGCACGGCGGGCAGCACGGAGAACGCCAGATGCACGCCCAGGATCGCTGAGTCCGGCTGTGCCACGGACGCGCCCGCGGTAGCCGAGATGTAGCCGGTGGCCTGCAGGAGCAGCAGCACCAGAGCCGGTCCGATGGCGAAGGAGGCTGTCTCACCCGCGGTCCACACGCCGGTGAAGGCACCGGCGCGCTGCTCGCCCGAACGCGCGGCGTCGTCGTCGATGGTGTCGGGAAGCATCGCCAGCGGAAACATCTGCATGCCGGCGTAGCCCACCGATGTCACGGCGAGGAACACCAGCGAGACCGGCACCGGCACGAAGGAGGCCGAGAGCGAGCCCACCAGGCCGAGGATGAACAGGCAGGACGCCATGACGAAGCCGCGTCGCTTGCCCACGCGGTGCCCCAGGTAGGACCACAGCGGCATGACGATGACGGCCGGCACCAGCAGGACGCCGAAGACGATGCCGAAGTCGGGGATGCCGAGGATGTACGTGGAGAAGTACGGTGCGGCGGCCAGCACGGCCCCGGCGCCGAGGGCCTGCACGACGAATGCGCCGAGGAGCAGCCGGAAGGCTCGCGCCTTCCACGCCACCCGGAATTGCTGCGCGAGTGAATGGGCACCGGCCGTCGACTCGCTGACGTAGCGCTTGAGGTGCCGCACGACCAGCCAGCAGGCCAGCATGCCCACGGCGATGAGGGTGCCGACCACGACACCCATGAAGAGGTAGCCCTCATTGGCCTGGGGTAGGGAGGTCACGAGGAACGGCGCGCCGACGCCGAAGAGCAGGATGCCGATCACCTGGAGGGCCACGCGCCATGACATGAGCGACGTACGCTCCGGCGGCGAGTCGGTGATCTCGGCGGCGAGTGCGATGTAGGGCACCTGGAAGTACGCGAAAACCGACGCGGCCAGGATGAAGGCGACGAGCACCCACGCGGCCGCGATTGCCGGTGACGTGCCTTCGGGCACGGCGAACATCAGCGGGAAGGTGATGAGCATCCCGAGGGCGCCGATGAGCAGGAAGCGTGTGCGACTGCCGTGCTTGGCGACGGAGCGATCGCTGAGGTTGCCGACGTACGGCAGGAAGAACACGTCCCACAGCTTCGGCAGCAGCACGACCAGCGACGCCAGGCCGGCGGCCACGCCCAGGGTGTCGGTGAGGTAGATGGCCAGCACCAGGCCGGGGACCGTGCCGAAGCCGGCCGTGCCCACCGCTCCGAGGCCGTAGCCGATGTAGCGGCGTCGATCCAGACGGTAGGCCGACATGGGGGGAGGCTAGGGGATACGGGATCGCGCGACTTGACTCCCGGAGATCGCCCCCGTAACTTAGGCAAGCCTTACTTAGCCTTGCCTAACCCTCGGGAGGATGCGTGTCCCGCCTCACGGCTGCCCTCGTGGCGGCAGCCCTGGCCGTGCCCCTGCTCGCCGCCTGCGGCGGAGGGGGAGGCTCTGACGCGGCCGATGGTCCGCTCGTCGTCTACTCGGGTCGGTCGGAGGAACTCGTCGGGCCGCTGTTCACGCAGTTCACGACCGAGACGGGAATCCCGGTCGAGGCCCGGTACGGCGACTCCGCGGAGTTGGCCGCACAGCTCGTCGAGGAAGGCGATCGCACTCCTGCGCAGGTCTTCTTCGCGCAGGACGCCGGCGCCCTCGGTGCCGTGGCGGCCGAGGGTCTCTTCGCGCAACTGCCGGCCGCAGCGGCGACCGCCGTGCCGGAGAACTACCGCTCACCCGAGGGCACCTGGACCGGAGTCACCGGACGCGCACGCGTCATCGCGTACGACCCGCGCCAGGTGTCCGAGGCCGAGGTGCCCGACTCGATCTTCGATCTCACCGATCCCAAGTGGAAGGGCAAGATCGGCATCGCACCGACCAACGCGTCCTTTCAGGCCTTCGTCACCGCTATGCGTGTCTCGCAGGGCGACGAGGTAACCAAGCAGTGGCTCGAGGGACTGGTTGCCAATGACGCCCAGACCTACGAGAAGAACGGCCTCATCATGGACGCCGTCAACGCCGGGCAGATCACCCTCGGCCTGGTCAACCACTACTACCTCTACGAGATGGGCGCCGAGATCGGCCCGGAGAACGTCATCGCCAAGATCAAGTTCAGCAAGCCAGAGGATCCCGGCGCTCTGGTCAACGTGGCCGGAGTCGGCATCCTCCAGGGAGCAGCCAACAACCCCAACGCCGCCAAATTCGTCGAGTGGCTGCTCTCCGCTCCGACGCAGGAGTGGTTCGTCACCAACACGGGCGAGTACCCACTGCTGCCCGGAGTAGCGGCACGCGCCGAACTTCCGCCGCTGGACTCACTGCGCGGCCCCAACGTGCCGCTGGCGGAGCTCGCCGACCTGCCCGGCACGCTCGCCATGCTGGAGGACGTCGGCCTGCTGTGACCACGCAGACCGTCACCCGCTCGCGGGCCAAGCGTTTCCTCGGGCGTCCCCCGAGAGCGCTGCTGCTCGCCGGTGTGGTGACGGCCGTCGTCTCGCTCATCCCGCTCGCGTACCTCATCATCCGCGTGGCGGAGGCTGGCCTCTCCCGCGTCATCGAGGTACTCCTGCGTGCGCGCACGCTGGAGACCATCGCCACCAGCGTTGGCCTCGTCGTCGTGGTCGTCCTCGCCTGCCTCGTCATCGGCATCCCCACGGCGTGGTTGGTGGCGCGCAGCAACATCCCGCTGCGCCGCATGTGGCTGGTGCTCGTCGCCCTGCCGCTGGCCATCCCCTCCTACGTCGCGGCCTACGCGTGGATCTCGCAGTTCCCCGCGATGAGCGGCTTCTGGGCTGCGGCACTCCTGCTGACACTCGTGTCGACACCGTACGTCGTCCTGCCCGTCACCGCGTCCTTCCGATCGGCCGACCCGGCGCTGGAGGAGGTCGCGCGCTCGCTCGGACGCGGGCCCCTGCGCGCCTTCGCCACGACGACGCTGCCGCAGTCATGGCCGGCTGCCGCGGGCGGCGCACTCCTGGTCGCGCTCTATGTGCTGTCCGACTTCGGCGCCGTCGCGCTGCTGCGCGTCGATGCGTTCACCCGAGTTATCTACGCGTCCTATCGCGCCAGCTTCGATCGCGTCAGCGCCGCCGTGCTCGCCCTCGTGCTGGTTGCGCTCGCCGCGCTCCTCGTGATGGCCGAACGCCGAATCCGCGGCCGCACGCGCCGCTGGCGCGTGGCCACCGGCACGCAGCGCAATCCCGAGCCGGTGGCCCTGCGTGGCATCGCGCGCGTGGGTGCACTGGCGTGGCTCAGCGTCCTGACCATTCTCGCCCTCGGCGTCCCGCTGGTCTCGCTCGTGCTGCGCATGCTCGAGGGCAGTCGCACGCCACTTGTCTTCAGTGAGTTGATTGCTGCTGCACTCACGTCGGCGGGTGTTGCGCTCGCCGGTGCCGTGCTCGCCGTGCTGCTCGCGCTGCCGGTCGGCATCCTTGCCGCGCGCTATCGCACGCGATCGGTGCGCACGATCGAGACCGCGTCGTATTCCGGCCACGCGCTGCCCGCTGTCGTCGTCGGCCTGTCGCTCGTCTTCCTCACCCTCGCGGTGCTTCCGGGCATCTACCAAACAGTGTTCGTGCTGGCGTTCGCCTACGCCGTGCTCTTCCTGCCCAAGGCCATCGGCGCCACGCGCAGTGCCACTGCCGCGGTGCCGCCGGTGCTGGAGCAGACCGCTCGCACTCTCGGTCGCGGCCCGCTGCGCGCGTGGAGCGAAACCACATTGCGCCTGACGCTGCCCGGCATCGCGGCCGGCGGCCTGCTCGTGCTGCTGACCGCGATGAAGGAACTGCCCGCAACGCTCATGCTGCGACCCACCGGCCTCGACACCCTCGCCACCGAGTTGTGGAGCCGCACCGAGGTTGCGGCGTACGGAGCTGGTGCGCCCTACGCCATCGCCTTGGTCGCGATCGCGGCGATCCCTGCGTGGTTGCTCAGTCGCACGATGACGCGCGCCGACGCGGATACGGTGGAGCCATGACGTCGGTCAGCGTGCGCGATCTCAGCGCGGGCTACGGACCCGTGCGCGTGCTCGACGGTCTCGACCTCACCGTGCCGTCCGGCGACCTGCTCGCGGTGCTCGGTGTCAGCGGTTCGGGCAAGACCACGTTGCTGCGCGTTCTCGCCGGCTTCCTCAAGCCCACCGGCGGCGAGGTGCGCTTCGGAGACCGCGTGGTCGCGGGGCCCGGCACGTTCGTGCCACCGGAGCGCCGCCGCGTCGGCATCGTGCCGCAGGAGGGTGCGCTCTTCCCCCACCTGGATGTCAGCGGCAATGTTGGCTTTGGTCTCCCCCGAGATAGCCAGGCGCGTATCGACGAGGTCCTCGACATGGTCGGCATGCGCGAGTTCGCTCATGCGCGACCGCATGACCTGTCCGGCGGCCAGCAGCAGCGCGTGGCCCTCGCCCGCGCCCTCGCACCCGAGCCCGAGGTCGTCCTGCTCGATGAGCCCTTCACCGCCCTCGATGCCACCATGCGCGTGCGCCTGCGGGCCGAAGTGCGCGATCTGCTGAAGGAACTCGGCACCACGGCCGTGCTCGTCACGCACGATCAGGAAGAAGCGCTGTCGACGGCTGACCTCGTCGCCGTCATGCGCGACGGCTCGCTCGTGCAGGTGGGCACGCCCGAGGAGGTGTACGAGGCGCCCATCGACCTGGGAGTTGCGCGCTTCGTCGGTGACGCGGTGGAACTGACAGCGGAGCCGAGTGGATCGGGGCGCGTGCGCTGTGTGCTCGGCGAGATCCCCGTGCGCGGTGGTCTCGCGTCACCGGGCACCGTGATCTTGCGCCCGGAGCAACTGGTCCTCTCCTGCCCCGTCGATGACAGTGCCCCCGGGCAGGGTGTGGTCCGCGAGACCTCCTACCGCGGCCACGACGCGCTCCTCCAGGTCGACCTCGACGACGGCACCCGGATCCCCGTGCGGGTGCCCGGCGGGAGCCCGCCTCCTCGGCCCGGTGAGCGGGTCTCCGTGGGGGTCACCGGCGAGGCCCGCGCGTTCCCTGGCTGAATGGCCGTTCAGCGACCGGTAACGATTCGGACGACCGCGCGCTACTCCCCGTATGTGAAGGGTTCACGGGCCTAAGGTGTGCCCATCCTTCGACCCTCCGGGAGATCGATGTCCACGGCTATCCGGCTCACCGGTCTGCGCAAGACCTTCGGCGACGTCGTCGCCGTCGACGACGTCAGCCTCGAGGTCGCCGACGGGGAGTTCCTCACGCTGCTCGGCCCCTCCGGCTCGGGCAAGACGACCGTTCTGCGGATGATCGCCGGCTTCGAGCAGCCGACCGCGGGCACCATCGAACTCGCCGGTGTCGACGTCACGCGCGTTCCGCCGTATGACCGCGATGTGAACACTGTCTTCCAGGACTACGCCCTCTTCCCGCACATGAACGTGCTCGCCAATGTCGAGTACGGCCTCATGGTCAAGAAGGTTCCCAAGGCCGAGCGCCGCCAGCGTGCCGAGGAGGCGCTCGCGACCGTGCGCCTCGAGGACTACGGCGCACGCAAGCCCAGCCAGCTCTCCGGTGGCCAGCGCCAGCGCGTCGCGCTCGCGCGCGCCCTGGTCAACAAGCCGCGCGTCCTGCTGCTCGACGAGCCGCTCGGTGCCCTCGACCTCAAGCTGCGCGAGCAGATGCAGGTCGAGTTGAAGGAGCTCCAGCGCGCCGTGGGCATCACCTTCGTCTTCGTCACCCACGATCAGGAAGAGGCCCTGACGATGTCGGACCGCATCGCGGTCTTCGACGCCGGCCGTATCGCCCAGGTCGGTACGCCCACCGAGATCTACGAGCACCCATCGACACCCTTCGTCGCGGGATTCGTCGGCATCTCCAATCTGCTGGCAGCCGGCGTGGCCGCGACCGTGCTCGGTCGCGAGGGGATGTGGTCGGTACGTCCCGAGAAGATCCGCGTGACGCTCGGATCACCGGCACCCGAGGCCAATGAGCGGGCGGCCGCGGGTGTCATCCGCGAGGTCGTCTACGTCGGTATGTCTACGCGCTTCATCGTCGATCTCGATGCCGGCGCCACGCTGATCGCCGTACAGCAGAACTCTCACGCCACCTCCAGCGAGGTCAACTCCATGCGAGGGCAGCGCGTGACATTGATGTGGAACACCGAGCACGAGGTCCCCGTGGGCTCGTGATCGGCATTCACAGGACCGCGACCAACCGGGGTGGTCCACCAGAGAGAAGGAGGAGCAGGTGCACACAACGCGTCTGCTGAAAATGCTGGCCGTCGGCGGAGCCGCGGCCCTGGTGCTCGCCGCCTGTGGTGGTGGCAGCAGCAGTTCCGGGGGAGCGGGCACACCGCCCGACGTTCCCAAGTACGAAGGCCCGGTCGGTGACGGCGAGGGTGCGCTCAACATCCTGGCGTGGCCCGGCTACGCCGAGGACGGCACCAACGATCCGTCAGCCGACTGGATCACGCCGTTCGAGGAGGCAACAGGCTGCCAGGTCAACGTCAAGGTGTACGGCACCTCCGACGAGGCGGTCAAGCTCTTCCAGGGCGGTGGCTACGACGTCGTGGCGGCATCCGGCGACGCATCGCTGCGCCTGATCTACGGCAGCAACGTCCAGCCCATCAACACCGATCTGGTGCCTAACTACGTCGACATCTTCCCCGACCTGAAGATGAAGGCGCACAACAGCGTCAACGGCGTTGCCTATGGCATCCCGCACGGTCGCGGCGCCAACCTCCTCGTCTGGAACAAGGAGAAGTTGGGCGACAACGTCGACTCGTGGAGCGTCATGTTCGAGCCCGATTCCCCCGCCGCTGGTGGTGTCGGCCCGTATGACTCGCCCATCTACATCGCGGATGCGGCCGTCTACCTCATGGCGACGCAGCCGGAGCTGGGCATCAAGGATCCCTACGCCCTCGACCAGACCCAGTTTGACGCCGCGATCGCTCTGCTCAAGCAGCAGAAGGCTCTGGTCAGCGAGTACTGGAGCGATTACCTCAAGCAGATCGACGCGGTCAACGCCGGCACCATGACGGCTGCCACGTCGTGGCAGGTCATCGTCAATGGCTTCGATCCCGCCGTCATCGGCTCGACGAAGGCCAAGGAAGGCGCGACCGGCTGGTCCGACACGTGGATGGTCGCGAAGGACACGCCCAACCTCAACTGCGCCTACAAGTGGCTCGACTGGATCGCCTCGCCCGAGGTGAACCAGCAGGCGACGGCGTGGTTCGGCGAGGCGCCGAGCAACGTCAAGGCCTGCGACATCGACCCTGACCAGTGCAAGACGTATCACGCCAATGAGCCGTCGTACTGGGAGAACGTGTACTACTGGAACACCCCGACCGAGGCTTGCCTCGACGGCCGCACTGACGTCAAGTGCATTCCGTACTCGGAGTGGTCGAAGGCCTGGTCGGAGCTTCGCTCCTAGTTCTGGCCTGACGCACAGGAAGTAGCGGCGAGGGAGTCCATGACAACGACG
>NBNH01000096.1 GCA_004379115.1 Actinomycetales bacterium mxb001
GGTGTTCAAGATCCCCACGGCGATCAGCCTGTCCATCGTCATCGGCATCATCGCGGTGTCCATCGGCGCGAGCCTGTGGGTCAGTCGCGGTCAGCCGCGGACAACCCCGCCTGGCGAAGAGGATCCGCACGCCCATGCACCATCGACGAAGGGATAGGACATGACGACGAAGAGGGTGTGGCTGCGAGGCGCACGACTAGGAGCAGCGGCCATCCTCGGCCTCGGCCTCGTGGTCCCGGTGGTCACCGCGTGCTCGTCGCCGTCGGGTGACACCGAGCAGGTCGAGGAGTCCGAGGACTCCGGCGAGATGTCCGGCGACTCCGACAGCGAGGAGACCGAGGCAGACTCGGAGACCGAGGAATAGCCGACTGGGCACGATGGCGTAGCGGATGCGGCAGGATGACCGCAGGAGGTCCACCATGACCAGAGCGCATGTCATCCGCCGCACCGCTGCGGCACTGGCGGCCGGAGCTGTGCTGATCGCACCCTTGAGCGCCTGCTCGTCCGGCGACCGGAATCAGAACCAGAATCAAGACCAGAACCAGAACCAGAACGACCAGAACCAGAACCAGAATCAGAATCAAGACCAGAACCAGAACCAGGACCAGAACCAGGACCAGGACCAGGACCAGAACCAGCAGCAAAACCAGTAGCGGGCTCAGTGGCGCGACCGGCGGCCGGAGCCGGCGGCGTTCGTCCCTCTACTGCTTGAGGTCCTTGACGATTTGCTGGCTGGCGAAGCGCCCCGGTGCGCCAATCACGCAGCCGCCGGGGTGCGTGCCGGATCCGCACTGGTAGTAGCCGCGGATCGGGGTGCGGTAGTCGCTGTAGCCGGGAGCCGGGCGGAAGAAGTACATCTGCGACGGGAAGAACTCACCCGCGTAGATGTTGCCCTCCGACAGTCCGGTCTTCGCCTCGATGATGTCGGGCGAGACCACCTCGCGCTGCAAGATTAGGTCGTTGAAGTTCGGGAAGAACCGCTGCATGGTGGCCTGCACGCGATCGGCCATGTTCTCCCGCTCGGCATCCCAGGTGCTGCCCTTGAGTTCGTAGGGCGTGTACATGACGTAGCACGACATGACGTGCTTGCCGGGGGGCGCCATGTCGGGATCGATGAAGGACTGGATCGACGCGTCAATGTAGGGATGCTCGCTGTACCACCCGTACTTCGCGGTGTCGTAGGCCCGCTCCATGTATTCGACGCTCGGGGCGACATTGATGAACCCGAGGTACTGGTCGGTGCGGTCGCCCAGCGCCGGGTAGTGCGGGATGCCGTCGAGGGCGAAGTTCACCTTCGAGGTGATGCCCTGGAATCGGTAGCGCTCGATGGCGTCGACCAGGTCGGTCGGCAGCTCGCGCGCGTCGGCGATCTGCAGGAAGGTGCGACGCGGGTCGAGTGAGCTCACGATCGTCGAGGCGCGCAGTTCAGTGCCGTCGTCGAGGACGACTCCGACTGCCTCGCCGTCGCGGGTGAGCAACTTCGCGACGCGGGAGTTCAGTCGGATCTCGGCACCATAGGCCTGCGCGGCGCGCGCGAGCACCTGGGTGAACCCGCCGTTGCCGCCCTTGTGGAATGACCAGGAGCCCATGGATCCGTCGTGCTCGCCCATCGCGAGGTAGAGCCAGTTGAGGCCACTGCCCGGTGACATGGGGCCAAGCTTCACTCCGACGCACGCGGCCGAGACGATCGTGGCCTTGAGGATGTCGGACTCGTAGTAGTCATCGACGAAGTCAAGGATGCTGCCGGTGAGCAGTCGGACCGTGTCGTGCAGGGTCTTCTTGTCAACGCCTCCCCAGTACTTCAGGAGCCACTTCATGCGATCGGCGTCCTCGGGATCGTCGCTGAAGAGGTTGGGCGGGATGCTGTCGAACATCGGTCGCACGAATTGGCGCACGCGGGTGGTGTCGTGCTCGAAGCGGTCGTAGGCGTCGGCATCGTGCTTCGAGTGGCGGGCGATCTCCCGGCGATTGACCTCGTGATCGGGGCCCAGCAGGAGATAGTCGCCGCCGTCCATGGGCGCGAAGTGCGATCGCATGTAGATCGGCATGAAGCCGAAGCGCACCAGATCGAGCTCGGAGATGATCTCCGGTCGCAGCAGGCTGAGTGCGTAGGAGAAGGTCGTGAACTGGAACCCCGGCCGCAGCTCCTCGGTGATGGCCGCACCACCCACGAGATGACGCTGCTCGAGGACAAGGACCCTCAGGCCCGACTTGGCGAGGTAGGCGGCGTTGGTGAGGCCGTTGTGCCCCCCGCCGATGACGATTGCGTCGTAGTTGTCGCTCATCACATGGCCGTCTTTCGCTCGGGGTTGTAGAAGGGCAAGGTGGTCACCTCTGCGGCCACGTTGATGTATTCGTGCGTCACCGTCTGCTCGACGTAGACGACCGTGCCGGGATCGGCGTACTTCGGCTTCACCCGTGCGATGCCGATGTGCTTTTGCAGGACGGGCGAGTACATGAAACTGGTGGCGTAGCCGATGCGCTTGCCGTTGGCGTTGTAGATCATCGACTCCCAGGCGACCGGCGTTTCGTCGGGGACCGCCATGAGCCCGTTCGAGGTGAAGAGGTCGTAGTAGTCGCGCCAGGACACCGTGATGCCGACCGTCGTCCAACGACTGCTGCCCTCGCTCAGCTCACGCAGGATCGCCTGGCGGCCGACGAAGGGACGCGAGTCGTCATCGATGCCCTTGAGCAGCCAGCCGAGGCCGAGTTCGGTGGGGGTGAACTTGTCCTCGGCGACGAACGAGTAGCGGCTGGAGGTGAACTCAGCGCCGATGAGCGGCAGGCCCGCCTCGATGCGAGTCATGCCGAGCGCGGTGTCGCCGTAGGGGCGCAGTCCGTGCGGCTTGCCGGCCGCGATGAGGGCATCCAGCACTCGCAGGGCGTCGTCGGCCGGGATGATCAACTCGTAGCCGAGGTCCCCGGAGAAGCCGGTGCGGCTGAGGGTGACCGGGGCATCGGCGATCTTGGTCTGGACGAAGTCGAAGTAGCGCAGGCCCGCGATGTCGTCAGTGAGTTGCTCCAGGATCGCCCGTGAGCGCGGACCCTGGATGGCCAGTGAGGCGTAGTCCTCGCTGGCGTCGACGACCTCGACATCGAATCGCCGGGCCATGTCCGTGAGGTAGCCGAGATTGGGCTCTGCAGCGGTGAGCAAAAACTCGTCCGAGGAGTAGCGGAAGATGACGCCGTCCTCCATGACAAATCCGTCGTTGTCGCACCAGATCGTGTACTGCGCTCGCCCGGGCCGGCAGGTGCGGATGTCGCGAGCGAAGACGTAGGAGCAGAAGAGTTCGGCATCGCGTCCACGGATCCAGTACTTGTGGAGGGGAGAGGTGTCGAAGAAGCCTGCGCTGTTGCGTACGCCGAAGTACTCGTGCTTGGCCGACAGGTCGTACTGCGGCGCGGCAAGGTAGCCGGCCCAGTGGACCCACAGACCACTGTCGTTGAGCTCGGCGAGCCGGGGATAGAACGGCGTCTTCTTGATCATGGGCGTCCTCTTCGGTGGGGCCGACGACTCCGATCGATGGGGGGCATCGACCGGAGCCGTCGACCACGTCAGCCTAGGGCCCTATTGGACAAGTGCGCAATAGGGGTTACCGTGGGCGCCATGGCCCGGATGAGCCCCCAGGAGCGCCGAGAGGCGATCGTCACCGCGGCCATGGCCGTGATGGAGCGCCAGGGCATCGCCGCCACCACGGTGCGCGATGTCGCGGCCGAGCTCGGCACGTCGAGCGGACTCATCCACCACTACGTCGATTCGATGGACGACCTGCTCGCCGAGGCTTTCGCGCGAGCGGCCGGCGACGATCTCGCCACCACGCGCGCTGCCGTCGAGTCCGGTCAAGACGCTGTCGACAGGCTGGCACTGTTCTTCGACTCGTATGCGCGAGCTGACGATGACTTCGGCATGCAGCGCTGGCTGGAGGCATGGGCCGAGGCCGCTCGCCGCCCCGCCCTGCAGCGCGCATCGCGCCAGCTGAATGAAGCCTGGCACAGCCTGCTCGCTTCCATCATTCGCGACGGAGTCGAACACGGCACGATGCGGTCGGACGATATCGAGGCTGCTGCCTGGCGCGTGCTGTCGCTGCTCGATGGCCTCATGCTTCAGGTAGTCGCCCACGGCGCGCTCACGCGAGCGCAGGTTGATGCGTGGTCGCGGGCCGGCGCCGAGCGCGAACTCGGCCTGCGGCCCGGAGTCCTCGGCGCGGTCAGCGCCCGGTCGATGTAGGGACCACGGCGGGACGTTCGTCCCTGCCCATCGGGTCAGCCGGGGGTGTTGACTGCCTCCATGGAGGTCGGCCTCATCATCGCGATCGGCCTCGCCGTGGCGTTTGCGCTGACCAATGGCTTCCACGATGCCTCCAATGCCATCGCCACGCTCGTGGCGACGCGGGGAGCCACCCCCGGCCAGGCCGTGGCGCTGTCGGCGGTGTTCAACATGGCCGGCGCGATCCTGCTGGGCACTGCGGTCGCCGACACCATCGGCGGCATCGTCACCGTTTCCGACGACCAGATGGTCGCGGTCGTGGGTTCCGGTCTGGCGGGTGCTGTGATCTGGAACCTGCTCACCTGGTGGCGCGGGCTGCCGTCGTCATCGGGCCATGCACTGGTCGGCGGACTCGTGGGAGCTGCTATCGCGGACGGGGTGCTCTCCGGCACCGGCGGTCTCGACGCCGTCAACTGGGGTGGCTTCGACGGCTGGCGTCCCACCGGCGTGATCGGCGTACTCATCGCGCTACTCGTGTCGCCGGTGCTCGGATTCCTCGGCGCCTTCTTCCTGCTGCGACTTCTGCGCTGGTCATCACGGCGGTGGACGCGTCGCTGGGACACCCCGACCAAGCGTGGGGGATGGGTGACCGCGGCGGGACTGTCGTTCAGCCACGGCGGCAACGACGCGCAGAAGGCGATGGGCGTCATTGCGGTGCTGCTGCTCGCCACGGGGGAGACGAGCGAACTCACCGTGCCGCTGTGGGCCAAGATCGTGACCGGCGTGGCGCTCACCCTGGGCACGGCGCTGGGCGGTTGGCGCATCGTCAAGACCATCGGCCAGCGCATCTTCGGGCTCACGCCTATCGATTCGTTCTCCAGTCAGACGTCGTCCACCGCGGTCATCCTCAGTGCGTCGCTGGTCGGTGCGCCGGTGAGCACTACGCAGGTGGTGGCCTCATCTGTCGTCGGTATTGGAGCGGGCCGGCGTCGGTGGCGCCATGTGCGGTGGGAGATCGTGCGCGACATGGGCCTGGCCTGGATCACCACTCTTCCGGCGGCAGCGATACTGGCGGTTGTCATCCTGATCGGATGGAGAGCGATATGAGCACGCCTGCTGGGAAGCGCGGACGCTGGTTCCTGCCTCAGAGCCCCGATGTCCTTGGGATGTTGAGGCGTCAGGCCGACATCACGGCTGACGGCATGTCCGCCTTTGCCGCGTGGGCGGCCGGTGATGCTGCGCGCGCTGACGACGTACGTCGTGCCGAGCACGAGTGCGACGACGCGCGGCGCACGCTTGTCGATGCCATCAGTGAGGCCTTCACCACGCCACTGGAGCCCGAAGACCTCTTTCAACTCTCCTTCGAACTCGATCGCGTGATGAACGGTGCCAAGAACACCGTCCGCGAGTCCGAGGCCATGCAGTTCCCACCCGATGCGTCATCCGCGCAGATGGCGGCGCTACTCGCCGAGGGAGTTCAGCACCTCAAGGCGGCGTTCGCTCAACTCGACGGGGCCAAGGATCGCCAGGGGCGTGCCACCCAGGAGGCCGATGCGGCGGTCAAGGCGCAGCGCCAGTTGGAGCGCGTGTATCGAGAGGCCATGAGCCGACTGCTTGAGGTCACCGACATCCGGGTGGTTCTCGGCAGCCGAGAGATCTATCGCCGCATGACCGCCATGTCCGATGACATCGTGTCGGTAGCCGATCGCGTGTGGTACTCCCGCGTCAAGGAGTCGTGACACTCGCAAAACCGGCCACGTCCCGTGGCTTCGGGTCCTAGCCTAGGGCGGTGACCGACTCGGCGGTGCGTCCACGCCGTGGCCGCCGCATCCTCATCGGGGTCCTCATCGCGCTGGCCCTGCTGCTCGTCCTGGCCTACGCCATCGGATCGTCGTTCGCCCACTACACGGTCAAGCGATCCTGGCCGCAGACCTCCGGGACGCTAGAGATCGCTGGGCTGGGCGCCTCGGTCGATGTCGTCCGCGATGAGCGCGGCGTGCCGGTGATCTACGCCGACACCCTCGACGACCTGATGTTCGCGCAGGGATACGTGCACGCACAGGATCGCTTCTGGGAGATGGACGTGCGCCGGCACATCACCGCTGGTCGACTTTCGGAGATGTTCGGCAAGAGCACCGTGCCGA
This sequence comes from Actinomycetales bacterium mxb001, assembly GCA_004379115.1. Taxonomy (GTDB): domain Bacteria; phylum Actinomycetota; class Actinomycetes; order S36-B12; family S36-B12; genus Mxb001. The sequence goes on from NBNH01000096.1 coordinate 6,352, forward strand.
CCGACGCATTCATCCGCACCCTCGGCTGGCGACGCATCGCCGAGGAGGAACTCACGCTGCTTAGCGATGCATCCCTGCGCATGCTGGACTCGTATGCCGCCGGTGTAAACGCGTACCTCAACGGGCGCAGTAAGGCCGATATCAGCCTGGAGTACTCCGTGCTCGGGCTGCAGAACCCTGATTACGTCATCGAACCGTGGGTGCCTGCCGACTCGGTCGCCTGGCTCAAGGCGCTGGCGTGGGACCTGCGCGGCAATATGACGGATGAGATCTATCGCGTGCTCCTCGCCGCCGCCAGCACCCCCGAGCTCGCCGAGCAGGTGTATCCGCCGTATCCCTACGACCGCCATCGGCCGATCGTCGAAGGTGGGAGCGTGGTGCAGGATCGCTTCGTCCCCGACGGCTTACTCGCGGCCGCGCCGGCGTCACTGTCGATTCCAGCGGAAGACACCGGTGAGGTCGTTGGCGCGCTCACCAACGTGCTCGCGGCGAGCGCATTGCTCGAGCCATGGCTTGGCAAGAGTGGGCGCGGCATCGGGTCGAACTCTTGGGCCGTCGCTGGCCAGCACACCGCGACCGGTCAGCCGATCCTCGCGAACGATCCGCATCTGGCCGCGTCGATGCCAAGCATCTGGTACCAGGCGGGTCTGCGCTGCCGCACCATCACGCCGGAGTGCAATTTCGATGTCGCTGGCTGGACGATGTCCGGTGTCCCCGGGGTATTCATCGGGCACAACGACACGATTGCGTGGGGCTTCACCAACACGGGCCCCGATGTCACCGACCTTGTCTTGCAGAAGGTCGAGGGGGATTCCTACGAGTACGACGGCGTGATGGTGCCGCTGGAGTCCCGCACCGAGGTCATCGAGGTCGCCGGCGGTGACCCGGTCGAACTCACTGTCCGCGAGACCAATGCCGGACCGCTCATCTCGGCCGTGCCCGAAGCGGGCGAGAACTACGTGGTCATCGGCCAGGAAGCACCGGTGCCGGCGCCCGGCTATGCGCCGGCCGATGATGTCGAGCGCGGGTCCGGCTACCAGGTGTCGCTGCGCTGGACAGCGCTCGAGCCGCGCAACACCTTTGATGGCTTTGCGCTGCTGAACTCCGCGAGATCCTTCGACGAATTCCGTGCGGCGGCCGAGGTCTTGGCGGTGCCCGCGCAGAACCTGCTCTACGCTGACATCGATGGCAACATCGCCTATCAGATGCCGGGTGTGATCCCCATTCGCAGCGGATACGACGGTAAGTGGCCGGTTCCTGGATGGTCGAGTGAGTTCGACTGGACCGGGTCGATTCCTTTCGAGGCGCTGCCATGGACGATCAACCCGCCCGAGGGATGGATCGTCACGGCCAACCAGGCGGTCATCGGGCCCGACTACCCCTACTTCATCACCGATGACTGGTCGTACGGCGCACGCAGTCAGCGCATCGTCGACTTGATCGCGGCCCAGATCGCCGAGGGGCGCCCGTTCACGCCAACGGACATGGCCGAGATGCAGATGGACTCCTTCAACACCAATGCCGAGTTCCTTGTGCCGCGCATCCTCTCGATGCCAGTGGCCGAGGCAACCCGTCCGGGGATGCTGCTGCTGGAGGGATGGGATCTCACTCAGCCCATCGATTCCGCTCCCGCTGCCTTCTTCAACGCTTTCTGGAGTCAACTTCTCACGCGAATGTTCGATGACAAGACGGGCGTCGACATCTACAGCGCCAGCGGCGACGACCAGTTCTTCGAGGTCATGCGCACGCTGTGGGATCGCCCCGATGATCCGTGGTGGGACGACTCGTCGACGCCGGGCGTGGAGACCCGCGACCAGGTCGTCACCGTCAGCCTCGATGCGGCGTACCAGGACCTCGTGTCACGCCTCGGTGATGATCCGACGGCGTGGCAGTGGGGGGAACTCCACACGCTTCTGTTGCGCAATCAGACATTGGGCGACTCCGGGATTGCGCCGATTGAGATGCTGTTCAATCGCGGGCCGATCGACGTGGCGGGTGGGAGCGGCATCGTGCTCGCAACCGGCTGGACGCCGTCCGATGGATTCGAGGTCGACTGGGTCCCGAGCATGCGGCAGGTGGTCGACCTGGCTGACTTTGACTACTCGACGTGGGTCAACCTGACGGGTAACAGCGGCCATGCTTTCAATCCGAATTACGAGGATCAGGTGACGGCGTGGCAGACCGGGGAGCAATTCCCGTGGGCGTGGAGCGACCTGGCCGTCGAGCAAGGTGCTGAAGCGACGCTCACGCTGACGCCGGCGTCCTGACCGACGTCGAGTCGGAAGTGATGAGCCGTCGCTCGTGGGGTCGACGCCGAATTCCCGCGGCGTAGAGCGCGACAACGATCTCCCGGCTCGTGACGACGAGCGCACCTTCCTCGATGGCGACGGCGCGCGCCTCATCGGGGATGTCGTAATGGTCACCCTGGAATGCGCGCCGCGGAATGCCGATCCACTCGGCGAAGGCATGGAGTTCGTGCAGAGATGTGTCGCTCACCAGGTGGCACCACAGGCGCCCACGCCAATGCCAGTGGGCTTCGTCCAGTAGGAGGGCCACGGCAGGAGGCTAGGTCCTGGGCGTGGCTGCCCAGCAGAGGGCACCGAGGTAGACGCGCACGACGATGTTGACCCACAGCAGGAGCGCGAAGACCAGGACGATCCCGCCCGACACATTGGGATTGATGAGGGATCCCACATAGGTGTAGAGCAGCACGAAGTTGAACCCGACGGTGACGACACCGACCACGCTTGCGGCTGCGACATCGCGCCCCCGGAGGTGACCGGTTGTCGCGCGAATGGTGACGAGAGTCGCACCCCCGATGATGAGGAAGCCCAGGACGATGGCGAGCACCTTGCCGCCGTTGACGAGGAGCGGATCGAGTTCCTGGCCCGCAATGACCGACCAGGCCCGGCGTCGCAGCGACGTGCTCAGGGTCAGCAGCCATGTCGCCAGGATCACCACGGGGAGGAGCACGGCGATCGCGATCGTTCGCCATGACTTCCAGTGCGCCTGCTCGCCCTTATCGCCGCGCAGAGCGACGGTGGTGCCTCGGCGCAGGGCGTAGCTGGTCCAGAGCGCCGAGATGACCAGCGTCGCGATGCCGATCAAGCTGACCACGGCACCGCTCGTGCGCGTGAATGAGCCCGTTGCGAGCTCGCCGAGATCCACCGTCGGGGCCACGGTGACCGTCGGCACGAGCACCTCGTTCTCGCCTGCCACCAGGGATGTGGCCTTGGTGAAGACGAACAGGAAGACGACCATGAGCATCATCGCGAGAAAGAGGCCTCGACCGACCACGCGCAGGGCTGCGTACTCGATGTGGAGGCTCCGATAGCGCCGCCAGGTGGCGACGACCTCGGACTTCACGCTCATGGCGTCAGAGTAGATGCCCACCAGATTGGCGCTGGCGATGCGCGTCGGCTGTGTCCGCGTGGGATGGTGGATGGGTGAAGGACATGGATCCGCTTCGCCGCACCATCGGCCTGGTGCTCATCATGATCGGTGGCTTCTGGATCATGATCGCCCTCGGCATGCTCGAGGAGAGCTTCATGACCGGC
>NBNH01000097.1 GCA_004379115.1 Actinomycetales bacterium mxb001
TCGCCAGGCGGGGTTGTCCGCGGCTGACCGCGACTGACCCACAGGCTCGCGCCGATGGACACCGCGATGATGCCGATGACGATGGACAGGCTGATCGCCGTGGGGATCTTGAACACCGCGTGGCTGACGATCATCTTGATGCCCACCCACACGAGCACCAGCGAGAGGCCGAGCTTGAGGTAGACGAAGCGGTGAATGAGATCGGCGAGCAGGAAGTACATGGCTCGCAATCCCAGGATCGCCAGGGCGTTGCTGGCGAAGACGATGAAGGGCTCCTGGGTGACAGCGAAGATGGCGGGGATCGAGTCGACGGCGAAGATGATGTCGGTGACCTCGACGAGCACGAGCACCGCCAGCAGCGGCGTCGCCATGAGCACGCCGTTGCGTCGCGTGAAGAACTTCTGGCCTTCGTACTCCTCCGTCGTCGGAACGAATCGACGGAAGAGCTTCAGGGTCTTGGACTTCGACGGGTCGATGTGCTCGTTGCGCTGGATCAGCATCTTGATGCCCGTGAGGATCAAGAACGCGCCGAAGACGTAGAGGATCCAGGCAAAACTGGCGATGAGCACGGATCCGGCCGCGATGAAGATCGCCCGGAAGACCAGCGCTCCGACGACCCCGTAGAACAGCACGCGGTGCTGGTACTGCCGCGGCACGGCGAAGTAGCTGAAGATCATGGCCCAGACGAAGACGTTGTCGATCGCCAGTGATTTCTCGATGACATAGCCGGCGAAGTACTGCAGCCCGAACTCCGTGCCGTAGTACCACCAGATGGCACCGCCGACGCAGATGGCGACGACCACCCAGATGAGCGACCAGATCGCCGCCTCCTTGACACCGATGACGTGGGCATCACGGTGCATGAAGAGGTCGACGACCAGCATCGCCAGGATGCCGACGAGCAGGCCGATCCACACCCACAGCGAGACGTCCATGTCAGCCGCCCAACGTCACGAGCGCACAGGCGGTCTGCAGGGAATCACGCGAGAGGCCGAGCGTGCCCCCTTCGGACGACAGTGACTCCTGCGCCGATGACAGCACCGAGCTGAGTTCGTTGGCCCCCGGCACGTTGGGGGTTGTCGCGAGAACGCCATCCACGATGCCCACCGCATCGTCGATAGCGCGACGCGCATCCTCGGGGCTGACTCCCGGAACCCACGCCGCTTGGGCCGCGGCACAGGCCGCGGCGAGCTCAGTGCCCGCGCGGATGAGTTCATCGGCCTGCTCGAGGGTGCCGGCCGCCGACTCGACGACCTCCCTGCCCTGGTCGAGGGCCTGCTGGCCCTCCGACACGGCTCCGGAAACGCTGCCGCACCCCACGAGGAGGACAGAAGCACTAGCCAGGGCAACTCCGACACCCACGGTACGAGCGGCTCGTAGGGGTGAGCGATGACGACGTTGCGTGCGTACGCGAGACATGGAGACCTTCCTCGTTGGTCATGCGGAAACGAGGTCAAGGTCTCCCATCACCGGCGAACCGGCCGACTCCCCGGGCTCCGGGCCAGGCCCGAATCCGTACTGACGAGGACGTCGCGTGGAGGTACTCCCCAAGACATCTCCACACTACGAAGAGGCTCCCGATCGCGCAAATCGGGTCAGGTGGTGTTGCCGAACGGGCTCGGCGCCCGGACGAGGCCGTCGACCACGCGCGCGTACCCAGCGCACCCCTCGGGGGTCATGTGGATGCCTTCGAGATAGAGCCACTCGGGGAACTGCTGCGTAAGCGCGTTCCAGTCGAGGATGCGCACGTTGGCGTAGCGGCCAGCCAATTCCTCGATGGCTGCGTTCGTTCGCTCCTCATAGGTGTACCGCGAGGGATCGTCCGGCAGTTGAATCGTGGCCCACACCACCAGGCGCTGAGTACCCAGCGCGCCCATGATCTCGTCGAGGTCCTCACGCGTGGCCCCGCCATTCGTGCCGAGGTGCACGAGCACGCGCGCGGGTAGGCGCTTGCCCTTGTCACGCACGACATCGAGTCCAGCGGTGACCTGACGGGACTGTCGAGCGCTCACGACGTAGCCCAGCTTCGTCAGGCAGGGCTCGGCACCGGCGAGAACCGAATCTCCGATGGCGTAGACCTTGCCCTCATAGGGCTCTGCTTCGAAGCTCGGCGCCTGCGTCACGCCTATCGCGGGCTCGGCGTCGCCCTCCACCGGTGTCAGTGTGGAAGCCGCGGCCACCGCGGTATCCGGGGCCGTTTCCGCACCGTGTGCCCAGCCCAACGCCATGCCGCCGGCCAGGGCAGCAGCGCATGCCGCGACACTCCCCACTGCGCGTAGATCCACGGGCACCCCCAGCGCTTGTCGCCGTACGCCCGGCCCGAGACGATCGAGCCATTGGCGAATTGCGCCTCACGATGAGGTGAGTTACCCCCGGGAACCAGAGCTATGTCGGTCAATTAACGGTCTGTTAAGGGCATGCTGACCGGAACGCAGCCAGCGCTCGCGCATCACTCAGCAATAAGGCCCGCACTTCCGTCGCACGCCGGTACTTGGCGCACGATCGCGTCAGGTGCGATCGAGGTACGCGCGGGCGATATCGGGGAAGTCCGTGGTGATCGAGTCCACGCCGATATCCCGCACGAGGACGTCGAGTACGCCGTCCATGCTCGATGCCCACGGCGGGAGTTGATCGGCGCGAATGGTCCAGGGCGCCACCAGAAGGCCAGCATCATGCGCCGCCGCGGTGAGCCCGTTGTCGATGACCGTGCCACCGTCGACGCTCACCAGGTGGTGGTAGTCGGGACCGAGGGCATCGGCGTACGTGCGGATGCTTGGCATTGCCGCCGCGTCGTGCATCGGCGTGTAGTCATAGCGCGCCCAGGAGCCGTCGGGGCGCTTCTCGTAGGTCTCGTCGCTGTCCGGAGACGCGATGAGTTGCGTCAGGGGTAGGTCAACACCCGCGGCAGGTCCAGCCTCATGATGAATGCGCTGCAGTGCATGCGGATCGAACGAGATCACCCAGGCACCGTCGGCGCGGGTGCGGTAGCCGTTGCGAGCGAGCACCTCGAGGGCGGGTACGACGAGATCGACACCCTCGCGCTCGTGCCACCAGGGCGTCTTGAGCTCGACGAACACCCCCATGGGCCGACCCGTGCTCTTCTGCAGTCCCCGGAGGAGTTGCAGTTGCGAGTCCAGGGTCTGGAAGCCGAACGTCGATTGCCAAAGAGGGAACCGATCGGGGAAAACCGGTACGTCTCGGCCATCGCGCACATCGAAGGCATCGGTCGCCGACAGCGACAGGATCTCGTCGAGGGTGAAGTCGAGGGCATAGAAGTGGCCATCGGCGCGTTCGCGCCCGGGGAAGCGGCGAGCGACATCGCTGACCCCGTCAAGCCAGAGGTCGTGGTTGACCAGGACGTGTCCATCCTTGGTCAGCACGACGTCGGTCTCGACCGCATCGGCGCGCTGAGCGTGCGCCAACACCGTTGCCGCGTGCGTGTTCTCGGGCAGATAGCCGCTGGCACCGCGGTGGGCAATGACAAGCGGGGCCATACGCGAAGGCTACCTAGGAACCCTTCTGCATCTCCCGCTGAATCTCGTCTTCGGTAAGCGGCTTGTTGGTGAAGACGCCAATGCCCATGAAGATCAGTCCGACGACGAAGCCCGCCATAACCCACATCGGCCAGAAGTAGCCACGACCGGTGAGGAACCAGATGAGCACCATGAGGATCGAGATCCCGATGGCACCCACCACGTAGTTGAGAAAGCCGCGCTTGCGCTGCAGGCGCTGGACCGCGGCGTGACGTGCATCGTTATCGCTCATGCGCCCACGGTAGACCTCACGACCCTCCGGGGAAAGGCACCGCGCCCGGAGGCGATGTAGCCGCCTGCCCATCCCCATTTGCGCCGGGGCTGCGACTCCCCCAGAGTGGAGAGATGAGCGATCTCGTCTGCCCCAAGTGCCACGGCGCCATGCGCAACTACGAGCGCAGCGGCGTCACCGTCGACCAATGCACCGAATGCCGCGGCATCTTCCTTGACCGCGGTGAACTCGAGCGCCTCGTCGATGCCGAAAACGCCTGGGCCGCCCAGGCCGCACCGCCCGCGCCCCCGCAGGCTCCTGCGCCAGCGGCACCACCGCCTGCCCAGCAGGGCCCGGGCTACGCGATGCCCCCGTCCTACGGATACGACCGAGGCTATGACCGCGGATACGACGACCGCTCCTACCACAAGAAGAAGCGCAAGAGTTTCCTCGAAGAACTCTTCGACTAGCGCGTTCAGCGCGAGTCCGCGGCACGGCGCCACCTAGCATGGCTGGGTGCGCCGTGCCCTCACGCTGAGCCTTGCCGGCGCCCTCGGCCTGAGTTTCCTCGCGTCCCCAGCGGCGGCCATGCCACGACTGGCCGACACTGCTGTTGCCGCAACTGCCACGAGTGACGCCACATCGACGAGCAACACGTCAGGCGGGCAGGATTCACGCACCGCGCCATCCACGACGTCGGTCGCCGCTAGCTCAGCCACCACGCGCACGATCCCCTACACCCCGCCGCCACTGAACTGGCGCTCGTGCGGATCGTCCCTGCCCAGCACCGCCAAGTGCGCCACCCTTGTCGTGCCGCGGGATTGGGGTTCAGCGAAGGTCACCGGCACGTATTCCGTCGCGGTGGCTCGCATCCCGGCACTGAGCCCCAGCAAACGGGTCGGCGTGCTCACCTTCAATCCTGGCGGCCCGGGCTCGGCAGCCCTCAGCAACATCTCCTGGGTCTACGGGCTGCTGCCGACCAACGTGCGCGAGCGATTCGACCTCGTCGCCTGGGACCCGCGGGGCGTCGGCATGTCGCAGCCCTCCATCAGTGGATGCAACGGCAAGGCGGCGAGTCCGCCGAAGACGGGTCCGGTCGATTGGGCGAACTGGGTGCGCAAGTACGTCGATGCGCAGGCCGCGACCGCCGAGCAGTGCCTCGCTTCCAACCGTGAGCATGCTCCCTACATCGGCACCTGGCAGCTCGTGCGCGATCTCGACGCCCTGCGCGAGTTGCTCGGCGAGGAGACGCTCACGTTCTGGGGCATGAGCTACGGCACCACGGTGGGTCGGGCTTACGCGCAGTACTTCCCCTCGCGGGTGCGGGCCCTGCTGCTCGACGGCGTCATCTCGCCGGTCTCGACGATCGAACTGTGGGCCCGCGAGCACACCTGGGACGACCCGGCCGCCCTCGACACCATGCTCACCGCACTGGGCTCCGACTACCGCCGCAAGTACGACGCCGTCTTCGCCGCGCTCGACACCCGCACACTGCCCGACGGCAATGGCGGCCGCATCACCCGCTGGTCCGCAGGCCAGAGCATCATCCAGTGGGCGTCGTTCCACACCACGTGGAACTCGGCGCGCTACCTCATCGACAAGCTGTACGCAGCGACGCGAGGTCGTACGGCTGAGATCCGTCTCGCGGCGGCCGAGCAGGCGGGCGACGCCCTCGACACCACGCCAGCGGCCAAGGGCTGGTTCGATCCACAGTTCACCTACGTCAACTGTGCCGATATGCCCGATCGGCCCAGCATCGCGACCCTGACCGAGATCGCCGAGAAGGGCTACGCGGCCGGTGGAGTGCCCGTGGCGCAGTCGGCTCTGCGCGAGGGTGCCTGGTGCGCCGGCGTTCCCAAGCTCGGGCGCCCGCTCGGCCAGATCACGACACCCATCACGTTGACGACACCGCCACTCATCGCCAACTCGATCGCCGACAACCGCACGCCGTGGACGGCAGCCCTCGAGATGGCCGAGGCATTTCCTGGCTCGGGACTCGTGCGCTACGGCGGCACTCACCACATCATCTACGGGCGTACGACGTCCTGCGTGCACGAGCCGATCACGCGCTACCTCACGAAACTGAAGGTCCCCAAGGCCGAGGTGCGCTGCCCGCTGGTTTGGTACGGCTGAGCCTCCGCGCCCGATAGCCTCCCCCCATGGTCGTCGAGTACGCATCCGCGGGCACCGGCATCGGGATCATCCGGCTGAATCGGCCCGAGCGCCTCAATGCGGTCACGCCCGCTCTCGTCGAC
>NBNH01000098.1 GCA_004379115.1 Actinomycetales bacterium mxb001
TTCGAGATCGGGGTCGAGGATGACCATGACTTCATATCGGCGCATGCGGTCGCCGACCTCCTCTGGACTCAAGGGCCCCGGACTCTCCGGAGCAGGAGGTGGGGGATTTCTCCCCGGTTGGGCCCTCGGGTGAGGGCCTCGTAGAGGGTACGCCGTCCTAGGGGGATCGGCCTAATCGGGGCTAACTGCCCACGACGGGCGCGAGCCCCGCGGACCGGCGTACGGCGTCGGGATCACCACAGGTCACCAGCCAGTTGGCCAGCAGCCGGTGGCCGCCCTCGGTGAGCACGGACTCGGGGTGGAACTGCACGCCCTCGACCGGCAGCGTGCGATGCCGCAGTGCCATGACGACGCCGGTGTCGGTCGTGCCCGTGACCTCGAGTTCGGCAGGCACGGATTCCGGACGCACGGCAAGCGAGTGGTAGCGCGTCGCGGTGAAGGGCTCGGGAAGGCCGGCGAGCACGCCGTCGCCGTGGTGATGCACCAGTGAGGTCTTGCCGTGCAGGAGTTCGGGGGCCCGCTCGACGACTCCGCCGTAGACGGCCGCGATGGCCTGGTGGCCGAGGCACACGCCGAGGATGGGCACCTGGCCGGCGCAGCGGCGTACGACGTCCATGCACACGCCGGCATCCTCGGGCGTGCCCGGGCCGGGTGAGAGCAGGACGCCGTCGTATTCCACGGCTTCGTCGGGAGTGACCTCGTCGTTGCGGCGTACCTCGACTTCAGCGTCGAGTTGGCCGAGGTATTGGACGAGGTTGAAGACGAACGAGTCGTAGTTGTCGATGACCAGGATGCGAGTCATGCGCTCGGCGCTCTTACCGCCACTTGGTCGAGATGACGAATCCCGCGGTGATGAACGCGAAGCCGATGGCGACATTGACAAGCGCGTTGTAGGTGCCGCCAATCGAGTTCATGATCGGCACATCGGCGCCGGCAATGTAGAAGACGACGATCCACAGCAGGCCGATGCAGAAGCAGGCGACCATCACGGGGGCCACCCACGGGGCCGAGCCGATCTTCACCGGCTTGCGGTCGGTCTTGTCGGGCGGCGGGACGTAGTCGTCGCGCTTGCGCCCCTTGGACTCCGGCACGGCATTCCTCCTGAGAATCGCTGGCCCCGTCAGCGTAACGGCTGGGCCTGAGGGGGACACCCTGGCTGCCTCGTGGCCCCCGAGGAGGGGGGCCACGTTGGCTGCGGGATCCCGCACCTCGGGGCGCTTCCTGGTGGGCCGGAGGGTTACCGTGCAGGTGCGGTCTGCGCTCGCGCGGCCCCGTCCGGCCCCCTTCCGGGCGCCCTGCAGAGGAGAGAGAAACACATGAAATTGCGTGCCCTCGCTGCCGCCACCGCGGTAGCCCTGGCCATTCCGCTCGTCGGGGTGGCCCCTGCCCAGGCGGCAGTGCCCAGAGACGGCGAGGTCCCTGGCAAGCCCGTCATCACGGCCACTTTCGCTGGTTCGGCTGCTGGCTCCATTGTCCTCGACTGGCAGGCTCCCGGCACTTCTGGCGGTAGCCCTGATGCCAGCGTGTCGAGCTATCAGGTGCGTTACAGCGAGAACCTCGCCACCCCCGACTGGACTGAGCTCGCGCAGACCAAGAGCCCGGTTACCGAGGCCATCATCAAGAACCTCAAGACTGACAAGTCCTACATCTTCGAGGTGCGCGCCTACAACACGAATGGCGCTGGCGACTACTCCGGTCCGAGTAACCCCACTGACCCTGCCCAGGGCGTGGGTGCACCTACATTCGTGGTAGCCACCCCCGGAGAGGGCCTCGTCGACGTCTCCTGGACCGAGCCTGATCCCGGTGCGGCGTCCTACCAGGTGCAATACCGCACTGATGCCGTCGGCTCGCCGTGGCTCCCTGCCGCACCACTCTCCACTAACAAGGCGTTCTACCGTGTCACGGATCTGACCCCGGGCACGGGCTACTACTTCCGAGTGCGCTCGGTGAACAGCGATACGGACATCAGTGACTGGACGACGACTACGGCAGCGGTGACCCCCGTTGCTACGCCGAGCGCCCCGAGCAATGTCCGGGCGGTTGCTGGCGACGCCAGCGCTGTCGTTTCTTGGTCGGCACCCTCACCAACACCTGATCGCTACGAGGTCCAGTACCGCACGAGCGCCTCAGGTTCCACCTGGGGTCCCGGCACCGCGCTGTCGACGACGGCCACGTCACTCAATGTGGGCAGTCTGACCAACGGCACCGGCTACTTCTTCCGGGTCCGCGCTATCCGTGGCTCGAACGCGAGCTCCTGGGTCGAGACGACCTCAGCGGTCACTCCGGTGGCCTCCACCGTGACCCCGGCGGCACCGACCTCGGTGACCGGCATTCCGCAGGATTCCGCGGTCACTCTCACGTGGACGATGCCCGCCGGGCAGCAGGTGACCAACTACGAGATCCAGTTCTCCACCAACAACTCTCAGTGGGTGCCCACTCCGGCCATCAACACGTACCGCACCGACCAGCACTACACGGTGACCGGCCTAAACAACGGCACGACGTACTACTTCCGTGTTCGCTCGATGAACGGTGCGGCCGGTAGCGCGTGGACGCAGCTGGTTGGGGCCGTTGTCCCAGTCGCCCTTCCGGGGCCCCCACTGAACCTGACCGGCACGGCTGGCAACAGCCAGGTCACGCTGAATTGGGTCGCACCGACCATCGTCGGCCAGACCAGCCAGGTCGTGGGCTACACCGTTCAGTACTCCAGCAATGGTGGCGGCACGTGGGTGACGGCTCCCCCCGTCTACAACAACGTGACGACGACGACGGTCACTGGCCTGACCAACGGCCTGGGCTACATCTTCCGGGTGCGCGCGGTCAGTTACGCCGGTGAAGGTGCCTGGTCCAACAGCACGGGCACCATCACGCCTCCTGGTGGACCCAGCGTTCCCACCAATGTCGTGGCCGTGGCCGGCAATGGCCAGGCGACCGTGACGTGGAACCCGGCGGTCTCGACGGGCAGCCCCGTCTTCGCCTACCGCGTGACAGCGACGCCGGGCGGCAATTTCTGCACGACCAATGCCACACCGCCCGCCACGCCGCTGACCTCGTGCACGGTGACCGGCCTGACCAACGGCACGGCGTACTACTTCACCGTTGTTGCCCTGACGCAGTCCGGCAACAGCGCAACGAGTAACCCGTCCAACCCGGTGACGCCGCAGGGCCCGAGCCAGAGCCTGCGCATCACCGACTCCGGTCGCGATGGGATCAACGCCTTCATCAGCGGCACGTCGTCGGGCCTGTCTGCTGGCACCACGCTCAATGTGATGGTGAAGCAGAAGGCGGGCGGCAAGTTCGCGTCGGTCGGCCAGATCCAGGTTGCCAGCGACGGCACCTTCGACTGGACGTCACGCAACAGCAAGAAGCTGTGGGTCAAGGTGACCGGCGGCGGAATGACCTCCAACACGGTTGTCATCGCCGCCCGCTAGTCCCTCGCCCTCGCTCCACCGTGGGCCCCTCGCTTCGGCGGGGGGCCCACTGCTGTGGTGGCCCAAGCGCGCCCGACCGCGCCGACTCACACCGATGTAGTTCTCCCCAATCGGGGACAACCTGTGGACAACCTTCAGCCGAGGGAGGTCGCCAGAGTCACTAACTGCCCCGTGCGCCACATGGTCACCGCCACGAGCACCGCGAGGATCCCGAGGATCCCCAGCGCCTGCCACAGCGTGCGCGAGGCCTTCAGGGGCGGCGGAGTCCAGACGAAGACACCGGCCACCAGGGCGCCCACGACCAGGCCGCCGAAGTGGGCCCTCCAGTCCACATCGGGGCTGAGGAACCCGATCACGACGTTGATGCCCAGGAGCACGAGGACCTGCGTGATGTCCCACTTCAGGCGCCGGCCAGCCACGATGAGCGCGCCCATGAGGCCGAAGATCGCCCCGGACGCGCCGACCGAGACGGTGCGCGGATCCGAGAACGTGTAGGACGCGACGCTGCCCCCCAGTGCGGCGACCAGATACAGGATCAGGAATCGCGCATGGCCGAGAACTCGTTCGAGCGTGGGGCCTAGCGCGAAGAGCACATACATGTTGAAGGCGATGTGCAGGAACGATCCATGCAGGAACGCCGCGGTCAGCAGCCTGTACCACTCGCCGAAGAGAGCGATGCCAAACGGCCACATGCCGTATTCATTGGCCAACTCGCCAATGCCGACGATGAACTGGATGCCGAAGACCACGGCCGTGACGCCGATGACGGAGTAGGTGACGTAGGGCCGCGCCACGAGGCCTCCGCCGCTGACCGTGACTGGCTGGCGCGTCATTCGCGCGGCCTCGCCCACGCACTCCGGGCACTGGAAGCCGACGGGGGCGGAGCGCATGCACTCGGGACAGATGCTGCGATCGCAGCGCGTGCAGCGAATGTAGGTCTGCCGGTCGGGGTGCTGGTAGCAGGTGCCCGGCGGTGTGGGACCCGCCGGGATGGGCGGCGGGACGGCCTCGCTCACCCGCGGGTGACGGTGATCCCGGTGATCTCCACCGGAGTGACCGGCCGATCCTGTGCGCCCGTGGGCACCGCCGCGATGGCATCGACGACGTCGCGTGACGGCTGGTCGGCGACCTCACCGAAGATCGAGTGCTTGAAGTTCAGCCATGACGTCGGGGCGACGGTGATGAAGAACTGCGAGCCGTTGGTGTTGGGCCCCGCGTTGGCCATGGCCAGCAGATAGGGGCGGTCGAACTGCAGCTCGGGGCTGAACTCGTCGTTGAAGCGATAGCCCGGGCCGCCCATGCCGGAGCCGAGCGGGTCACCGCCCTGGATCATGAAGCCGGGGATGATGCGATGGAAGATCGTGCCGTCGTAGAGCGGCTTGGTCGTCTTCGTTCGCGCCTGAGGATCAGTCCACTCCTGCGTGCCCTCAGCAAGCCCGACGAAGTTGCGCACCGTCTTGGGCGCCTGGTCGGGGAACAGGATGACGTTGATGTCACCCATCGAGGTGTGCAGCGTGGCCTTGGTCGTGGATTCCGGCATATGGGAATCCTGTCATGGCCAGCGGGAAGCGGACGATTCGGGCTCGCCGAGCAAGGGCCTAGTGCGCGCTCGCCTCGAGCGCCTGGTCGATCGCGTTGAGGAACACCTCGACCGGCTGTGCTCCCGACACACCGAACGCGCGGTCCATCACGAAGAAGGGAACTCCCGACGCCCCGAACGAACGGGCTAGTTCTTGGTCCTCGACCACCTGATCGAGGTACGCCGTGCCCGCAAGCATCGCGCGTGCCGCATCGGCGTCGAGTCCCGCCTCCGCCGCCAGGGACACGAGGTCAGCGTGGGTGAAGACACCGCGCCCCTGCTCGAAGTAGGAGGAGTACAGGACCTCGAGCAGGCGCTGCGCGGCCCCGGGATCGGTTTCCTGTGCCCAGAGCACCAGGCGGTGCGCATCGCGGGTGTTGCCCGTCATCGTCTGGTCGAGTCGATAGGCGAGTCCCTCACCGGCGGCGACGTTGCTGACATTCGCCATCATGGCGAGTGCATCGTCGCGGCTCACGCCGTACTTCACCGCCAGGTGATCGATCGTCGGTGACGTCGTCGTGCTCGCCGTCGGATCGAGTTGGAAAGCGCGGTGCACGATCTCGACCTCGTCGGCAATTCCCCGCTCCGCGAGAGCAGACTGCAGCCGCCGCTTGCCGATGTAGCACCACGGACACACGACGTCGGCCCACACTTCGATCTGCATTCGCTCAGTCACGCCGGCCAGCCCTGAACGCCATCACGGGCACGAACGTGGCATGTCCTGTCGTCACATGAATCGGAACTCGAGGCGCTTGCGCAGGTCATCGACCGGCACGAGCGTCATCGTGCCGCGCGCGCCGGCGTACTTACCGGTGCCACCAACGATGGGGTAGACGACCTTGTCCACCGGCGTCGCGCCCTTCGGCGCCGTGTACACACTCACCATCACGACCTCGTTGCGGCCGATGGTGACCTCCATGGTGATGGTGCGCTCCTCAAGCCCACGCTCGCCGCCGGGGCCGATGGTCCACTGGGTCGTCGTGTAGCGACCAATCACCTTGCCGTCGAGCGACTTGCGGACTACGCCGCGCGTGGCGCGGAGATCACCGACGGAGGAGCCGGGGTCACCGAAATCGATGGTCTCGGAGAACGTGCGCTCGATGTACACCGTGCGATCGGCCGGTCGAGGCGCAGCTGACGCGGCGGTGACCGGGGCGACGAGCGCGGTGACGAGGACGGCGGGAACGGCGAGGGCCAGGATCTTCTTCATGCATCGATCCTAGGTAGGCGGGGCACCGAGTGGAGGCTAGGGGACTCGAACCCCTGACTTCTGCCTTGCAAAGGCAGCGCTCTACCAACTGAGCTAAGCCCCCGGAGGACCCCCCGATGCTACGGGATCGGAATCCGCGCGTCGGACAGGCTCCATGTCACCCGGCAGGGTGCGCGCCACGGCATGGTGTCGGGCGTGCCGCAGGATCACATGCTCCCGGTCCTTGAGGGAGTGGTCGAAGTGTCGGCGCATAGACGGTGCGGCGAGGAAGGCCAGCAGGACGCCAATTCCGAGGCCTTCGACGACCACCGCCACCCAGACATCGCTCAGGTCCGCGATACCCGCCACGATCAATGCGCCCACCGGCGTGATGACCGTGATGGCCGCCGAATAGACGGCGAGCACGTTGGCCTCATGCTCATCCGGCGCCCCGCTCTGCACGGCTGCTGACGTCAGCACGCTCGTCATGTTGAGCGCCATACCGAGGGGGACAAACAGGACCATGAGCAGAATCAGGCGGCTGTTCTCGTCGATGACCGGCGCCAAGCCCACCACGATCGTGGCCAGCATGAGGATGGTCAGGGCGACCATGGCGATCTGCCAGTGGGAGTAGTGCTTCTCTCTCAGCGCAAGGATCGGCGCTACCAGTGACATGCCGGCGTACACGGCGGATAGCAGGAGAGAGAAGTAGAGCGGATTGGGGCCGATCGTCGTCGCGATATCCGGCAGGAGATTGAGCAGCGGCCAGGCCACGAGTTGCACGACCAGCGCCAGGATCACGAACCGCCGCAGCGCCTCCTCGTCGCGGATCACCCGGGCCGCCTCGCGTATCGATGCGCGCTTGCGGTCCGCGAGCACGGCGCGCACAGGCGGGAAGAGCAGGAAGGGGACGGCGTACAAGGCGTAGGACAGCGCATTGACGTAGAAGAGGCTCGCCAGTCCCCAGCCGTTGAGCATCAGGCCGCCGCAGAGAACACCCGCGATACCGGCGATGGCACTGGCCGACATCAGCACGGAGTCGAGGTCGGCCAAGCGACCGGCCGGTGCAATCTCGCGCAGGAAGTTGTTCCACGGCGGAAACGTGAACGCCCCGATGATCCCGTTGATGAGCGAGGTGAAGAAGAGCAGCCAGAAGGTGATGTATCCCGTACTGAAGATGAGGCCCACGCCGAGGAAGAGGGCCATCTTCGCCAGCGCCAAGATCGCGCAGAGCAGACGCAGGTCGAACCGCATCGTGAGTCGCGCGGCAGGTTGGATGAACACCAGCGCGGGCAGCGCGGACACCGCCATGATCGCCACGGTCGCGGCGAGGCTGCCGGTGAGGACGTACGAGACGTAGGAGAACGCCAACATGGCGACGGCTGAGCCGAAGCAGCTGAAGGTGTTGGCGATCACAAGGGTGAGGACGCGCGGATTCCCGCGAACGACCCCCGGGGAGGTCTCGCTCGTCCCCTCGTCAGCGCTCACGCGCTGACAGTAGGCGACTAGGTGAGGTCAGGGACCGAGGTTGCCTCGGTCCACAGGTCGTCCTCGGCCCGGCTCGCCATGACCTGGCGGTAGACGAGGTAGCCGATGCCGGCCAGGGCGACGAGGAGCAGCAGTTTCTTCATGTGGGCCTAGGTGGACTTGAACCACCGACCTCTTCCTTATCAGGGAAGCGCTCTAACCGAGCTGAGCTATAGGCCCGCGAACAGCCCGCCCAGGGTACACAGCGGCGGGGGGAGGGTCATCCCCCGGGCGCGACGGGAGCACCCGAGAGGTGACGGCGCCCGATGAGCACCGCACCCAGGTAGATGACGGCAGCCACGACGAGCAGGAAACGGTAGCCGGTCAGCAGCGACAGGTACTCCAGGCAGCCGCCGATCATGGCGCCGAAAAGATTGGCGGCGAAGGCCGCCGTGGGATTGGCCGCCTCCTTGAAACGCGAGGTGAAGTAGAGGTTGGCGCAGAAGATCGGCGTGAAGGCCAGCACCACTGCGGCGGCCAATCGCAGGGGCACGGGCAGCGTGAGCAGCCACGCATTGGGAATCAACCAGGCGATCGCGAGCGAGATGAATAGCGCGGCGATGATGGGCTTGCGTGGCACGGTGAACCGACGAGTCACCTCGATGGCGAAGAGCACGGCGATGAGCACGCCGGCGAAGACCAACGCGTTGACCAGCCACGTCGTGCCGAAGAGGAGTGCGAAGGTCGTGATCGACCGCGTCTCCAGCAGGAGGAACGCCATACCCATGAGGAACAGGTCGGCATAGCCCCGCATCTGACGCAGTGGACCGCCGACGACGCGGATCGCGATGAGAGAGACGCCGAGGATGAGGGCGATCACGAGCAGGTACAGGCCGGGGATCGATGCGTCCTTGAGGTAGAGGAAGGGGTGGTCATCGGCCGACGGTGTGGGGATCTCCTCCCCGGCCGCCGCGATCGCATCGCGCTCCCACACCGCCCCCTCAGCGCAGACGGCGTTCTCCGACGACTTTCCGACGGCGATGACCGCCAGCGACTGCACGGCCGTGAAGCGATCGAGGCATGGCGCATGCCCGAACACGCTCTCCACCGTGCCCGCAAGGCGGTTGATGAGCCAGTCCTCGCGGTAGTAGTTGTACATCGCGAAGACGCCGTCGGGGCTGAGGTGGTCGTAAGCCTCCTGGATGGACTCGCGTGTGAAGAGATAGGACTCCAGGCGGAGTTGGCTCGCACCAGAGACGAGGGTCAAGGAATCGGGCAATGCGAAGAGGATGAGGTCGTACTCGTTGTCCGTGCGCGACAGGAAAGCACGGCCATCGTCGATGTAGACCGACACGCGCGGGTCGGCGTACGGCTGATTGGGGTTCTTTTCGATACCGATCTGCTGGATGCGCGGGTCAATTTCAACTGCATCCACGTGCTGGGCCCCGCGCTTGAGGGCGAGCGCCACGTCGGTGCCGGTGCCCGCCCCGATGACGAGCACACGGCCCAGCGGATTGTCGACCGCACGCTCATACGGGCGCCCGTACATCGGCTCGATGTCGAGCCGTGCTTCAGCGTCGAGAACGTTCTGGTGGGGGATGCCGTTGACCTGGATCGCTGTCCACGGTCCGGACTCCTCGCTGACGTAGTCCTGCGTCGTCACCTTGTAGTACGGCGACCACGAGACGCCCGGTGCAATCGACTCGAGGACAAGCAGCACGATGATCGCCGCGCTCGCCAGCCACGACAGGATCGGCAAGCGCTTGCCATAGAGCAGGACGAGCGTGACGAGCATGACGGACGGCCACACCCACGACGGTGCACGCAGGAACGAGATCACCGTGAACAGCAGCGTGCCGCCGACGGAGCCGACGATGTCCCAGCGATAGGCATCCAGCGCGGTGAACTCACGGAACGCGCGGCCGGTGATCTCGCCGAGGCTCGTCATCGCGAGCGCAACGACGACGAAGACGAGCGGCAGGGTGATCCATGTGGGCAGGCCGGTGGGGCGCACCTCGGTGAAGAAGATGAGGTCGGTGGACGAGCCCTCGATCTTCGCTGGGAACACGGTGATGAACGCGACCAGCACGAGCAAGGTCACCGGTGCGTAGCGGCCGAAGTCGAAGGTGCGTCGAGCACGCAGGAAGCCCAGGCCGATGCCGAGGAACGACGCGAGCAGGATGAGGTTGGAGAAGTACGAAAGGTGGACGAGGTTGGCTCCGGACCAGCGGATGAGCGCCAACTGCACGAAGAGCATGAGGGCACTGGCGGCGATGAGCCGCAGGCGAGCGGGCAGCAGCCCCACGCGGGGAGCGGTATCCGTCGCGGTCACCGGCACACGTTAGCGCCGCCGGGGCGTGGCCTAGAAGGCGTCGGTGAAAGTGACCTCGACGCCGCCGGTGATGCCGACGGTGAGGTTGTAGAGGACCGCGAAGATACCCGCCAGGATCGAGACCAGGACGATCTCGAGGGCGGCAATCACCACTGCGAGCCCCATGACGCGATCGAAGGCGAGCACGGCCTCGAGATCGAAGGTTGTCGTGCCGGATCCGATGACCTCGTCGACGTTGCGCGACATCGTCGCGATGACGCCGCTGTAGTCGAGGAGATACCACGTGCCGGCGACCGCGGACACGATGACGATGGCCATGGCCACCGAGAGCATGAAGGCGACCTTCATCACCGACCAGGCGTCGAGTCGATAGACGTAGAGGCGTGCACGACGCGGAGCCCGGCGGACCCTGCCGCGCAGGGCCGTCTCGGGGATCTGGTCGGGCGAGGGGGGCGGTGGCGCTGGCGGCTCCAGGACCGGTGGGATGCCCACGACGGGTGTCGCATCACGGCTGCTCACCTGGCCCAGGGACCGCCCGATCGGCGTCGGCGCGACCGGACCCTCAGCGGGGGTACCGGTCACTGCACTGCTGGACACCGTGCCCTCCCGCCATTGCCTGGAGAAACCAGACTAGCCCTGCGGAGCCTCTGATTCGCCCTCTGCGACCTCGTCACTGGCCGAGTCGTGACCATTGTCAGCCTCGTCGCGGTCGCCCGCGCGAGCGACGGCCACGAGGCTGCGATCGTCGCCGAGGTTCATCAGCCGCACGCCCATGGTGTCGCGGCCGGATGCCCGCAACTCCTCCACGCGCGTGCGGATGACGATGCCATCGGAGGCAACGGCGAAGATCTCGTCGTCGAGTTCGCACACGACGGCACCGACAAGGCCACCGCGCTCTTCGACGAGCCGCATGGCGCGCACGCCGAGGATGCCGCGGCCCTTGGGCGCCCAGTCTTCGACCGGGGTGCGCTTGGCGAAGCCGCCATCGGTGACGGTGACGACGAAGGTGCCCTCGCGTACGACGTCCATGCTGAGGAGCTCATCGTCGCCGCGGAAGCGCATGCCGATCACACCGCCCGTGGCCCGGCCCATGGGGCGGAGCTGGCCGTCGTCAGCGTGGAAGCGCGCGGACAGGCCCTTGCGGGACACCAGCAGCAGGTCGTCGTCGGGACCCACGAGTTGCGCGGAGATCACCTCATCGTCATCCCGAAGGTTGATCGCGATGACGCCACCGCTGCGATTGGAGTCGTATTCGGTGAGCGCGGTCTTCTTGACCATGCCCTTGCGGGTGGCAAGCACGAGGTAGGGGGCCTGCTCGTAGTCGCGAATCGTCAGAACCTGGGCGATCTGCTCGTCGGGCTGGAAGGCGAGCAGGTTGGCCACGTGCTGGCCCTTGGCGTCGCGACCCGACTCGGGCAGTTGGTAGGCCTTCGCGCGGTAGACGCGTCCCTTGGTGGTGAAGAACAGGATCCAGTGGTGCGTCGTCGTGACGAAGAAGTGCTCGACGACATCGTCCTGGCGCAGTGCCGCTCCGCGGACGCCGCGACCTCCGCGTCGCTGGGCGCGGTAGAGATCGCTCTTGGTGCGCTTGGCGTAGCCGCCCGCCGTGATGGTGACGACGACGTCTTCCTCGGCGATGAGGTCCTCGTGGGTGACATCGCCGTCCCAGGGCACGAACTGCGTGCGCCGCTCATCGCCGAAGTCGTTGACGACCTCGGCGAGCTCCTCGCTGACGATGGATCGCTGGCGCGGCTCGGACGACAGGATGTCGTTGTAGTCGGCGATCTTCGCCATGAGGTCATCGAACTCGTCGATGATCTTCTGCCGCTCAAGAGCCGCGAGGCGCCGCAACTGCATGTCGAGGATCGCGGTGGCCTGGAGCTCGTCGATCTCGAGCAGGCCCATGAGGCCGGTGCGTGCGTCGTCGACGGTGGCCGATGCGCGGATGAGCGCGATGACCTCGTCGAGTGCATCGAGGGCCTTGAGGTAGCCGCGCAGGATGTGGGCGCGTTCCTCGGCCTTGCGCAGGCGGTAGCGAGTGCGGCGCTGGATGACCTCGATTTGGTGGGTGATCCAGGAACGCACGAACTGCTCGATGCTGAGCGTGCGCGGCACGCCGTCGACCAACGCCAGCATGTTGGCGCCGAACGTCTCCTGCAACTGCGTGTGCTTGTAGAGGTTGTTGAGCACGACCTGCGCGACCGCGTCGCGCTTGAGTTCGATCACCAGACGCATGCCTGTGCGTGAGGAGGAGTCGTCGCGCACATCGGCGATGCCGCCGATCTTGCCGTCGCTCACCAACTCGGCGATGCGCAGCAGGAGGTTGTCGGGGTTGACCTGATAGGGCAACTCGGTGATGACTAGGAGTTGGCGTCCCTTGCTGTCTTCGTCAACGGTGACGACCGCGCGCATCGTGATAGCGCCTCGACCGGTGCGCAGTGCGTCTTCGACGCCACGGCGCCCGACGATGAGGCCGCCGGTCGGGAAGTCGGGGCCGCTCACGCGCTCCAGGAGCGCGGCGAGGGCCTCTTCGCGCGATGCCTCGGGATGCTCCAGCATCCACTGAACACCGGCCGCCACCTCGCGCAGGTTGTGCGGTGGGATGTTGGTGGCCATGCCGACGGCGATCCCGGCGCTGCCGTTGACCAGCAGATTGGGGAAGCGGCTGGGGAGAACGACGGGCTCGAGGGTGCGCCCGTCGTAGTTGGGGGCGAAGTCGACGGTCTCCTCATCGATATCGCGCACCATCTGCATGGCCAGCGGAGCCATACGGCACTCCGTGTAGCGCTGGGCGGCCGGCGGATCGTTGCCCATCGAGCCGAAGTTGCCCTGGCCCTGCACGAGCGGGTAGCGCAGCGACCACGGCTGAGCGAGGCGCACGAGGGCGTCGTAGATGGCTGTGTCGCCGTGGGGGTGGTAGTTGCCCATGACGTCGCCGACCACGCGCGCGGACTTGGAGAAGTTGCGGTCGGGGCGGTAGCCGCCGTCGTACATCGCGTAGAGGACGCGTCGGTGCACGGGCTTCAGGCCATCGCGCACGTCGGGCAGGGCACGCGACACGATGACGCTCATGGAGTAATCGAGATACGAGCGCTGCATCTCCACCTGGAGATCCACGGGCTCGATGCGGCCACCAGGCGGGACCACGTCGTCGATCACGGTGTCGTCAGGCACGTCACTTCTCCTGGGTCATCAGATATCGAGGAATCGCACGTCACGTGCATTGCGTTGGATGAAGTTGCGCCGCGATTCGACGTCTTCACCCATGAGCACGCTGAAGGTCTCGTCGGCCTGGGCCGCGTCGTCGAGGGTCACCTGCAGGAGCACGCGGCGCGCGGGATCCATGGTGGTCTCCCACAG
>NBNH01000099.1 GCA_004379115.1 Actinomycetales bacterium mxb001
CGCGCCCGATAGCCTCCCCCCATGGTCGTCGAGTACGCATCCGCGGGCACCGGCATCGGGATCATCCGGCTGAATCGGCCCGAGCGCCTCAATGCGGTCACGCCCGCTCTCGTCGACGGGATTCTCGAGGCCTTCGATGCCGCGCAAGCCGACGGTGCACGCGTACTCGTGCTCGCGGGTGCGGGCCGCGCATTCTGCGCAGGCTGGGATCTGAAGGAGCCTCCGCTGCAGGAGACCGCCGATGAGTCGCGCGCTCGTCTGCAGAGACTGCAAGACGTCACCCGTCGCACGATGGACTTCGACGGACCTGTCATCGCGGCCGTCCAGGGCTATGCCCTCGGCGCGGGCGCGGAATTCGCGTTCGGTTGTGACCTCATCATCGCAAGCGAGGACGCCGTCTTCGGCTTCCCGGAGGTCGACGTCGGCCTGAGCAGCACCAATGGCATCACCGCGCTGCTTCCGCGCATGGTGGGCATCGTCCGCGCCAAGGAACTCACGCTGCTCGGAGAGCGCTTCGATGCTGCCCGCGCCTACGACCTCGGCCTGGTGACGCGCGTCGTGCCGGTCGGCGCGCACGAAGCCGCCGCGCTCGAGATCGCCGAGCGGCTCGCAGCCAAGCCAGCCGCCGCTCTGCGCCTGGCCAAGCGACTGCTCGACGCGGGGATGCAGTCAACCGTCGCGCAGGCCCTCGACGCTGAGGTCGACGCCGCCATGACCACGCTCGACACGGGCGAGAACGCCGACGCGGCCGCCCGCTTCCGCTCGCGCTGAGTCCCCATGTCCGACCATCCGCGCACGCTGCCCGAGGCGGTACGTCGCGCCGCGCACCTGTGGCCCGATCGCACGGCATGGATCTTCGACCTGCGCGAGGGGCCCGAACCTGAGGCGTCGGCGACCCTCACCTTTGCCGAGGTGGCTGAGGGCGTCGAGCACGTTGCCCGTCATCTGCAGGCGCGCGGCATCGCGGCGGGCGATCGCGTCGCGGTGATGCTGCACAACCGCCCCGAGTACGCGCTCACCTGGCTTGCACTCGCTCGACTCGGCGCCGCCATGGTGCCGCTGGGCATCAAGAGCCGTCACGACGATGCCGCGTGGATCCTCACCAAGTCGCGCGCGGTGGCGCTCATCTCGACGCCCGAGCTTGCTGGCCTCATCGCGCCGCTCGCGCTCCCGGTGGTCGACATCGCCGCTATATCGCCGGGCGCCCACTCCCACGATTCGGCCGCCGGCAGCATGTCCACCCTGCTCAACACCTCCGCACCCGAGTCGGGCACACCCGCACCCGACTCGATTGCCAACGTGCAATTCACCTCAGGCACCACTGGTCGCCCCAAGGGCTGCCTGCTCTCGCACGACTACTGGCTCTACCTCGCCACCAGCCTGGTCACGGGCTTCCCGCGCCTCACTGCGGACGACCGGATGCTCACCGCGCAGCCGATGTCCTACATGGATCCACAGTGGAACATCGCTGCCGGGCTCGTGAGCGGTGCCTCCGTCGTGGTGCTCGACGGCTTTCATCCCTCCACCGTGTGGGAGCGCCTACGCGAGCACCAAGCGACCTACTTCTACTGCGTCGCATCGATGCCGGTCCTCATGCTCACCACGCCTCCCGACTCGCACGATCGCGATCATCGCGTCCGCGTCATCCAGTGCTCGGCGATTCCACCGGCGCGACATGCCGAGCTCGAGGGCCGCTGGGGCGTGCCGTGGTTCGAGGTCTTCGGCATGACCGAGACCGGTGGCGACATCCACGTCACGGACGCCGATCACGACGAATGCGTCGGCACCGGCACCATCGGCCGCGCCAAACCCGGCCGAGAGGTGCGCATCGTCGACGCCGACGACCAGTCGGTGCCGGTCGGTTCGATCGGCGAACTCCTCCTGCGCGGACCGGGAATGATGTCGGGCTACGACGATGAGCCCGAGGCCACGGCGCAGGTGCTGCGCGATGGCTGGATGCACACCGGTGACCTCGCTCGCCAGGACGAGCACGGCTACATCTGGCTGGTCGGTCGAGTCAAGGATGTCGTTCGCAGGTCCGGCGAGAACGTCGCTGCCCGCGAGGTCGAGGACACGCTTCTGTCGCACCCGACCGTTCGCGTGGCCGCGGTCGTTGGCGTGCCGGACGACGTGCGCGGCGAGGAGGTGAAGGCCTACGTCGTGCTCACCGACGATCGCGATGCCGCAGCGGCCGCCGAAGAGTTGCGCGCGCACTGCCGCGAGCGGATCGCCAGCTTCAAGGTGCCCCGCTACTGGGAGGTCTGCGATGACCTTCCGCGTACGCCGTCCGAGCGCGTCGCCAAGAAGGAGATCGTGTCCGGGCGCACCTGGGATGCCGAGACATCGACCTGGCTGTCGGGCAACGTCAGCACCGCAGCAGGCACAGCGGCAACCGCGGCCTCCCCACCATCCAGCACACGTACGGCGCCCTCGCTGCGCACCGTCACCTTCGATGAGTCACGCCATGACGTCGCAATGCGCGCCATCTACGAGGCGTCCTTCCCCCTGTCTGTGCGCGCGGAGTGGTCGACGATCAGCCACCACCGCGACGATGAGGAACTCCTGATCCTCGAAGAGGATGCACCCGTCGCCTTCGCGCTCATCCGGCACTTGGGCGACACCGCCTTCACCTTCGTGCGCTACTTCGCCGTCGATGCCACGCGCCGCGGTGGCGGATACGGCGCTCGACTGCTCGCCGACCTCTGCGATTACCTGACCGCCCGGGGTCGCACCGCGCTGCTCCTCGACGTCGAGGATCCCGCTGCCGACCCTGACCATCTGGAGCACGTGCGCCGCATCGACTTCTACCAGCGCCACGGCGTCCTGCTTCTGGACGTTGCCGACTACGCACCGCCCGAGCACGGATCCACCGGTGAGGTGGTCCCGCTACTGCTCATGGGACGGCCGCTCGGCGACGGGCCACCCCTAGTGGGGGAGCACCTCAGCGTGGCGGTCGATGCCGTGCTGCTGCACCGTTACGACGTCAGGCCCTAGGGCAACGACCTGTTGACCTTGTTCAGGATCCAGGACAGCGCGGGTACGTAGCCGCGCGTCTCTCGCCGTGATCGAGCGGGACTAGCGCTTCTTGCAGTCGAGCGCCAGCACCGATTCGGGTGGATCCGCCACCGTCACGGTGCAGCGCAGCGCATCGCTGTCGACCGCGAGGCTCACGTTCGCTCCCTTGACGTCGATTCCCGTCGTCACGCCGTACTGTTCGGCCACCTGGCGCAACTGCGGACTCACCGCAATCGTGACAAGTTCCGACGTGAGGCTCGCCGCCGGGATGTTGCTCAGCTGGGCAAGGATCGCGCTGGTCACGGTGTACGCCGGATCCCCGGCGTCGGCTGCCGGCTTGCTGGGAGCCGCGCTCGATCCCGCGTCGGTCGGCACGGGATCGACACCCGGAATCGAGCCCGCGGACGACGGAGTCGGTGTCGACATGGAGCCCACGGCCGATGAGGGAGCCGCATCGCCAGTGGACGACGTGCATCCGGCGACCGCGAGGCCGCTCAGGGCGATGAGGGTGCATCCGATCAGGCGGGTGGGGGCAACAGTCATGGGGCGACGGTAGCCGCGGGGCACCGCCCGATGCGACTCGGTAGGCTCGTGAGCGAGGACTTTCTCGCTAGGAGGACACATGGGTTCCCACGCCGCGCCCAAGTCGCACATGGCCGCCGCCATCATCTTCGGGTTGGTGCTGGTCACCCTGGTCTTCCTCATCTTCGGCGCCCTCAGCGGCAACTACGCCGTGATGCTGCCGATCCTCATTGCCTACTCAGCTTGGACGATCGTCTCGCTGTTCATCTTCGGCCGGGGCCTGTCCCGCGAGGAAGCTGCCGCGGCCCACGCCGAGCACTAGTCGCCGAGGCGAGTCCCAGCGACAACGGCGCTGCCAATCTCTCGAGGGCGACTTCACTCTCCACGTTCACGCGCGCGTCAGGACGACGTACCCCCACGACAGGCTCGACGCCGTAATGAGCCATGCCTGGTAGGGCAGCAGCAGTGCACCGCACCACCACGCCTCCCGCCAGGCCAGCACCACCATGGGAATGGTCAACGCCGCGCACGCAGTGAGGCTGATGGCCGCTGCGACGAGTTCGTGGGGCACGTAGAACAGCCACGCCCACAGGATGGCCGCCACCACCGAGATCGCGAAGAACGCCAGGTACGCGACGAGCGGTCGCGGGGACATGCGCAGCGACAGGACCACTCCGATGACCGCGAGGATCGTGAAGTTGTAGGCCCAGGCAAGGCCGAAGACGGCATCGGGCGGCTGCCACGCCGGTCGCGGCAGCGACAGGTACCAGCCGGTGTTCGTCGAGACCCAGACGCCGGATAGGCCGGCATAAGCAATGACGATGACGATGGCCACCACGACGGCGACCGAGCGCCAGGCCACCGCTAGGTCCCGGAGCTAGCCGGCCGATGCGCGCTCCGGCGACGTTGAACCGCGAAAACGCCGACGGCGATCCAGCCGATGAGCATCTGCGGAAGGAAGCAGAACGCGCGCCAGATGACATCGGCCGCCACCGCCTCCGAATAGTCGGCGCCGAAGGCAACGAGCATGCCAATCAGGGCCGCATCCACCGTGCCAGCGCCGCCGGGCGCCAGGGGGACGGTCGTGAGCACGAGTGCCACGGAGAACGCGGTGAAGATCTCCAGCACGGTTAGGCCCTCGGCACCGACTCCGCGCAGCGCAGCCACGATGACGAACATGGGTGCCAACTGCGCGACGATGTTGGTGAGAGTGAGGGGTATCCACCGCTTGCCCACCATCTCCGCGGCCGTGTCGTTGAAGCCGACCACCGAGTCCACCACGTTGGGCGGTGTGCGCTTGATGAAGCGGAAGACTCCACCGATCGCGCCCTGAGCGAACTCACCGACCTTGCGTGCGTTGGTGCGGCTGCGCAGCACGAAGGCGATCGCCACCATCGAGACCAGGCAGATAACGCCGGCGACGATGCAGACGATGTCGATTGTCTGGCACGACACGGGGCCGCACTCATCACCCGAGAGAGCCCGGCGCTCGAAGACCCACAGCAGCGTCAAGGCGACGCCCGGCGCTCCGAAGGTCATGAGGTAGGTCCAGATCGCGTCGGCCGCGACAGCCGCAGCGGCCAACCGCTGCTCAACCCCGTAGCGCGCGAGGATGGCGTACTGCGTGCCGACCGCGATGGGGCCTCCACCGAAGGGGATCGTGGTCGAGATCGCGAAGCCGCCCTGCCGGTCGACGAACGCCGGCCCGTAGCCCAGGTGCGGGATCGCCGCCAACGCGGTCAGCGGGTAGACGAGGATCGCGAAGATAGCCGCGAGGATGGCAGCGATCGTCCACATCGTCGGCATGCTGAAAGCGGCCTGCACGCCCTCGGCGAAGCCACTGAAGTTGCTCGCCATGTAGTCGAAGATGAAATAGGCGACGGCAAGGCCGACGATCGTCAGCAGCACCTTGGGCAGCCACGACTTCCAGCCGCCCTTGCGCGTCGGAGCGGGGGCAGTCTCGGCGCTCATCCCCTGAGCCTGTCGTGCCGGGGTGCCCGTGTCCAGCGTCGCGACACCGGAACGGCCACGGCAGGCAATCTGGGCGGCATGCGACTCATGGGTCGTCACGCCTCATGGGTCGTCACGCCTCATGGGTCGTCACGCCTCATGGGTCGTGACGTCGCTGCAGCGGCGAATGAGATGTTGACGCGGTCGAGATAGGCAACGACATAGAGGACGAAGAGGAAGGGGACGAGGCGGCGACGCACGAGCACGAGCGCACTTGATGCGGGAGCACTCAGGGTCGACGTGCCGCGTGCGGGGACGTCGTCGGCCGGTAGCACCGGCCTAGGATGACATGCGATAGGAGGATCCATGGCGAAAGCACAGCCGCCCAACACTGATCCGCTCGAGGCCTACCGCACCGACAACCTGGCCGCGTGGGATGAGCGCGCACCTGCCCACGCTCGCGCAGCCGGTTACAAGGTTCAGCAGTTCCTCGACGACCCCGACTACATCTCCGACGTGGTCGCCTTCGACCTGCCACGTCTGGGATCCGTGAGCGGGCTGCGCGGCGTGCACCTGCAGTGCCACATCGGTACCGACACGCTCTCGCTCGCGCGCCTGGGGGCGACGATGACCGGTCTGGACTTCTCCGGTGCGTCGCTTGACGAAGCGCGCCGGCTGGCCGAGGCAACCGGTGCGTCGATTGACTACGTGCAGTCCGACGCCTACGACGCCGTTCAAGTGCTCGGTGCCGAGCAGTTCGACTTCGTGTTCACGGGAATCGGCGCGCTGTGCTGGCTGCCCGACGTGCGGCGGTGGGCGGGCGTGGTCAACGGCCTGCTGCGGCCGGGTGGTTTCCTCTTCATCCGGGAGGGCCACCCCATGCTCTGGTCCCTCGACGAGAACGTCGACGACGACCTCGCCGTGCGTTACCCCTACTTCGAGACGCCAGGGCCGGTCACCGATGACTACGACGGCAGCTACCTCGAGACGGACACGAAATTTTCGGCCTCCGTGTCGCACTCATGGAACCACGGCCTCGGCGAGACCGTGACGGCCCTGCTCGACCAGGGCATGTCCATCGAGTTGCTCGCGGAGCATGACAGCGCACCCTGGGAAGCCCTCCCGGGCAAGCTCGTGGAGGACGAGCACGGCGAATGGCGCCTGACCGAAGGACGCGAGCGTCTGCCGATGACCTACACCCTGCGCGCGCGCAAGCCCTTGTAGACGCGCTGCGCCTATCAACGGCAGCGGCCGCCATCCCCTCGTGAGAGGGACAGCGGCCGCACCAGAGCCGTGGGAGATCAGCCGGCCGTGAAGCACTCCATCAGCATGCCGCTGACCTTCTCCTCGAGACCGGCGGGCAGTTCGGCATCGCCATCGGAGTCGGCGTCGAGGGCCGTGAGCTCATCGACGGACAACTCGTTGAGCTTGCCGCGCACGCAGTCATCCTGCTCCTGAGTGATCGCTCCTGATTCGGTGAGGTCACTCATCAGCGTGTTGACCAGAGCTTCCTTGTCTCCCCCGCCTGCGCTGCCGCAACCGGTGAGCACCAGGCCGAGGGCAGCGATGCTCCCGGCTGCCGCGAGTGTCATGCGTCGTGTCATCTCCATCTCCTTAGGAAGCCGCGGGCGAGGCCGACTCACCGAGCACGCAGCCCGTGATGAGCTCGAGGATCTTGTCCTGGAGCTCCGTGGGTACCTCGGTGTCCGTCTCGCTGTCGCGCAGCAATGTCAATTCATCGATCGTGAAGGCGTTGAAGCCCTCCTTGATGCAGGCCACCTGGCCGGCAGGGACGTTGCCATCCTGCTCGAGTTCGGCAATCAGCTCATCGATGACCGCCTGCTTGGCGCTATCGCCTCCACCGGAGTCGCCACCGGAGCTGCTACCGCCGCAGGCCGCAAGACCGAACGACAGCGCCAGGACCGCGGCAGCACCCAGGGCTGCAATCCGCTGACGACGCATGGAACTTTCCTTCCGCCTTCCGAGCCCGGGGTGGCTCGTCATTCGCGCGGCAATCACCCTGACGACGGGGAGTCGCTCCCCTAGGTTCTTGGCGCGAACTGGGCGCGACGCTACCACCCGAAGCGCCATACTCGGGTCGTGCCGACACACAATCAGCGCGCTGCTGCCGCCGCACTTCGCGAGTGCATGCGCGTGCAGCGCGCCCACGTCGACGTCATCGGCGGAATCCGCACCGGCATCGTCCTCGTCATCCTCATGGCCGTCGGCTACCAGGTCGGCCTCCTCTCCGAGGGTCTCAGCCTGGGCATCGGCGCGCTGTTCGCCTCCATCTCGGACACGGCCGACTCCCCGGGCCGTCGGCTGCGCAGCATGGCCTGGGGAGTGCTCTGGAGTTCAGTCGGCACCCTCATGGGAGGGCTGGTCTCCGGTGCCGACGCGCTCCACGTCGTGGTGGGCTTCGCCATCGCCTTCGTGTGCGGGTATGCGGGAGCGCTCGGGGCACGCGGAGCTCTCATCGGCACCCTGACGCTCGTGCTCTTCGCCGTCTTCGGCGGGGACATCATCGGTACCGGGATCGCCTTCCTCGATGCCGGCCTGGTCATCGTGGGCGGGGCGGCGTACATCCTCGTTGCGCTCGCAGCCACTCCACTCAAGCGACTCATCATGGCGCGCATCACGGTGGCACGTGCCTATCGTGCCTACGCGGAAGCGACGCATCGAACCGGGCTGGAGATGACAGCTCCCACCGTCGCCGTCGAGGCCATGGCGGCGCGGACGGTCTCCGACCACATGGGCACACGCGGTGCGACCGCCACGTGGCTTAACGGCCTCATCTCCGATCTGGAGCGCACGCGGCTGGCCCTTCTCGCCCTTCTCGCCTTGGAAAGCGAGGACCAGGCGTATGCGGTGCAACTCGCGCACGCCAGTGGCCGGCTCGCCCGGTCCATCGGCGACTCCCTGGTCAGCCCGATCGCGCGCGATATCGATACGCCCCTCGCCGCCCTGGAGTCGCTGCGCGCCCAGGCACCCAACGAGCAACTGCGGATCCTTGCCGACGCCATGGTGCAACCGCTGCGCGACGCGGTGGAACGCGCAAGGCGTCCGTGGCCCATCGGTCGACAGGCCGAACTCGTCCCCCCGCCCATCGTCAACCCGCCGATCCTCCCGCGACTGCGCGAGCACTGGCGCGCAGGCGATCCCGTTCGCGAGCACGCCATCCGGCTCTGCCTCGCGTTCGGGATCGCCAATCTCGTGGCGATCGTGATCGACGTGCCGCACGCGTACTGGTTCCCCATGACGGTCGCCTGGGTCACCAAGCCCGATCTCTCCGGCACCGTCACCCGCGTCTTCATGCGCGTGTCCGGCACTCTCGTGGGCATTCTCGTCACCGGGCTGTTCATCATCCTCGCTAAGGGCGCCGGTCTCGAGGTCGTGGTGTCCATCGCCGCGATCGGCCTGGCCACCTATCTCGTGATCGGCTACATCTGGGCCAACTATCCCGTTGCCGTTGTCGGCATCACGACCTTCGTCCTCATGTTCGAGCATCTTGACGGGTCGAACCCTGAAGACGATGTGATCGCGCGCATCGCGTTCACCGTGCTGGCCGGAGTGTGGGTGCTCCTCTTCTCAATCACGCGACCGCGCCGGTCGAGTCTGACCGCGCTCGACGCCCTGGATCGCACGGCCAGCGCGATCCGCGCGTACGCCGACACCGTGCGCCAGGGTCAGGATGCTGCCGAGGCGCGCGCGCGAGTCAATCGAGAGCGCCTGGCGGCCCTGACCGCCGTGTCCGCTGCCACCACCGAACCGCGCGGGATATGGGAGCGTCCGGGTCCGCACGTCGACCCGGAGGACGCAGCGGTGCTGCTCACCGATGCGCTGGAAGCCGCATCGGTGGTCGTCGCGGAGGAGCTCCTGCGGGAGAGTCACGACGATGATCCCGCGCTGTGGCAACGCGTCGAGACCGCGCTCACCGACATGGATTCGCGCATCGCCACCCTGCGTGCGGGGTAGAACGCGTCGAGACCGCGCTGACCGACATGGATTCGCGCGACGTCGGCTCCCCCGCCGGTCAGCCCGCCGGGTAGGGAATGGACTTGAACAGCGCATCCATCGCGGGTACGCCGAGGCCACTCGCCATGTCGTAGCCGGGGTAGGCCGAGCAGCACCCGATGAGTTGCACGCCGTTGGAGCCGCGCGTGATGTCGTAGAAGGGTGACGGGCTCTTGGCCGCCGCCTTGTAGAACCACGGATTGGCGAAACCGAATCCGGGATAGCCCTCGACACGCTGCTGGGCGGCCATGAGTGCGAGGTTGGCGCCGAAGAAGGGGGAAGCGCCACTCGTGCCGCCGACGGTGAAGATCTGGCCGCCGTACACGATGGGCCAACCCGGCCGCATGGCACCGAGCAGGGCGACATCGGGCACCGCGCGCGGACCCGTTGGTGTCACGCCGCCCTGGTACCAGGGACGACTGAACAGCGCGCTCGGACCACCGGCACCGGCGGGCATCGGCGGTGTGGCGGTGGTGCCGCCAGCGAACGGCAGGTCGTTCCAGACGAATTCGGCGGCGCGCGTGTTGTCGGCGGTGAGTTCGAGTCGCGTGCCACCCACGGCGGTGACCCAGGGCGAGCTCGCCGGGTACCAGACGGAGGGCCCGGATTCGATCGCTGCCTCGGCACCGCACATCGACGATCCGTAGTCGCCGGCCGCGACGAGCACGCTCGTGCCGACGAGGGCGGCCATGCGGAGCAGGTCTTCGTTGAGCGTGAGGTAGGAGCCGAGTTCCTCGCGGAATTCCGCCTCGCAGATGCCGTAGGACACCGAGATGACGTCGGGAGACTTGGTGCCCTTGCCGTCGGCGTTCAGCGCCACCGCGAAGGCATCGGTGAGTCCGATCTCGGCATTGACGACCTGCACCAGCCGGACCGACTCGGCCTCGGGCATCACCGACGAGGCAGTAATCAGGTCGAGGTGGGTCTCCACGGAGGCATTGACGAACGGCTCACTCACGCCGGTGCCAAGAGCGATCTCGATCGGCGGCTGTCGGTAGCCGAAGCACGTGGCCGCCTGGTCGAGATCGGCTTGGGCATAGCCGCCACCGAGCGACACGATGGTGAGACTGGTGCCGGCCCCGCGCATGCCGCGCGCCGACAGAGCCAGCGAACGGTAGGCCTTGCGGATCTGCGCGGGCGCAAAGACCGCGCGATCCTTCAGCGCTTTGGCATCGCAGGTGTCTGCCGGAAGGGTGCCCTTGTTGACGGGCCATGCAAGCGGAGTGCCGGCCGACGTGAGCAGCGATTGCAGCTGCTCCTTCTCCTGCGGGTCGATCCCGGGGGTGTCTGCTGACGCGACGTATTCCGAGGAGACGGCGTGCCATTCCGACACGAGGCCCTTGAAGTCCTTCGGTTCGGCGGCGACCTCTTTATCGATGATGACCCCATAGACGCGGTAGGGGTCGCCCGCACTCGGCTGGCTCACACGAGGCTTGACGCCGTACAGCGTCTGCCACACCGAGGCCGGTGCCGTGAACCTCGCGAGGAGCCGAGAGGGATCCACCTGCACGCGTACGC
>NBNH01000100.1 GCA_004379115.1 Actinomycetales bacterium mxb001
GTCGACGAGAGCGGGCGTGACCGCATTGAGGCGCTCGGGCCGATTCAGCCGGATGATCCCGATGCCGGTGCCCGCGGATGCGTACTCGACGACCATGGGGGGAGGCTATCGGGCGCGACAGTGCAGCGGGCGTCTCCTCCCGTACGCTGACGCCATGGCGGGCGGCATGGCGCTTCGACTGCAGGATGTGACTAAGTCCTACGGCCAGCTCGTCGCGGTGGATCACCTGTCGATCGAGGTGCCCGAGGGCATCTGCCTCGGGCTGCTTGGGCCTAATGGCGCCGGCAAGTCGACGACCATGCGCATGCTCACGGGCCAGGTGCGCGCCAACTCCGGCACGATCGAGGTGCGGGGCATCCCTGTGCCGAAGGAGTCCAAACGCGCCCGGGCGGTCATGGGCGTCGTCCCCCAGATCGACAACCTCGACATCGAGCTCACGTGCGAGGAGAACCTGGTCTTCTGGGCCGCGCTTGAGGGTGTTCCGCGCCGCGATCGCCGCAAGGCGATCGCGCAGTCGCTTGCCATGGTGGGCCTGGCCGACCGTGCCGAGATGAAGGTTGGCGCTCTCTCCGGAGGCATGCGTCGCCGACTGCTGATCGCTCGCGGCCTCGTGCATGATCCGCACCTGGTGTTGCTCGACGAGCCGACCGTGGGCCTCGACCCGCAGGTACGCGCGGAGATCTGGTCAATCGTTGACCGGCTGCGATCGGAGGGCTCGACCATCTTGATGTCGACGCACTACATCGAGGAGGCCGAGCGGCTCGCTGACGACGTCGTCATCATGGCCAACGGGCGCATCATCGCCCGCGGCTCGCCACGCGACCTCATCCTCAACCACGCGGGCGAGACCGCGATCGAGTTCTACGGACCGCCGCAACGCCTGACCGAAATCGAGGAGGCCATCGGCAAGCATCCCATGCGCCGCACGGGGCCGAGCATTTCCTTGCTGCGCGCAGAAGCTGCGCCGACCGCCGTGCTCGACGTGCTCGGCCCCGGCACGTCTCGCCAGGCCAACCTCGAGGACGTTTTCGTGCTGCTCACCGGGGCAGAGCCCGAATGATCGACCTACAGCCCTACCTGGGCGTCTGGCTGCGCGAGGCCATCGTCTTCAAGCGACTGTGGCTGTCGACGACCTTCGCGGCCATCATCGAGCCGATCGTCTACCTCCTGGCCTTTGGGTTCGGCCTGGGCGCCCTCATCTCGTCGATCAATGGCTATTCCTACATCGAGTTCGTCGGCACGGGATCGGTCGCAACGGCTGTGCTGTTCTCCAGCGTTTTCTCGGGCATGTTCACGACCTACGTGCGTCGTGTCTATCAGCGCACCTACGACGGGATCCTGTCGACGCCAGTCGATGTCGGCGAGCTGATCCGTGCCGAGGCGATCTGGATCGCCCTCAAGGCGGGCGTCTACGGCTGCGCGCCATTGGTCGTCGCCATGTTCTTCGGGCTTCCGCCGTCGTGGGGGATGCTCGCTGTGCCCTTCATCGGCTTCGTGACCGGGTTTGGATTTGCCTCGATGGGGCAATGGTTTAGCGGCATCGTGCCCAGCATCGACTCCTTCAACTACGTCACGAGCGCCCTCATCACTCCGCTCTTCCTCGTAGCAGGCACGTTCTTCCCGATCGACGGCCTGCCCACGTGGGTCCAGGTGATTGCCCAGGTCAACCCGCTCTACCACTGCGTGCAATTGGTGCGTGACGCTTGCTTTGGATGGCAGGGCTGGATAGACCTGTGGCACCTTGCCTATCTGATTGCCTTCGGTGCCTTCATGAGCATGCTCGCAGTGCGTCAGC
>NBNH01000101.1 GCA_004379115.1 Actinomycetales bacterium mxb001
TCCGTTAGCATCTCCTGCTTGCTCCCGAAGCCTCCACCGACGCGACCGGTGAAGACATGCACGAGATCGCGTCGGATGCCGAAGACGTAGGAGATCTTCTCCTTGCAGATGAAGGGTGCCTGCGAGCTGGTGCGCACGTGCAGGACCCCGTCCTCGTCGACCCACGCGACGCTGCCGTGCGTCTCGAGCTGGGCATGCGACTGCCGGGGCGTTCGGTAGGTGGCCCGATGCACGACTTCAGCCGAAGCCAGGGCCTCGTCGACGTCGCCTCGACCGAAGGTCATGTCGATGAGCAGGTTCTTCTCCGGCTGGGTGATCCAGGCGTCCTCGCTTCGGTCGTGCACGTGCGGGGCGCCCGGCAGCATCGCCTCCTCGACATCGAGGACAGCGGGAAGGACCTCCCACTCGATGACGACCTTCCGACAACCCTCTTCGGCAGCAGCGACGGTGTCACCCACGACCGCGACCATGCGCTGTCCCTTGAAGCGGGCGACCTGGTCGAGCACGAGCGTGTCGTCGGGCTCGACCAGGTGGTTCTCATGCAGCGCTGTGGTGAACCTCTTGCGAGGCACGTCCTCCCAGGTGTAGACCGCGAGCACGCCCGGAACCTCACGAGCCGCAGCTGTGTCGATGCGGACGGCGCGAGCGTGCGCATGCGGCGAGCGCACCACCTTGATGTGAGCGACGCCGGTGGGGACGTCATCAAGCGTGTAATGCACGGACCCCGTCACGACCCCGCGGCCCTGAAGCGCTCCCACGCTGGCACCGATCTCCTTGCCCGGGGAGACATCGGTCTCCACGTGCGCGATGCCATCGATGGCGTCGTGGATCGCCCGGAACCCGGTGCAACGGCACAGACTGCCGCGCAGCGCCGCTGGCAGGTCGGCACGCTGCTCGTCGGTGAGCGACGCGCACGTCATGATCATGCCGGCCGTGCAAAAACCACACTGGAAGCCGGGCGACTTCAAGAAGGCGTCCTGCATCGGGTGGAGCGAATCCCCGTCGGCCAGACCCTCGATGGTCGTCACGCTTCGGCCGCGCATCTGCTCGGCTGACGTGATGCAGCTGTGCACGGGACGCCCGTCGACCCAGACCGTGCACGCGCCGCAGTCGCCGCTGTCGCAACCCTTCTTGACCCCGGTGTGTCCGAGATCGCG
Organism: Actinomycetales bacterium mxb001; assembly: GCA_004379115.1. Taxonomy (GTDB): domain Bacteria; phylum Actinomycetota; class Actinomycetes; order S36-B12; family S36-B12; genus Mxb001. Next base: position 1,158 of record NBNH01000101.1, read on the forward strand.
CAGGAACGTGCGCAGGCACTGGCCGGGGGCCGGTGAACTCGTGAACTCACGGTCGTTGACGATGAAGGACATCACGCCTCCCCGGCGAGGTCGGCGCGAATGACTTCGGCCAGGTAGTAGGTCATGTGCTTGCGATGAGCCGGACTTCCATTGGGATCGTCGAAGTAGTCGCCATCGCGTACGCCGTTGTCGATGGCGGCATGGAGCTCGTCGGCGGTCGGGATGGTCCCGAAGCGCAGGATGAAGGGACGCGACGTGGCAGCCGTGATGGTGAGCATGAAGTCGCCCTTGGCCGGATCCGACGTACCGACGAGGAACTCGCTCGATCGGCCGTGCTTGGTCAGCGTGAAGCGCTGGTAGGAGTAGCGGCGCTTGAGCGACTCCAGGGGAATGTCGATGGCGCGGAGGACCTCACCCGGCTGAAGGGCATTGACGTGGTTGCCAAGGATGAAGTCAGGCACGCTCATGGTCCGGCGCGATCCGCCCGGACCCCAGATCTCCAGAGTCGCGTCGAGCGCGGCCGCCATGGTGGTCATGGGCGACGCGGGCAGGGAGGTGCAGATGTTGCCGCCCACGGTGGCGTTGTTCCAGATCTTGAAGCCGGCTAGGAAGGAGTCGACGGCCTCGCGGAGAAACGGACCGGCCGTCCAGTCTGCGGGCGGGGGGAAGTCGTACAGGTCGACCACGCGACAGGTCGCCGCGATTTGCAGGCCCTGCGGACCGACGACGAGGTTGGGCCAGCCCAGCGACGTCAGGTCGATGAGGCGTCGCATATCGGGGAGCGGCGTGGAGAAGAGGAACGTCCCCCCGGCGAGCCACGCGTCGCCGGGCTGCCACTGGGATGTCGGGTCATCGCCCGAGGGGCGGATGAATTCCTTGACGGTGCCCTGGTCCATCGGATGACTCCTCGCTCGGGCTGGCGGCAGGCAAGGCCGCCCCTGACGGGCTCCCCCTGGGGGAGACTAGGCCCCGGACGACGGGGAGTACGCGGAAGTGGAAAAAGCGCCCACGACTCGCCTAGTGGTGCGGTGGAACCTGCTCGAGATAGTGGCGGCCGGCGCGCTCGTTCTCTGCCCCCCCCTCCGTGGCTGTTGGGTGTACATCGCCGTCGCGCGCGGGGGGCAACCCTTTCCTGGCCCCGACGCCCTCCCTCTCCCCCCCCCCAGCGCGCGGGGGGCCCGCCCGGACGGCCGCGTCGTTAATGACACAACGCGAGACCAGCACGGCGCCGGAGGCGACC
>NBNH01000010.1 GCA_004379115.1 Actinomycetales bacterium mxb001
AGTTGCTCATGGGTGGAGGTGACCTGATCGCCCTCGAGCCGGTTGAGAAGGACGGCGCAGATCATCGCGAACGAGGGGAATCCCCAGTGGTTGAGGTAGGCGGCGATCAGCGCGCCCTCCATTTCGATGTTGACCACTCCGTTGTCGTGCAGCCAGTCGAGGAGCTCCCGCTTGGTCTCGGCTGTCTCCATGCGAATGGCGCCATCGAGCCGGAACTGCTCGATGAAGAACTCGTTGGTGGCGATCGTCTTGCCCTGCACGATCGAGATACCGGCGTCGGCGTTGGCAGCGATGATGGCGTCGCGCGTTGATGCTGGGTATGTGCCGTCAAACCAGTAGGTGCCGCGATCGCCGCGCATGAGCCGGTAGGGCTTGAGGTCTGCCATGAGGCCGTCGGTGGTCAGGACGACGGTGCCACCGGGTAGTCCCACGCCGCCGCTCGTGCCGACGCGAGCCCAGAACACGGCATCCATCGCCTCGAGGTCGCCGCCCTTGAGGAAATAGATCATCCGCATGGCCTCCTGCACGGCGATAGAGGCACTGGGCATACCCATGCCGTGCGAGGCGAACAGGACACCCGCGGTGTAGCGAGTGACGAAGCGATCCTCCTTGGGAAAGCGAATGACCTCGGCATCGCCGTTGACGGCGCTCCAGCGCTGGGCAAACTCGTCCATGCGCTCGCCAGAGCCCGCCATGATGACCGCGCGAACGTCTCGCATCTGGTCCATCACGGCATCGCTGCTGGAGACGCCGTAGTGGTAGTAGACATCCTCGTGCTCGCCGGAGATCACGCCGTCGAGGAAAGCGTGATTGATGTTCTCCGTCTTCACGACTACCCCTGTCAGGTCACGTAGGCCGGGGGACGGCGGTCGCGCCACGGTAGCGCTTCCTCGAGGCTCGCCGCCAGGCTGAGCAGCAGCGCCTCCTGACCAAGCCCACCGACCAACTGCATGCCGATCGGAAGCCCGTCGGGAGTCATGTGCAGGGGGAGGCTGATCGCGGGCTGCCCGGTCGTGTTGAACACCGGAAGGAAGGTCTCCCACTTCGACCACGTCGCGAAGGTCTCCTTCGCGGGAGTCAGTGCATGTGGGTCGTACTCGCCCACCGGTGCCAAGGTCGCGGCCAGTGTCGGCGTGAGCAGGACGTCGTAGCGGGAGAAGAAGTCATTCATGACCATCGTGAGCGATGTCTCGACGTCGATGGCGGACAGGAGGTCCTTGGCCGAGACTCGCCGTCCTTCTTCCACCATGCGCAGCGTCGCACCCTCGACGGTGTCGGCGTTGACCTCGCGTCCAACGGCCCGGGCGAAGTCGTCGATGGTGAACGCATTGGTGCTGGCCCAGACATCGGTCATGGCCTGCAGGTAGGTCTCCCAGTCGAATCGCGGGGTGGCGGCCTCGACGTGGTGTCCCATGTCCTCGAGGAGCCGGGCGGTGGCCTGCGTGGCCTCGACGATGACGGGGTCGGGGTCGTGACCGGACCAGGGATAGGACCACCAGGCAATGCGCAAGGGCCCGGTGGGAGTCCGCATGGCGTCGGCGAAGGGAATCTCGGGTCGCGCCATCCCTTCGACATCGCCGAGCATCGGACCGCACAGCGCGTCGAGCGCCACCGCGGTGTCGCGCACGGTGCGGGTGACGGCGAACTGCACCGCCCAGCCGATGAGTGGCTCCTTGTGACGCAGTCCGAACGGCACGCGGCCGCGGCTGGGCTTGAGCCCGACGACTCCACAGGACGAGGCGGGGATGCGAATGGAGCCACCCCCATCGCTGGCCAACGCGATCGGCACGATGCCGGAGCCGACGGCGGCACCGGCGCCGCCACTGGATCCACCCGCCATGTGGTCGGCGCTCCACGGTGAGCGCGTGATGCCCTGGGCGAGAGTCTCAGTGGTGCCCATGATCCCGAACTCCGACGTGGTCGAACGCCCGATGGGATTCATGCCCGCGGCCAGGGTGCGCTCATAGATCTGGGTGGTCGACGTGATCTGCCATCCCTCCGACAGCCGACTGCCATTGCCGCACACGGTGCCAACCTCGCCGTGGAAGAGGTCCTTGATCAGGGTGGGTACGCCGGCCAGGGGACCGCTGGATGCCAATCGGTCAGCATTGCGCGGTTGGACGTCGACGACAGCATTGACCGCTTCTCGCATCTGCTCGTGCGCAGCGATCGCGCACGACTGGAGTTCGGCGGGTGTGACATCGCCAACACGCACGAGTTCGGCGAGCGACACGGCGTCATGAGCGGCGTATTCGTCAGGTCGCACCGGGCTACCCTAGGACAGGCGCGAGGCGATGCGCGGAGGCACCAGCGTGTTGATGGCACGCTTGTCATGCACCCGGAAGGAGGACTCCATGGCGGGTGAGCCGTTCCCGGTGCACCTGGCTGACATGGTCCTTCCTTTCCGTTGCGTCGATGCGGGAATCGTTCCGGGTGCCGCCGCCGCGGCTGAGTTCGAGCGCGCCTGGCCCTCCTACCGCCGCTGGTTCCTGCACGAGGGCGAGGAGAGCCGTCCGTCGTATGCCGACAGTCGCGCTGCACTCGCGCGCTACATGCCCGAATTGCTGGACGACTACGACGCTCTTGTCGAGGCCGTGGGCGGGGGCGACCTGGAGTCGCGCTTCTTGAGTCAGTGGTGTCCGCCCGCCCTGGTCTCGGCGTGCTCGTTGGCAATGCTGCCGGGCCCGCGTCCGGTGATGCTGCGCAACTACGACTACCCGCCGGCGCTGTCGGACACCCTCGCCCTGCGCACGCACTGGTCCGGCCGCGCCGTGCTCGGCATGTCCGATTGCGGATGGGGCCTCATGGATGGCATCAACGACCAGGGGCTCACGGTCTCGCTGGCATTCGGCGGCCGCCGCGTCGCCGGGCAGGGATTCGGTATCGGCCTCGTCATGCGCTATCTCCTGCAGACGTGCGGCACCACCGACGAAGCCATCGCCCGATTGGCCGCTGTTCCCGTGCATATGGCCTACAACATCGCCATCCTCGATGCCTGGGGGGATGCGCGCATCGCACAGGTGGCTCCTGATCGGCCGCTGGCGCTCACCGGTGGACTGTGCGCGGGCAACCGACAGGGGGAGACGACCTGGCCCGATCACGCGGCGTACTGCAACACCGTCGCGCGCGAAGACGTCCTGGCGATGCTCGTCGCCGACCCGCTCCTCACCCCTGAGCAACTTGCGGATGCGTTCCTCGTGCC
>NBNH01000102.1 GCA_004379115.1 Actinomycetales bacterium mxb001
GCTCACCCCCAGCGACCACTGTGGGCATCCACGGGCGTGAAGGATCCGGCGTTCCCGGCCGACATGTACGTCATGGGGCTGGTGGTCGATGGATGCGTCAACACCATGCCCGAGGCGACCCTGCGCGCATCTGCCGACAGCACCAATTTCCGCGGCGACACCGTGACCGACACCCAGGACGCTTCGAAAGCGGTCTGGGAGTCCCTGGAGGCCCTCGGCATCAGCGAAACCGAGGTCTGCCTTCACCTCGAGGACGAGGGCGTCGCGAAGTTCGAGCAGTCCTGGGCCGAACTCCTCGACACGGTGACGCGCGCCCTGGAGGCAGCTCGCGCGTGAGCAACCCGCTGCGAGATCCACGAGATCGGCGCCTTCCCAAGGTCGCCGGTCCGTGCGGCATGATCCTCTTCGGCGTCACGGGCGACTTGGCGCGCAAGAAGATCATGCCCGCGATCTACGACCTTGCCAATCGCGGCTTCCTCCCGCCGGGTTTCGCTCTCGTCGGGTTCGCCCGGCGCGAGTGGGCCGACGAGGACTTCGCCGCGGAGGTCCATGACGCGGTCAGGGAATACGCGCGTACGCCGTTTCGGGAAGACGTCTGGGCGCAACTCAGCGCAGGGATCCGCTTCGTGGCCGGTGACATCCAAGATCCCGAAGCCTATGCACGCCTCAAGTCGGAGGTTGACACCCTCGATGCCGAGCGCGGCACCATGGGAAATCACGTCTTCTACCTGTCGATCCCGCCTGGGCTGTTCCCTGTCGTTGTCTCGAACCTGCGAGAGTCGGGGCTGACCGACTCGACGGGCGACGAGTGGCGGCGCGTTGTCGTCGAAAAGCCCTTCGGACGCGACCTCGCCAGCGCGCAGGCCCTCGACGAGGTACTCAGCGAGGCGTTCTCCCCCGACGAGATCTTCCGCATCGACCACTACCTCGGCAAGGAGACGGTCCAAAACATCCTGGCGGTTCGCTTCGCCAATGCGATGTTCGAGCCGATCTGGAATTGCAACTACGTCGACAACGTGCAGATCACACAGGCCGAGGACATCGGCATCGGTGGACGCGCAAGCTACTACGACGGTATCGGTGCGGCTCGTGATGTCATTCAGAACCATCTCCTGCAACTCCTGGCGCTCACCGCAATGGAGGAGCCGCTGTCCTTCTCGTCCGCTCAAGTGCACGCGGAGAAGGAGAAGGTCCTCAGCGCTGTCCAGCTGCCGTCCAATATCGAACTGCACACCGCACGGGGCCAGTATGCGGCCGGTTGGCAAGGCGGGGTCCCCGTCGTCGGCTTCCTGCAAGAGAAGGGCATCCCCCCGACGTCGACCACGGAGACGTTCGCGGCCATGCGCGTGACCGTCGAGAACCGTCGATGGGCAGGGGTGCCCTTCTACCTTCGGACGGGCAAGCGGTTGGGTCGTCGCGTCACCGAGGTGGCCGTGATCTTCAAGCGCGCGCCGCACTTGCCTTTTGCCAGCCAGGCGGTCGAGGAGCTCTCGGATAACGCTCTTGTGTTCCGAATCCAGCCCGATGAAGGCATCACCGTGCGATTTGGATCGAAGGTCCCCAACACGCCCGGCATGGAGGTACGCGACGTCACCATGGACTTCCAGTACGGCGACTCCTTCGTCGATACGAGTCCCGAGGCGTATGAGCGACTCATCCTCGATGTCCTGTTGGGCGAGCCCCCGCTCTTTCCCAACAGCACCGAGGTCGACCTGAGCTGGAAGATCCTCGACCCCGTTCTCGACTGCTGGGCCGACCTCGGGCAGCCGGAGCAGTATGCGTCCGGAGGCTGGGGACCCTCGTCGGCCTACGACATGATCGCCCGCGACGGACGCACCTGGCGGAGACCATGATCAGGCTCGAGGACACGAGCGGCGGCGCCATCTCGCGTGCCATCTCCGAGGAGCGGCACCGCATGGGCTCTCCCGCGACCGGCATGGTCCTCACCATGCTCATCCTCACCGACGAGGAGTTCGCCTCCGATGCGACCGAGGCCGCCGTGCTCTCCGCCCGACAGCATCCGATGCGCATCCTGACCCTCATTCCGCGACCCGGTCGCGGGCCCGACCAGATCGACGCGCAGGTCATGGTCGGTGGCGATGACGGCCCCGGGGAGGTCGCCATCATCCGCCTTCGGGGCGACCGCTCAGGGCATGCCAACTCGGTGGTCATACCCCTGCTGCTTCCTGACACGCCCGTCGTGGCGTGGTGGCCCGCGGACGCGCCCCCCGTGCCGGCCGACGATCCGATCGGGCGGCACGCACAACGGCGCATCACCGACCTGTCGACGGCGGGCGACGTGATGAGCGCACTGGCGGAACGGCGTGCGGGATACGTTCCCGGCGATGTCGACCTCGCCTGGACGCGCGTGACGTCATGGCGCAGCGCTCTGGCATCCATGCTGGATCTGACCCATGGACCCATCCGCTCAGCCTCCGTTGCGGCGGAGGCTGACAATCCGAGCGCCATCCTTCTCGTGTCGTGGCTGCGCGAGTGCTTGGGAATGGGCGTGGAGCTTCGCACGAGCGAGGGGCCGGGCATCACCGAGGCCGTCCTGGTCACGGCAACCGGCGATCTGCGCATCGCTCGACCCGAGCACAACGTCGCCGTCCTCTCGCGCCCCGGCATCCCCGACTCGACGATTGCGCTACCTCGACGACCCCTGCCCGAACTTCTCAGCGAGGAGCTTCGCAGGCTCGACCCCGATGAGATCTACGGCGAGGCGCTGCTCGGCACCGCACCTCCGGCGGCGTCGTGACTTCTCTCGATATCCGCGTCTCGGCGGATGCTCCGGCCCTCGCCGACACCATTGCGGCCGCGCTCGTGGACGAGATCGCGGGCGCAGTGGCCGCTCGCGGGCGTGCCGACGTCGTGCTGACAGGCGGCGGCATCGGCATCGCCTGCCTCGGGGCCGTGCGAGACCAGCCGGCGGCGGCTGCCATCGACTGGGCCGCCGTACACCTGTGGTGGGGGGACGAACGCTACCTGCCCGATGGCGATCCTGAGCGCAATGTGACGCAGGCGCGTGAGGCGCTGCTGGATGCCCTGCCTGTGCCGGAAGCGAACGTGCACGCGATGCCAGCGCGCGCACTCGAGCCAGAGGATGCCGCTGATGGTTACGCGGATGAGCTAGCGAGATGCGCCCCATCCGGTGCTTCCGTTCCGGCCTTCGACGTCGTGATGCTGGGCATAGGACCCGAGGGACACATCGCGTCTCTTTTTCCGCACTCAAACGCGCTCATGTCCGGTCGTGCGGTAGTGGCGGTCACCGACTCGCCCAAGCCCCCGCCCGTGCGCATCAGCCTGACCCTGCCATCGATCCGGGCAGGGCGTCAGGTCTGGATCATGGCGGCGGGTGAGAGCAAAGCCGAAGCGGTCGCGCGCTGCGCTGATCCGTCGACGGACCCACGTGACCTGCCCGCGGCCGGGGCCCGGGGTCGAGAGGCCACGCTGCTGTGGGTCGACAACGAGGCGGCCGCCCTACTGGGTTGACCTCAGGTGCGGCGCAGCTTGTTGAGCGCCTCTTCGAGGATCGCCGCGCCGTCAGCGTCGCTGCGGCGTTCCTTCACGTAGGCCAGATGCGTCTTGTAGGGCTCGATCTTGGGGGGTGCCGGCGGGGCCTGCTCGTCCTGGCTGGCCGGCCAACCGCAGCGAGGACAGTCCCAGGTGTCGGGAATCGGAGCATCAGCCGCGAAGCTCGGCGTCGTCTCATGACCTCGAGCGCACCAGAAGGTCACCCAGATCCGCGGCGCGGTCTCACCGCGCTCGGCCTCGCCCATGGGACCCGCGCCGACGCGGCTCCCCCGAATCGCGCTTCCTCCGGCCACGGCAGTCCTCCTGGTAAGCGGTTCAGCCGCCGGTACGGACGAGGAGCCCGACCGCCACGATGCTGGCGGTCCACACCAAGCCGATGCCGATGGTGAGTCGGTCGAGATTCTTCTCGGCAACAGAGGAGCCGCCGATGGACGAACTTACCCCGCCGCCGAAGAGGTCGGAGAGTCCGCCGCCCTTGCCGCGGTGCAGCAGGATGAGTACGACGAGGAGAACGCTCGTGATGACGAGCAACACCGAGAGTCCGATCACCAGTGCGGTGGTCATGCGCGGCTTCCTCCAGGGGGGTCGGGTGGGTGTCCAGCACCGACGGGAGACGGTACCACGGGGCCTGGTCAGCCCTCGGGAGCCTCGACCGCCAGCAGTCGGTAGCGAACCAGTCCCACGAACTCGTCCGGGTCCAGGCTGGCACCCCCCACGAGCGCACCGTCGACGTCGGGCTGGTTCATGATTCCCGCCACATTGGACACCTTCACCGAGCCGCCGTATAGCAGTCGCACGGCCTGTGCGGCCGATGGGCCATACGAGCCGTCCACCCACCCCCGGATCGCCCCGCAGACCTCCTGAGCGTCCTCGGGGGTTGCGACGTGCCCGGTGCCGATGGCCCACACGGGCTCGTACGCGATCACCATGGAGGCCACCTGCTCCGCCGTCAGACCGTCGAGGGCAGCGGCGACCTGGGCCAGAGTGTGGGGCACCTGCTCGCCCGCCTGGCGCACCTCGAGACCCTCCCCGACGCACAGGATCGGGACCAGTGAATGACGAAAGGCGGCACGCACCTTCGCGGCGACGACATCGTCATCCTCCGCGTGGTACTGGCGTCGCTCGCTGTGCCCTGCGAGTACATAGGTGCATCCCAGCTTCGCGAGCATGGCTCCGGAGATCTCGCCGGTGAAGGCACCCGCGTCATGAACCGACAGGTCTTGGGCGCCATACGAGATCCGGTAGCCGTCACCGTCGATGAGGGTCTGGATGGATCGCAGGTCCGTGAAGGGTGGGATCACGCAGACGTCGACGGCCTCGTAGTCCTGGTCGTTGAGCGCGAACGCGAGCTTCTG
>NBNH01000103.1 GCA_004379115.1 Actinomycetales bacterium mxb001
GACCGCGGGGAGCGGCTCGTAGTCGACCTCGATGGCGTCGAGTGCGTCGGCCGCGGCGTACTTGGTGTTGGCGATCACGACGGCGACGCAGTCGCCCACGTGGCGGACCTTGTCGACCGCGAGCGCGTGGAAGGCCGGCATCTGGATGTCGTCGGTGACCGGCCAGACACACGGGACCGTGCCGTTGAGGTCGCCGAGCTCCTTGGCGCTGTACGCCGCCACGACGTGCGGGCGATCCAGGGCCGGGGAGACGTCGATGTGGGTGATCTTGGCGTGTGCCATGGGGCTGCGCAGGATCGCCATGTGCAAGGTGCCGGGCAGCTGGATGTTGTCGGTCCAGTTGGTCTGGCCGTGGAGGAGTCGAGCGTCCTCCTTGCGGCGCAGGGGCCGGCCGATGGCCGACGCGGCAACGTCGATGGTCTCGGTCACTTAGTGCCTCCCATCATGTTGGCCGCGAACTGCACGGACTTGACGATGTTGTGATAGCCGGTGCACCGGCACAGGTTGCCCTCGAGGCCCTCGCGGATCTCGTCCTCCGAGGGGTTGGGGTTTTCCTGGAGCAGGTCAACGGTCGACATGACCATGCCAGGGGTGCAGTAGCCGCACTGGAGGCCGTGGCACTCCTTGAAGGCCTGCTGCACGGGATGCCATTTGCCGTCGCCTTCGGCCAGGCCTTGAACAGTCAACACGGTGGCGCCGTCGGCCTGCACAGCGAGAACGCTGCAGGACTTCACACTGCGGCCGTTGAGCAGCACCGTACAGGCGCCGCAATTCGAGGTGTCGCAGCCCACGACCGTGCCGACTCGCCCGATGTCTTCGCGGAGGAAGTGGACGAGAAGGCTGCGGGGCTCGACCTCGGCTTCGTACAGCGCACCGTCGACGGTGACGCTGATGGGAATGTGAGTCATGGCTCTCCCGGGGTCCTCCAGGCGCCAGCGGCGCCGACCCGCCCGTCGGCAGGTAAGGCCGACGCTAGGGGAGGGGGGCGAATCCCGCAGGGGAAAAGAGGAGTTGCCTGGCGGCTGGCCGTCCGGGGTCCGGGCGCTGCGCGCACTAGCCTGTCGCGCGTGGAGGACAGCCCCGCGCCCGAATCGCCCGTTGCCGAGGCGGCGGCGCCCGAGTCGGAGGCGCCCCGCCCGTCGTGGATCGGCATCTGGGCCTTCGTCCTGGCCCTGCTGGGCCTGGGTCCACTCCTCGTCCTCGGCAGCGTCCTCGGCATGGTCCTCGGTCGCGTGGCCATTCGCCGGTCTGCCATCGGGCCCGTGCGCGGAGGACGTGGCCTGGCCACGGCGGCCTTCGTCATCGGCCTGGCCACCCTGGCCCTCATCACGCTGAGTGCGGCCACCTACGCCCTCGTCCTAGCGTTCGGTCCCGCGTGACTACGCTCGCCGTATGAGCGACGCGCCCCGTCCCGTCCTCGTCGTCGACTTCGGCGCGCAGTACGCCCAGCTCATCGCCCGGCGCGTTCGCGAGGCGCACGTGTACTCCGAGATCGTCCCGCATACCGAGTCGGTGCCCGACATGCTCGCGCGCAATCCCGTGGCGATCGTGCTGTCCGGCGGGCCGTCGAGCGTATACGCCGACGGCGCTCCTCGCGTGGATCCCGCACTGTTCGCCGCTGGGGTGCCGGTCTTCGGGATCTGCTACGGCTTCCAGGCCATGGCGCAGGCACTGGGCGGCACGGTCGAGCGCACCGGTCTGAGCGAGTTCGGCGGCACCCCGCTGGCCGTCACCAAGGCCGACAGCGCACTCTTCCAGGACCTTCCGAGCGAACAGTCGGTGTGGATGTCGCACGGCGACTCGGTCACCGTGGCACCCGACGGTTTCGTCGTCACCGCGCAATCGGCGGGAGCGCCGGTGGCGGCCTTCGAAGACCCCGCACGGCGACTTGCGGGCGTCCAGTTCCACCCCGAGGTCATCCATTCCGAGCACGGCCAGCGCATCCTCGAGCGCTTCCTGCACGACGTCGCCGGGTGTGCCCCCACGTGGACGACGTCCGGAGTCATCGAAGAGCAGGTCGCCCGCGTTCGCGAGCAGGTCGGTGACGGACTGGTGATCTGTGGGCTCTCGGGCGGTGTCGACTCCGCCGTCGCGGCGGCACTGGTGCAAAGAGCGGTGGGCGATCAGCTCACCTGCGTCTTCGTCGATCACGGGCTCCTGCGCGCCGGCGAGGCAGAGCAGGTCGAGCGCGACTTCGTCGCGGCCACCGGCGTACGCCTCGTCGTCGTCGATGCGCAGGAGCGCTTCTTGACCGCCTTGGCGGGTGTGTCGGATCCCGAGCAGAAGCGCAAGATCATCGGCCGTGAATTCATCCGCGTCTTCGAAGATGCGGCGCGCGGAGTCGTCGCCGAGGCTGGCCAGCAGGGTCAAGCCGTCGACTTCCTCGTGCAGGGCACGCTCTATCCCGACGTCGTCGAGTCCGGCGGGGGTACGGGCACGGCCAACATCAAGAGCCATCACAACGTGGGAGGACTGCCCGACGACCTCGCCTTCACGTTGGTCGAACCCTTGCGGACCTTGTTCAAGGACGAGGTGCGCCAGGTCGGACTGGAGCTCGGCCTCCCGCCCGAGATCGTGTGGCGCCACCCCTTCCCCGGGCCGGGGCTAGCGATCCGCATCGTGGGCGCCGTCGATGCCGACCGCCTGCGGATCCTGCGCGCGGCCGATGCCATCGCCCGCGAGGAGTTGACCGCCGCCGGGCTCGACCGCGATGTGTGGCAGTTCCCTGTAGTCCTGCTCGCCGACGTGCGATCGGTCGGAGTGCAAGGAGACGGCCGCACCTACGGACATCCCATCGTCCTGCGACCGGTGTCGAGCGAAGACGCCATGACGGCCGACTGGTCGCGGCTGCCCTACGACCTGCTCGCGCGCATCTCCACGCGCATCACCAATGAGGTACGGGATGTGAATCGGGTGGTGCTGGATGTGACGAGCAAACCCCCCGGAACCATCGAGTGGGAGTAGCGACCGGCAAAGCCGTTCGCCTTCTCCCACTCTCGGTTCGTTTCGAGTGGGAATGAGCCGGGAATGAGCTTCGGAGCACGTTAGGGAGACTTCTCGGGGCGAGTAAGTGTCTCTAACTCGCTCGAAAGTGGCAGAGAGCCGCTCGGCTAGTTCCAGAAGACCGCGATGATGACGTTGACGAGGGTGAGCGCTCCGATGGCTCCCCACAGCGCCACCTGAGGCGGAGTGCGACGGCGACCCACGAAGGCCAGGGCCGTGATGATGAGGACGATGACCAACTTCACCGTGATCTTGGCGTGGTCGACCTCTTCGCCGGGGACGAGGCCAGCCGAGGCGATGCCGACCAGCAGGACGCCGGTGACCAACTGGACCAGGGCGCCGTGGAGCATGGCTGGATTGACGCCCTTCTCGGGCGACTTCATCTGCACGAGGAAGCCGCCGAGGAGGCTGGCGAGGCCGATGAAGTGCAGGACGACGAGGGCGTTGTAGACGAATTCCACGACGTCAGCCTATCCGCCGTGTCAGGGGATGGAGACGACCATGAAGGCCTCGGCGAGCCGACCTTCCGGTAGTCCAGCGGCCTGGGCGGCAGCCGTCATCCACTGCGAGATGCGTTCATCGAGATCATCCATGTGTGCGGTCTGGCTGTCATGCGCGCGCAGAGCGGCGATCTTCAGTGGTCGCTGATCGGTGACATCGACCACCCTGTTGGGCTCGGGTGCTCCCATGACCCAGACGTCGTGCACGGTCCAGGCGTCGAGGCCTTCGTCGTTGAGCAACGAGGGATGAGCGAAGGGATTGCGTGCGTCGGGATAGATCGAGAAGATCGCCGCCTCGCCAGCGGCCATGTGATCGGGATGCGAGGCCGGGATGCGCGCCCAGTTGCGCTCAGGCGACTGGATGAACATGCGCTGCGGTCGCACCTGGCGGATCACCCGACTGATGTCGCGTCGTAGGCCCTGCGACACCTCGAGTTCACCGTCTCGATACCCCAGGAAGCGAACATCGTCCACGCCGAGGACGGCCGCAGCTGCGACCTGCTCGGCACGGCGGATGCGGGGGATCTCGGACCGTGGGATCTGCGGGTCGAAGCCGCCGGCATCGCCGTCCGTGACGATGCAGTAGGTCACGGCCGTGCCAGCGGCTACGAGCTGGGCGATCGTGCCGGCGGCCCCGAAATCGACGTCGTCGGGGTGGGCGGTGACCACGAGGGCGCGCTCCACGGGGTCGGCAGGGGTGGCGTCCAGCACGCGGTCTCCAGGGTGGCGGTCGTGAGGGAAAGGGGCAGGATGTCGGAGTTTCCTGGGGAAACGCCCGTTCCACGAGGGACTCGCGGGGTTCCAGAGGCTACCGTGGACGGCGTGTCTGCCGACCCCGGGCGCCCCCGGCGCCTCCACTGGGGCGCACTCTCCGCCGCCGCGGGAGTGAGCGCCGTCGGCGCCGCACTGGTCCTCCTCCTCCCCCCGGCCGCCCAGGCGACGGCGATCGGCGAGGCCGACCACAGCCCCTCGCAGTCGACGGCAAGCCCGAGCGACGGGCCGATCGGCGACTTCGTCCACGGCGAAGAGGCGCCTTCGGGCGAAGGGCCCGGGAGGGATAAGAAGGACCCGAGTAGCAAGGATCCCGACAAGGACGTCCCCTTGCCGCCCCCGCCGGCTGCGCCGGCCACCCTGCCCATCGAGGTCGATCCCCTCCCCGGCTACCAGGGCCAGTACATCTGCTCGCCCACTCCCAAGCCGGGCTCGGAGAAGCTCGCCGCGCTCATCCGCGCCACCTACGTCGACTCGTCTGACATTTGGATTCCGCGTGACTGCAGCGAGGGTGGACGAAGCGAGCACAAGGAGGGGCGCGCACTCGACTGGATGATCAGTCAGCGCATTCCTGAGCAAAATGCGCAGGCCGAGTCATTCCTCAATTGGCTTCTTGCCACCGATGACAACGGCAACCAGTTCGCGATGGCTCGTCGTCTCGGTGTCATGTACATCGGCTGGGGTAGCGAGATCTGGGAGTCCTACACGGGTCGCTGGAGTGAGCTCAAGGGCTGCTACAGCACGCCCGGTTCGGACTACGACACCTACTGCCACCGCGACCACATTCACATCTCGCTGTCCTGGGATGGCGCCGCTGCCCAGACCAGCTTCTGGGGTGGCGATCCCACGCCAGCCCCGTTCTGCCCTGCGTCCCGTACGCCGTCTCCCACGCCCATGGAGCCGGGTGCGGGCCTGGACTATCTGCCGGTCGCCCCCGAGCGCATCCTGGATACGCGGACTGGCGAGGGAATCCACGGTCAGCCGTGCCGTCTCGCCGCCCGATCCAGCGGTGGGCCCGGCACCCCGGTCGTTCTCGACATCGCCAATCGCAAGGGAGTGCCTCAGGGTGGCGTGCGGGCGGTCGCACTGCGCGTCTCCACGGTCGGGTCCAACTCGCCCGCGACGTTGCGCACGTCAGTGACCGGCAACTTGGACTCAGTCGATGTCAACGTACGCCGTGAGGTCGTCACGATCCTGCCGCTCGCCTCGGATGGCACGGTGGCATTGACCACCGACTCTGGCGCAACGCATGTGGTGGCCGATCTCGTCGGCTACTTCGTGACCCCGGAGGCTGCCGCTGCGACCGGCGGCCGACTCCTGGCCCACGCCAACGAGGTGGTCTACGACTCGGCACAACTCCAGCTTCCCCTGCAGGCCGGCGAGAAGCGGGTCATCGACGTCGGCAAGGCGTCCACGAGCGATGGTCCTCCGGCCGGCGCGTTGCTGACTGTCACCGCCACGAATGCCAACCAGATGGGCCAACTCGTCCTGCGCCGCACGGGCGACAAGCGCACGGTGGCCACGCCCGTGCTGCCCTACCGCCGCAAGGACACGGTGACCACCACGTTCCTGGCCGCCCTCGACGCCGAGGGCCGCATCACCGTCGTGAACACCGGTCGCGGGCCGGTCGATGTCATCCTCGCCGTCCAGGCATCCGCTGTTCGCACCCCCGAACTCGGATCGCTGCTCATCCCGGTGACTCCGGCGACCGTGCGCGCCAAGCCCACAACGCTGGGTGCGGTCCTCGGGGAAGACGAGAAGGCTGCCGATGCGCGACCGGTCGGCCTGGCTGAGCCGAAGTTCGCATCCGTTGTCGAAGGTGCGGTCGCAGCTGTCCTGCAGGTGCGCGTCACGGCAGCCAAGAAGGGCGGCTCCGTCGTGTTCTGGTCCATGGGCGAGCCATCGACGCCGTCGATGGTCGTCCCGCGCCAGTCGTCGATATCCGGTCTCGTCATCGTGCCGCTCGACGCCAAGGGCACCCTGCGTCGCACGGTCACCGGCTCCCTCGACGTGGACGCGCGCGTCGTCGCGTACCTGCGCTGACAACCGTGGGGGAGGACGCATGCTGAAGCGGACCGCTGTCGCCGCCGCTGCCGCCGGGCTCACCGCCGCGCTCCTGGCACCCACGACGCCGGCATCCGCTGTGTTCGAGGTCTGCGGGTGGACGGGCAACGTGTCGCCTCTTCTCGCAGAGGCCAACAAGCAGGTGGCTTCGCTCAACCTCGCCCGCATGGTGCGCAAGGAATTCGGCGCTAAGGCGACCGCGGCGAGTGTCAGTCCCATCGAGGTCAGCCTGCTCGCACCCGACCCCGACACCACTCCGGCCACTAGCGCGCGGGATCTCATCGACAACACCGTCGACTATCGGGTCGTTGTGCGCACGCCCGGCGCGGACGACCAGTCCGCCAGTCTTCAGTTGCTCTACCGGGGCCTGTGTTTCCGCACGGCAGAGCTTCGACCTATGCCGCGTGTCGGGAGTCTGGGCGTCGAGAAGCCTGCCCTGAGCGCCCAGCGCGCCCTTCGTCTCGCTCAGGAGTTCCGCATGGGCCATGCCGATCGATTCCCCCTGGAGAACCCGCTCGTGGGCCTCGACCTCATGCGTGCCACGTCGGCTCCGCCCGACTTCGGCAAACTGCGATGGTTCGTGACCTACCAGAGCGCGCCCGGTGTCGAGCAGGTACTCGCCGTCTACATGAATGGCAGGGTCAAGGTCGTCGTCCCCTGACGTCGGCCATTGTCATTGCCCGGCCGTACCATCGGGCGGTGCCCGACTTGAACCCCGCCCAGCGTGATGCGGTGATTCATCGGGGCACCCCCCTTCTCATCGTGGCGGGCGCCGGATCCGGCAAGACGAGGGTCCTCACGCAGCGCATCTCCCACCTCATCCGCGAAGACGACGTTCGCCCGAGCGAGATCCTCGCGATCACCTTCACCAACAAGGCGGCGCGCGAGATGGCCGAACGCGTTGCCTCCCTGGTCGGGCCCGCCTCCCGTGCCATGTGGGTCATGACGTTCCACTCCGCGTGCGTGCGCATTCTGCGCCGCGAGGCATCACGGCTGGGCATCTCCACGTCCTTCTCGATCTACGACGCCGCCGACTCCCAACGCCTCATGGCCATGGTGCTGCGCGACCTCGACCTCGACCCCAAGCGCTTCCCGCCGCGCGCCATGTCGTCCCGCGTCTCCCAACTGAAGAACGAACTCATCGATGAGGAGACCTTCGCGCGAAAGGCCGAGTCGCCCGCCGACCAGGTCCTGGCCGAGGCGTATGCCGAATACCAGCGCCGGCTCAGGCGTGCCAACGCCTTCGACTTCGATGACCTCATCGGCTCGACCGTGGCGCTGTTCCAGCTCTATCCCGACGTTGCCGAGCACTATCACCGTCGTTTCCGCCACGTGCTGGTTGACGAATACCAGGACACCAACCACGCCCAATACGTGCTGGTGCGCGAACTCGTCGGCGACGGCAGCGATGGGATTCCCCCCGCCGAACTCTGCGTGGTCGGCGATGCCGACCAGTCGATCTACGCGTTCCGCGGGGCGACGATCCGCAACATCGAGGAGTTCGAGCGCGACTACCCCGATTCGCGCACGGTGGTGCTCGAGCAGAACTACCGGTCGACGCAAACCATCCTCGACGCTGCCAATCGCGTCATTGCCCGCAACACGGGGCGACGTCCCAAGCGGCTCTGGACCGAGGAGGGTGCGGGCCAGCCGATCGTCGTCTATGTCGCTGACGACGAGCACGACGAGGCCCGCTTCATCGCTGACGAGATCGATTCCTTGAGCGACGAGGCCGGCTTCCGACCGGCGGACATCGCGATCTTCTATCGCACCAATGCGCAGTCCCGGTCCATCGAGGAAATCCTCATCAGGGTGGGCCTGCCCTACACGGTCGTGGGTGGCGTGCGCTTCTACGAGCGCCGGGAGATCCGTGATGCCATCGCCTACCTCAGGGCCATCGCCAACCCCGACGACGACGTCTCCGTGCGCCGCATCCTCAACGTCCCCAAGCGCGGTATCGGAGACCGTGCGGAGGAGGTCATCGAGTCCTTCGCCCAGCGCGAGCGCATCTCCTTCGGCGCTGCCCTTGATCGGGCAGCCGAGATCCCGGGCCTTGCCACGCGTTCGCTCACGCAGGTGGAGTCTTTCGCCCGGCTCATGACCGACCTGCGCACCCTCGTCGAGTCCGGTGCGGGGCCGGCGACGGTGCTCCAGGCCGTGCTCGAGCAGACCGGCTATGTCGCCGAGCTTCAGGCCTCGCAGGATCCGCAGGACGAGACCCGCCTCGAAAACCTGGCCGAACTCGAGTCCGTTGCCGTCGAGTTCGAACGTGATGACGACGAGGCCACGCTCGGGGGATTCCTGGAGCGCGTGTCCCTCGTCGCAGACGCCGACG
>NBNH01000104.1 GCA_004379115.1 Actinomycetales bacterium mxb001
CTCGTCGAGCATGCTCGACGAGCGGTCGAGCAGGACGAGGATGCGGTAGGCGCTGGCCCTTCCGTCATCGATCGTGAAGTCTCCCGATTGCTTCCCTTGATTGAGCAGATCGGCCAGCATTTCCAGGCCCGCCAACATCCACTTATCCACCTCTGCGGCAAGTTCAGGTCGCTGCGGTGCGGCCACCCAGGCACTCATCCACAGGCGTGCGTCACCTTCTGAAACGGCCAGGTGGCTCGACACGTGAGTGGCGAGTGCTGCACACGGCGGGAGGTTCGAAATGCGTTCCTGCAGAGCAGCGTGCTCGAGGGCGGCAAGGCGCCCAAAAGTGGCCGCGATCAAGTCATCTGTCGTACGGAAATAGTGGTGAATGAGGCCCGGAGCCACGCCAGCTCGAATCCCCACTCGCCGCGAGGTCAAGCGATCGAATCCCACCTCATCCGCCACGGCCAAAGCCGCTTCGAGGATCTCCAGCCTGCGGCTTTCCGGTGTTTGCCTCCGGGCCCGAGCCACCACGCCGTCGACCCTAGCGTTGCTGCCATGGGTCGACCCCGCCGAGGCGATCCCCGGCCAGAAGGAAAGCCCGAAAACTCTTGACAGGACTCCCGCGGACTTATTGACTTTGAGTTCAATAGATATTGGCCATTCGTTCAATAGGAGGATCGAATGAGCGACGCTTCGGAATCCAGAGCCCCAACCAGTGCACAAGGTCCGGCAGGCAAGGCCGCCGTCGACAAGTTCGGCGCGATCGAGACCCTGGGGATCGACTACATCGAGCCGGCCCAACGACACGGACGCCCTCGAGAGCTGTTCACGATCTGGATGGGCTCGAACATCGCGTACATCTTCATCCTCGTTGGCGGTCTCCTCCCCCTCCTCGGCCTCTCCATCCTCCAGTCCCTCGCCGTCCTCCTCCTGGGCAACCTCTTCTGGGCATTGGTCGGATTCCTGGCTGTCAGTGGGCCTGCGACGGGGTCAGCAAGCGTGGTCGTCCAGCGCGCCCAGTACGGAATGCGAGGCAATCGGATCCTCGGTGCCGGCGTCGGCTGGGTGACGTCGATCGCCTATATCGCAATCAATCTTGCTGTCGGGACGTTTGCAGGTCTCGCCTTCCTCGCGCTCGTCAATGTCGGTGACTCAACGGCGCTCACGATCGTCGTCGCGATCGTCGTGGGCATAGCCACGTTCGTGATCGCTGTCTATGGCCACGCAACGATCGCCAGGCTCAGCACGTGGTTCTCTGCAGGCCTCGGAATCGGTGCCCTCCTCCTCGGCTTCTTCGTCCTCCAGAAGGCCTCGTTTGCACCAAGCGAGTTCGTCCCCCTGGAAGGGGCGGAGTTGTGGGTCATGGTCAGCATCGGCTTCACGGCGGTGGCGGCCCTGCCACTTTCCTGGCCAACGGGCGCCGACTATGCGCGCTACCTGCCTGCGAGCACGTCAAAGTTCGCGACCGCCGCGTGGACCGGGCTCGGCGGTTTCGTAGCTGCCGTCGTCCTGGGCGGCATCGGCGTTCTGGCTGGGTCCGTCGTGGACATGTCTGATCCCCAGACGAGTCTTCAGGAGATCGTCCCGGCCTGGTTCTACGTGGTCTTTCTCCTCATCCTCGTTGTCGGTTCGATCGCCAACAATTCGCTGACCGCCTACTCCTCGGGACTCGCGTTCCAGGCCATGGGTATCCGGTGGTCGCGCGCCAGGTCAGTTATCTTCGATGCGTTCATCGGCACGGTCATTGCCCTGATTGCCCTGCTGAGTGACAGCTTCTATAGCTCGTTGAGCACTCTGCTGACGCTGACCGTTGCCTACCTTGGGCCGTCCATCACGATTTACGCCGTCGACATCCTCATGCGGCGCAATCGCTACGACGCGCTCGGCCTGCACGATGACTCTCCCCGCAGTCCGTTCTGGTTTGGTGGCGGAGTGAACTGGGCGGGAGCGACGGCCTTCATTCTGGGCACGGGTGCGGCGCTCCTGTGCGTGAACACGTACGTCTTCGTGGGTCCTGTTGCCAACGCTCTAGGCGGTATCGATCTGACGGCTATCGTCGGTCCCTTGGTCGCGGGCCTCTCGTTCTTCATCCTCACCAAGATCACGCAGGGGCAGCCCCGGGGTCTTGGAGTGTGAATACAACACCTGACGCCAGGAGCTCGTGGTATCACGTCACCCGAATCAGCGACTCAGTCCGATACATCACTGAGCCACACGTGGATCCACTGCTGCGCGCCAACATCTGGCATGTACGCGGGCGTACGAGAGACCTCGTCGTGGATACCGGCCTCGGCGTCGTGCCGCTGCGTTCCTCACTTCCGCAGCTATTCGAACGGGACCCTCTGGTAGTCGTGACTCATGCACATCTCGACCACATGGGCGGTGCCCATGAGTTTGACAGTTGTCTTGCCCATCCGGCGGAGAGCATCAGACAGCCAGACAGGGGCAGCCTCCATGGCCCAACACTCGCGATAGAGCTCGGACTGGAGGATGAGGAGCTACCTGAGAGCCTGCTGACTGAACTCCCGTCACCCGGGTACGACCCGCGTAACTACG
Organism: Actinomycetales bacterium mxb001; assembly: GCA_004379115.1. Classification (GTDB taxonomy): domain Bacteria; phylum Actinomycetota; class Actinomycetes; order S36-B12; family S36-B12; genus Mxb001. The sequence continues at coordinate 2,542 of NBNH01000104.1, forward strand.
CGCTCGAGGCTCCAAGCACTCTTGTGGACATTGATGAGGGCGACGTCCTCGATCTCGGCGATCGGCACTTCGAAGTACTGCACCTACCCGGACACAGCCCGGGGAGCATCGCGCTCTTCGAGCCTCAGAGTGGGACGCTGTTTTCCGGTGACGTCGTGTACGACCTCACGGAGGACGAAGCACTTCTCGATCAGATTCGGGGCGCCAACATCGCTGACTATGTCTCGTCCTTGGAGCGTCTGCGTCAGCTCCCAATCGTCACGGTCTTCCCCGGCCATGGAAGACCCATTGATGGGCGGCGGCTCAGGGAGATATGTGAGGACTACATCACGACTCGATCACCTCACACCCGCCGACCGACTTAGAGCTTTGATGGCGCGCACATGAAGCCGGCCCTCGGGGTCGACGTACTCCCTCTGGCGTAGGGCTAGGTCCACAGGTCCGCCTCACCCCTGGCGGCGGGCCGGCGTTCGCACCTAGCTTTCAAGTCCCGGGAGATTGGATATACGAATGATGCGTAATATATCCCACGTGAAGAGACTGGTGGACATCGACGACGAGGCGCTCGCCGCGGCACGTGCAGCCCTGGGCACCCAGACCATCAAGGACACGGTGAATCAGGCGCTGGCCTTGGCTGCCGACAGCAGCAGTCGCGTGGCCAATCTCGCGGCGGCGCTGGATCGCCTCGCCCAGGTCGACCTCTCCGACGAGGATCGAGCAGCCGCGTGGCGCTAGTGCACCTTGTCGACACGAGTGCGCTCACTCGGCTGCGAGATCCCGGCGTGCGCGCACGCATCCTGGAGGGTGCGAGCCAGTCATCGTGCGCCGTGATGTCTCTCGCGCACCTAGAAATGGGCTTCAGTGCCCGAAGTGCGGGTGAATGGGATGAGATCTCCAGGTCTCTGGCGGCTTTGCGCACGGTCGACATAGTCGATGCCGATGTGCAAGCGGCCCTGCAGGTGCAGCGTGAGCTCGCCTCACGCGGACTGCGCGGGCGCAAACTTGTCGATCTTCTGGTTGCGGCTGCCGCATCCAGACTCAAGCTGATCGTGCTGCACTACGACAGGGACTTCGATCACATCTCCTCGGTCACGGGGCAGCGTTGCGAATGGGTTGCTCCCCCGGGGAGCATCGATTAAGTAGCGCTTGAGCGGCTAAGTCCCCGGCCCGGCCTCGCCTACAGCTGCTTGACCCGCAGGTCGATGCGTGCCCAGTCGGTCACCGCCCATGTGTCGGAGCCCGTCCACTGCTTGGCGACGTCACCGTCATCCTCAAGCCGAGTGGCAACGATCACGGTGTTGCCATAGCGAAGCTCGACGCTCTCGTCCTCACTGAGGGTCGACATTTGCTCCTGCACATCGTCGTACTCGCGCGACGCGCTCCGCGTGTTGCTGCACCCGGGCTTGCCAACGATCAGAACTCCCGGATAACCGACATCGGGATCCACGGCCGCCACGCACACCCCGTTGTAACCGTCGGCGGTCGCCGACACGATGAGCGGGTAGACCCAGTTGTCGTATTGCGAGACCTGCTCGGTCACTGAGTAGGGGGCATAGCCGCCCGGCGCAATCCCGCAGATTCCCTGTCCGGGGAAGCCGACATAGATCGTGTTGGACGTCTCGTTGTAGACGGCCCCGACCACTCCGTCGCGTAGGGGAGCCCAGTTCTTGTCCTTCAGGGGCTTGCGCGCCGGCGGGTCGGACGGGCAGGCCGAAGCATCGGCGGCCACCGCGCCCGATCCCGAGGCCGACTCGACCGAGGAATCCGACGTCGTGGACGACCCGCACGCAGACAAAAGGAGAAGGACCCCCATCGAGGCAGCGGCAAGGCGGATAGCTCGCATGGAACCAATGTAGGCGGGGAGGGCGCGGAAAGACGCCGAGGCCATCGGCCATCTCACGCGTAGGCTCACGCGAGTGGTGAGAGAGGTCACCATGACATGCGGGCACGTTGGGGGAACGTCACTCGGGGGGAGGGGCGTCGTACGGTCATGAACATGAGATTGGCACCCGTCGTCGCCGTTGCAGGCGCCCTCCTCCTCTCCGCCTGCGGAGCTGGCGGATCAACCGCCGAGTCGCCGGCACCCGTGGAGTCGGTCACTGCCGGCGGCGCGGTTGCTGCCGACGGTCCCGACTGTCCCGTGGGGCCGCCCGCTCGCGGGCCCCTCAACAAGGTCGAGTACGACAACGACGGCATCGTGGGCACGATTTACAACGAAGCGTCAGGACCGATCTGGGTGAAGTTCAGTGACGCGGGTGAGACCTGCCGCATTCAGAAGGGCCAGAGTGCGGTCTTCGCGGCAGCCGAGGGGGGCACCCTCAACATGTGGTCCGACAAGAACGGCGGACGCTATCGCACAGACGTCTTCATGGAGGACAGGATCTTCTCGGGGATTCTCGTCAG
>NBNH01000105.1 GCA_004379115.1 Actinomycetales bacterium mxb001
GAGGCCGCGCTCACCGAGCAGAAGACCGGGTGGTCAGCCGACGAGATCCTGTCCCGTGTGGGCTGCCGGGTCACCACTCTCGGGCCGCAGGGTGCGCGGATCGAGCGGCGTGGACAGGCGCCCATCCACGTGACATGCCCGCAGGAGGAGGCGAAGGCCGATCCCACGGGCGTCGGCGATGCCTTCCGCGCAGGCTTCATGTCGGGGCTGGTGTGGGGGCTGTCGGACGAGCGTTGCGCGCAGGTGGGTTCGCTGCTCGCCACCTACGTCATCGAGACGATCGGCACGCAGGAGTACGCGCTCGCGCAGCAGCACTTCCTCGATCGCATCGAGCAGGCCTACGGTGCCGATGCGGCCGCCGACATCGCACCCCATCTGCGCTGCCCACAGCCGTAGCCGATGCCGGCAGAACTCCCGCCCAACGCGTGGGACCTGCCCGATCCCGCCGGTGCACCCGCGGGTGAGGAACTCCTCGCCGTCGGCGCCGACCTCGAGCCGAGCACGCTCATCGACGCGTACCGCCACGGGCTGTTCCCGATGGAGACCGAGCGCGACGGTCCCATCGGCTGGTGGTCGCCCGATCCGCGCGGGATCCTGCCGCTCGACGGCCTGCGCGTGTCGCGTTCACTGCAGCGTTCGTGCCGGCGACTGCGCACGACGATCGATGTCGCCTTCGACGACGTCATGGCCGGCTGCGGCGATCCGCGGCGCCCGCACGGCTGGATCACGCCCGCCTTCCGCACGGCGTACGGCGAACTGCATCGACTCGGCTGGGCGCACTCCGTCGAGGTCTGGCACGGCGATGATCTCGTCGGAGGGCTGTACGGCGTCCAGGTAGGCGGATTGTTTGCCGGGGAGTCGATGTTCCACCGTGAGCGCGACGCGTCGAAGGTGGCACTCGTCGCCCTGGTCGAGGCCCTCGGGGGTACGGCAGGCGCGCGCGACGGACGTTTGCTCGATGTGCAGTGGGCCACGCCGCACCTGCGATCACTCGGTGGCATCGCGATCCCGCGATCCGACTATCTCGAACGTCTGCGACTGGCGGTCACGTTGACCGCCGCCATCGGCTAGCGGGTGCGCACGAAGTAGGTGACGGCACCGTCGGACTCGATTTCGGAGCCCAGGAAGTCGACGCCCTTCATCTCGCACCACGCGGGGATGTCGGAGGCCGCACCGGGATCGGTGCATGCCACGGCGATCACGGTGCCGCTTGCGGCGTCGCGAGCGGTGCGGGCAATGGAGACGACGGGCATCGGACACTTGTAGCCGCGCTGGTTGAGGCGGATGTCTGCCTTCATCGCCCACCGTCCTCGCTTGGCGCCTGCACGATGGCGCGGATATCGCGCACGACTCCGGGCAGCGTATCCAGGAAGCCGCGCACCGTCTCGTCGGTGACGCCGAACGGCAGCGAGACGCGCACATTCCCCTGGGTGAGCACGCCCATCGCCGCGAGCACGTGACTGGGGCGCCGCGTATCCGCGACGCACGACGACCCACTCGAGATGGCGTATCCCTCGCGGTCGAGCCCGAGCACCAGCGATTCGCCGTCGACGTAGAGGCAGGAGAAGGCGGTGAGGTAGGGAAGGCGCGCGTTGGGATCGCCGAGCAGCATGACATCGGGCACCTCGCGTGCCACGACGTCGCGGATCTGATCGGTCAGCGCCTTCGCCGTGACCGCATCGCGCGCGCGCTGCTCATCGGCCCACTCCAGTCCGCGCGCGGCAGCAACAGCCAGCGGCACGCTCATGAGTTCGGGCCCGCGTTCGTCCTGTGGCCCCGGTGGCTGCCACCGCGTGGGACGGCGTACGCACAGGATGCCGACGCCCGCGGGGCCGCCCCACGTGTGCGCGCTGCCGGTGAGCATCGACCAGTGCTCGGGGGGATCGAGCCGGCCCAGCGTGGTGGAGGCATCGACGAGAAGGGGTACGCCGGCCTCGGCGCAGGCCCGGCCGACCTGGTCGACCGGCTGGAGGGTCCCCACCTCGTGGTTGGCCGTCTGCAGGCAGGCGACGGTGGCGCCCGGCAGGGCCTGGGCGAAGGCGGCGGCGTCGACGCGGGCCTGACGGTCGACCCCCACGAGTCGGACCTCGCCTCCGGCGGCGGCATGGGCATCGCCCACGGCAAGAGCGGCACTGTGCTCGACCGCCGAGGCGACCAGGGCCCCGTCGGGCCGGGCGGCCAGGGCCCCGGCGAGGCCCAGATGGAGGGCCTGGGCCCCCGAGCCGGTGAAGACCAGGTCGGCCGGGCGGGCCCCCACCCGGGAGGCCACCGACTCACGGGCGGCATCGAGCAGGAGCGCGGCGCGCCGGCCCTCGCGATAGAGGCGGACGGGGTCGGCCCAGCCGGCGTCGACGGCAGCGGCCAGGGCCTCGCGGGCGGCCGGATTCAGGGGCTGTCCGGAGGCCGCATCGAGGTAGCCAGCGGGGGGCGGGGCCACGCCTTGACGGTACCCCTCGGCCCTCACGGCCCCCTCACGGCGGGGGAGCGGGAGGTGCGCTAATGTCCGATACGTGGCAGGCAGGGGTCGGCGAGCGATCGCGATGGCGGGGGGCCTGGGCCTGGTGGCCCTCATCGCCTCCGGCTGCACCGCCAACGAAGCCTTCTTCTTCGACCTGCCCGACCCCGCGACGGCCGAGGGCCCGATCGTCCAGAACCTGTGGAACGGATCGTGGATCGCCGCGTGGGCGGTCGGCATCGTCACGTGGGGCCTGATGCTGTGGGCGGCGATCGCCTACCGTCGGCGCAAGAAGGACGAGGTCCCCGAGCAGACGAAATACAACATGCCGCTCGAGGTGCTCTACACCATCGTTCCCCTCGTCATGATCCTCGGCCTGTTCGTCTTCACGGCGCGTGATCAGACCGAGCTGCTGACGGTCGAGAACGACCAGTCGCAGACCATCAACGTCGTCGGCTTCCGGTGGAGCTGGGCCTTCAACTACCTCGATGAAGAGGTGTACGACGTCGGCACGCCGTCCGTGCCGCCCACCCTGTGGGTGCCGGTCGACGAGAAGGTCAAGTTCGAACTGACGTCCCCCGACGTCATCCACTCCTTCTGGGTGATCGACTGGCTGTTCAAGATGGACGTCATCCCCGGCAAGGTCAACCAGTTCGAGATCACACCCAACAAACTCGGGACATTCGTGGGTCGGTGCGCTGAGCTCTGCGGCACCGACCACGCTCGCATGCTGTTCAACGTCAAGGTGGTGTCGCGCGAGGAGTTCGAGGCGCACATGCAGGATCTGCGTGATCGTGGGCAGACCGGCATGCTCGAGTCCGAGCGCGTCAGCTACGAAGGCGAGCGTCCATCCGAGAGGACTGTCCTGTGACCATTCTCAACGATCCGATCTCCGCGCCAACGACGGCTCCGACGCCGAAGCAGGTACGTCGCTCCCACATGGGCCGCACCGTCATCAAGTGGGTCACGTCGACCGACCACAAGACCATCGGCTACATGTACCTCATCACGGCGTTCTTCTGGTTCGTGATGGCTGGCGCCTTCGCCCTCGTCATGCGCGCCGAGCTGGCCACGCCGGGCATGCAGTATCTCTCGCTCGAGCAGTACAACCAGCTGTTCACCATGCACGGCACGATCATGCTGTTCCTCTTCGCCACGCCCCTGTTCGTCGGGTTCGGCAACGTGATCATGCCCCTGCAGATCGGCGCCCCTGACGTTGCCTTCCCGCGCCTCAACATGCTGGGTTACTGGCTCTACTTCTTCGGCGGCATCACCGTCGGCATCAGCTTCTTCACCCCGGGTGGCGCGGCCTCCTTCGGCTGGTTCGCCTACCAGCCGCTGAGCAATGCCGTGAACTCCCCGGAGGTGGGCGCCGACCTGTGGCTGCTCGGCCTGGCGATCGGCGGCCTCGGCACGATCCTCGGCGCCGTCAACTTCATCACCACGATCTTCTGCATGCGGTGCCCTGGCATGACGATGTTCCGCCTGCCGATCTTCACGTGGACCATCTTCATCACGAGCATCCTCGTGCTCATCGCCTTCCCGATCCTGGCTGCCGCCCTCGTGGTGGCGTTCATCGATCGAAAATTCGGGGCCGTGGTCTTCGAAGCCGAAAACGGCGGTGCCATCCTGTGGCAGCACCTCTTCTGGTTCTTCGGTCACCCTGAGGTCTACATCCTGGCGCTGCCCTTCTTCGGCATCGCGAGCGAGATCATTCCGGTGTTCTCCCGCAAGCCGATCTTCGGCTACAAGGGCCTGGTGTTCGCCACGATGGCGATCGGTGCCCTCTCCGTCGCGGTGTGGGCACACCACATGTACGTCACCGGCTCGGTCTACCTGCCGTTCTTCGCCCTCATGACGATGCTCATCGCCGTGCCGACGGGCGTGAAGTTCTTCAACTGGATCGGCACCATGTGGAGAGGATCGGTGTCCTTCGAGACACCCATGCTCTGGACCATGGGCTTCATGGTCACGTTCCTCTTCGGCGGCCTCACCGGCATCATCCTGTCCGCGCCGCCGCTCGACTTCCACGTGTCCGACAGCTACTTCGTCGTCGCTCACTTCCACTACACCGTCTTCGGCACCGTCGTCTTCCTGTTCTTCGCGGGCCTGTACTTCTGGTGGCCCAAGATGACCGGCAAGATGCTCAACGAGAAGCTCGGTCACATCCACTTCTGGCTGGTGTTCATCGGCTTCCAGGTCACCTTCCTGGTCCAGCACTGGCTGGGCGTGCAGGGCATGCCCCGCCGCTACGGCGACTACCTCGCCAGTGATGGCTTCACCACCCTCAACACGGTGTCGACCATCGGCTCCTTCATCGTCGGCTTCTCCACGGTGTTCTTCATCTGGAACGTGCTGCTGACCTGGAAGACCGCGCCCAAGGTCACCGTCGACGATCCCTGGGGCTGGGGTGGCTCGCTCGAGTGGGCGACCTCGTGCCCGCCGCCGCGGCACAACTTCACCTCGCTGCCGCGCATCCGCTCGGAGCGACCGGCCTTCGACCTGCACCATCCCGAACTCGCCGACAACGGCCATCAAGCCCCGGCCCTGGCCGGCGCGGCCGCGGGTTCGTCGAGTGGATCGGCCACGGGAGCGTCCTCGTGAAGATCAGCGGATGGCTCTTCGCTCTGGGGGCGGCCTTCTACTTCACCGTGGCTGGCGCGTACTTCTACTTCAGCCGCGACGAGATCGGAACCACCGCCCTGGTCATGACCGGGGCCCTGGCATTCCTCGTGTCCTTCTACGTGCTCTACACCGACAAGCGGCTCGACGCCCTGCCCGAGGATCGGGCCAACGCCGAGATCGATGAGGCCGATCCGGAGTACGGCTTCTACAGCCCCCACAGTTGGTGGCCGCTTCCCGTGGGCTTTGCCGCCATGCTCATCGCCCTCGGATTCATCTTCGCGGCCTGGCTGGTCGTCCTGGGCGTCTGCGTGCTGTTTGTCGCGCTCATCGGCTGGCTGTTCGAGTACTACCGCGGGAGTTTCGCTCGCTGATCCCCGCCTCAACGCGGGTTAGTCTCGATCCATGCTGCACGGTCGTCTGCTCGTCGTGGCCGTCATCGCCACCGCCTCAGTGACGGCTTGCCAGCCAGCCATGACCTTCGTCTCGGCGAGCTTGCCCGAGGAGACCGTCGCGTCGGTCGCCCTCATCGACACCCCCCGCGTCGATGCTCCCATCGACCGTCCCATCGTCATCCAGGCCGACAACGGACGCCTCGTCGAGGTGCAGGTCACCGAAGCCCCTGATCGACCCATCTCCGGCGAGCTCTCGCCCGATGGCCGCACCTGGACCTCCACCGAGCCCTACCTCGACTTCGATGCGCGCTACCGCGTCAGTGCCACCGCCGTCGACTCCCGCGGCCTGACCGCGACCCTCGACCAGGAGATCCGCACGGTGAATCCCGACGGATACCTCAAGGCGTCATTCATCGACGAATACGGCACCTCGTGGGGCGTGGGCATGCCGATCAAGGTGCGCTTCGACGAGCCGGTGAAGAACCGCGCCGCCGTGGAAGAGGCCATGCACGTTCACACGTCCACGCCGATCGAGGGCGCGTGGTACTGGGTGAGCTCCTCCGAGGCGTGGTACCGCCCGCGCGACTACTGGCCGGGCAACACCGACATCACCGTCGATATCGACCTGAAGGCCGTCGAGGCCGCTCCGGGCGTTTACGGCAAGGACCGCATCACGCAGACCTATCGCACGACCGATTCGTTCGTGATGAAGGCCGATGCGCAAACCCTGGAGATGAAGGTCTTCCGCGATGGCAAGAAGGTCCGCACGATTCCGGTCACCATGGGCAAGGACGGCTACGACACGCTCTCGGGCACCAAGCTCATCATGACCAAGGAAGTCGAACGCGTCATGGACAACGCGACGTCCGGCGTGAGTGAGGACAGTCCCGAGCACTACCGGGTCAAGGTCCGCTACGCGATGCGCCTGACCTGGCACGGGGAGTTCATTCACGCGTCCCCGTGGGCGGCGGGATCATGGGGGGTCACCCGCTCCAGCCATGGGTGTACGTCGATGAGCGATGAGAACGCGGCCTGGCTGTTCGAGAACGCCCACATCGGCGACCCGGTCGAGATCACCGGTACGCCGCTGAAGCAGAACCCGGGCAACGGCATCACGGTGTGGAACATCCCGTGGGACCAGTGGGCAGCGAAGTCAGCCATCGGCCCGCGCCTGACGACGCCGGCACCGCTCAGCCCGATCAGCTAGCAGCGCCCGCGGTCACGTTCGGGCGAGAGGCGGCCATCGATGTTGGCGGGCGTGCCGATGGGGTTGGCGTGGATACGGAAGTCCACGCGGGCCGGCTTCCACGGTGATGTCAGCAGGTCGATCAGCGCCGGCCCTGGGGTCATCCAGCTCGGGCCCGTCTGCGAGTCGATGACGATCTCGGAGTCGAGGTCGGAGTGCATGGCGGGGAACCACAGCAGCTTCAGGTTGCCGCCAGCGAAGAAGGGCTTGTAGGCGGCGCGGGCGTCACCGGCCTTGGCCAGAGCCGGAATGCACTGCGAGCCGACGCGCAGGCCATGGCGGTAGGTCGCGATGGTCGCCTCGGTGCGCGAGGGGAAGCGGATGAGCGCCGGGGCATTGGCGATGCCGTCGGGCGGTGACATCCACGACACCTCCGCCCGCGCCTGCTGGCCCACGAGCGGCGACAGCACCGCTGAGGAGCGCACGAGCAGAGCCGGTCGCGGGTCGACCGCGACGCCGTCCTGGATGGTCGCCACCAGATAGAGACCGCGCACGCCACTGAGGCTGTCCCAGCCATCGCCCGAGGTAGGCACGGTGCCGTCCCGGGTGAGCAGCCCGCTGCCGTCCCACAGGCCGTACGTCGCCCCGGGGGAGTCCGCCGGCAGGCGCACGCCGGCGCCGGAGGCGTGGAACTCCCGGCACGTGGGCACGGTGGTGCCGTTGACCGCGGCTGTCCCCATCACGGCGCACGCAGCGGTGGTTGCCGCGGGGCGTGACCGCTCCTGGACCACGGTGATGCGACCGTCCGGCACGGGAAGGGCCGTGACGATGCCCGCAGCCTGATCCTGCTTGAGGGCGGCCAGGATGTCATCGACGTAGGGCCCGCGGATGACAGCTTCGGTGGGGCGGAAGACATCGACGTAGCCATCGCCGCCGTAGACCATGAAGTCGACCGTGGCCACCGTGTAGGTCCGGGAGTCGGCCGGGATGGCAGTGCCGTCCGTAAGCGTCACTGCCGTGACTCGCTCGCCGACGGGTCGGCGTGGATCGAAGGCGAATCGGAATCCGGCGATCTGGGGGAAGCGCCCATCCGCGGGGTATCCGGAGACACCGTTCTCGAGGGCTCGCCACAGGTCGGCGCCGGAGATCTTCGTCGTGGCGGCGTTATTGCCGAAGGGGAAGACGGAGACGAGGTCGCCGAGGGTGACGTCGTAGGGCCCCGACGATCCGGGCGTGGGTCGCACCAGGGTGGGATCGGCCGGGGCGTACTTGCCGGCCGGAAAGGTGTCGCGGATGCCACCGCCGTTGAGGAACGCGAGCTGGGTGCCGTACGTGCGACGCACCGCTTCGGCGGCGAACGTGCCCATCGGCGTCTCCCCGGAACGCTCGACAGGTGGCTCCCCGCCTCGAGGGAACAC
>NBNH01000106.1 GCA_004379115.1 Actinomycetales bacterium mxb001
ATCTTGTAGCCGCTGTTTCCTGCCTCCCAGGCGGTTGCGGCAACGTTAAAGGCGTACACACCGTTCGTAAAGAGGCTCGTGCGGTTGGCGCTGCCACGTACGAAGCCATCCGACGGGGTCCCAGCTAGCGGGCCAGCGGCGGGGGTGATCAGCGCAGTGAAACTATCGTCCGTGCGGACCATGGGAAAGCCCGTGTTGTCGTCCGTGACGGTGAAGTACGCCGGTGCCGTCGTACCAGCGGTGCCCGCCGTGGCCGACGCAGCGTTGACGATGTTTGTGCCCGTCGAATCATCCGTCCACCCGATGCTGGCTGGCGGAGACACTGTCGCCCCGTAGACCGTGACCCGGAACGTGGTGTCGATGTTCGACCCGGTAGCCGGGGTGTTCACGCGAACACGGATGGTGTAGTTGCCCGTCGCTAGGTCGGTGTCGGTCCAGCCATCAACGCCACCATTCGTCGCGGGGTTGATCCAGAATCGGTAAACACCATCAAGACCGACGTTGGCGGTCAAGTTCGTCGTGACCGCGGTCGCCACTCCGGTGGGTGCTGTTGGCCCTGAAATGCCAAACGAGTTGCTCGTCGCGGGTGTTGTTCCTGCGGGGATAGATGTGACCGTTGCTGAGAGAGTCTGAGTGGCAGGAACATCGGCAAGGTCGCCATTCCCGTCAATCGTGTAGATGGTCACGGGCAGTGCCGTAATGGTGTCGTCGTTGGCAGTCGGTTTCACGACGGATACGCCGGCCTGAGGCAGCGAGATCGCAGTGACCGTTGCGGCGCTGGCCGACGGGGCTGCCACAAATGTGATCAGTCCCGCGCCCAAGGCACCCGCAGCCACGCCAGCAAGCGTCCGCTTGCCAAAGCGCATTGCGTTAGACAATGCCTTTCCTTTCGTTAACGCGTGCCCGTTGTTTGGTCCGCCCGGGGCCGAAGGATCCATTTCGGATATCCCCGGCCGGAACGAACGCCAGACACGCTGATCCGGATCGGAACGATCAGTAGGGAGACCGCTCCACGCGGTATTCAAGCAGGTCGGGAGGTCAGGACCCACGAACCGGGCGCGTCTCTGAGGAGATTCCCAATCGTGGGGGGAATGAAGGGGCGAGGCTCACCGAGAGCCTCGTGGTTCGGGGGTCGGGGGATCCATGGGACGTATCGCCGTATTCGGGCGCCCGGCCACCCGGTCGCGCCAATGTCCGATTTGGGGCTTTTGTAGTGTAATGTGGCATTGCTCCCTCGGGGGGAGAGCGCCTGGACCCACGGCCCGCATGAGGGCCCCTAGTCACGAGGCGATGCCATGACCGCTCTGCCCTCCACCCCGCCGACCGCTGTCGAGGACCCCACGGGTCGCTCCCTCCTGGGCGACTACCTCCTGGGCTTCTGGCTCCCCCGACGCGACCCCACCTGGTCCGAGGGCACCGCCCGCTACCGCCATTGGGCCGTCAACACCCTCCTGGGCTCCCCCCTGGCC
>NBNH01000003.1 GCA_004379115.1 Actinomycetales bacterium mxb001
GGTGTCGGCCCCGGTGGCCACCACGATGCGACGCAGTTCCTGGGCTTTGCCCGAGCCAATGTAGGTCGCGGGGTCGGGTCGGTCACGGCGCTGGATGAGCCCCTCGAGCACCTGCGCGCCCGCCGTCTCCGCCAGCCGGGCGAGCTCGACCAGACTGCGCTCGGCCTGCCACGCGGTCCCCTCGGTCCACACCCCGACGAGCACCACCTGCTCGAGTCGCACCTGGCGGTATTCGACCTCCGTGACGTCTTGGAGTTCGGTCGACAGGCCCGCCACGCGGCGCAGTGCCTGACGATCCTCGAGGTCGAGTTCGCCGGTCAGCGGGGTGGGTTCGCCGTCTACTGCCAACGGGCGACCCAGTCGGGTGAGAGCTCGCCTTCGGCGACGATCTCCGCGGGGCCGATCAGGTGCATGCCGTCTTCGGCCTCGTCGACGAGCAGCGTGCCGCCCGGCACGTCGACGCGCATGGGTCCGTCGTGCATGGCCCCTGGTCGGCGGCGAGCGACGTAGGCCGCGGCGCACGCTCCGGTGCCGCAGGACATCGTCTCGCCCGAGCCGCGTTCGTGAACGCGCATGGCGATGTGCCCGGGCCCGATCTCCTGCACGAATTCGACGTTGACGCCCTCAGGGAAGAAATCGTCAGGGGTCACATCGGGGGGTTCGTCGAGCGGGCCTGCGGCGTCGAGAGAGCCCACGAAGACGACCGCATGCGGATTGGGAATCGCGATCGCACTGGCCGGAAAGGCCATGCGGCCGACGGCGACCGATGGCACGCCCGGGATCTCCTGGGCCGGACCCATCGCTACGTCGTACAGGCCATCAGGCCGTCGCACGATGTGGCGGACACCGCCCCGTGTGGCGATGTCCATGCCGGACGGGTCGGCCAGGCCCTGCTCGACGAGATAGGCGGCGAAGACGCGGATGCCGTTGCCGCACATCTGGGCCATCGATCCGTCGGAGTTGCGGTAGTCCATGAAGATCTCGGCGCCTGTGGCCGCGGGATCGTCATCGACAGCGCAGCGCACGATGCGCAGCACGCCATCGCCCCCGATCCCACGCCGGCGGTCACACAAGTCGGCGGCCATCTGGGCGGTGAGGTCGATCTGACCGTCGAGATCGGGAAGGAGGATGAAGTCATTGCCGGTGCCGTGTCCCTTGATGACGGGAATGGCTCCGGTGGGCATGCGACCAGCCTAGGCGCTGCCAGGCCGCGCGCCGGCCTTGGCGTACAGGGCCTGTGCACGGTCGCAGACGCGCGCCCAGGTCTGGTCCGGCTCGGTCGTCGCGTTCACCGCGTGCATGCGGGCCAGGAGCTCGGGGTCGCGACCCAGGAGCACGAGCCGGTCGGCGAGCATCTCGTCGGAGGCGGCCAGGAAGCCGTTGAGGCCGTCGGCGATGAACTCCCCCGAGCCGGACTGTGAA
>NBNH01000107.1 GCA_004379115.1 Actinomycetales bacterium mxb001
ACCGAGCAGGCCGATGTTGAGCGGGTAGTGGTCGAGAGCTCGATGGGCGATGTCGAGGTACCACTTCGAGCCCAGGCCCACGCCCCACACAGGCCCGGCCTCCTGGCCGATCACCGTGGTCACGCCCGAGGCGATCTCCGCCTCGAAGACGCGCGGGGAGAGCGAGTGCACGTGGGTGTCGATGCCGCCCGGGGTGGCGATGAGGCCGTCGGCCTCCACCACGACCGTGCCGGAGCCGACGACGACGTCGATGTCGGGGGAGACGCGGGGATTGCCGGCGCGGCCGATCCTGCTGATGCGGCCCTCGCGGATGCCGATCGACGCCACCCGGATGCCATCGACCGGGTCCATGACGATGACATTGGTGAGCACGACGTCGCAGGACTCGGCGGTGGTCACCGGCGCTAGGGCGATGCCGTCACGGCCGGTCTTGCCGAAGCCCACGCGAAACTCATCGCCCGCATCGGCGACGCGATCGGGAATGCGCAGGCGGAGCCCGGTGTCGCCGAGGGTGACGACATCGCCTTCGGCGGGGCCGTAGGTGCTCATGGGCGCCGTCCGTCCATGAGGCGGGCAACCGCCGTCTCGGCGTCCGCAGCGATGCGCAGAGCGTCCACGCTCCCGAAGGGCACGGCGTGCACCTCACCCGGGAGAGGCCGGAACGGGTCCTGCTTCGCCGGTTGCGCCGTGAGGGCGAGGGCACCCATGGTCCGGCCGTGGAAGGAGCCTTCGGCCACGATCATCCGGCTGCGTCCGGTGAGACGGGCGATCTTGAACGCGGCCTCGTTCGCCTCGGCACCGGAGTTGCAGAAGAAGACCCGTGCGGATGGATCCCCGATCAGGTGCTGCAGACGCTCCGCCAAGGCGATCGCAGGCTCGGTGGCCGCCAGGTTGCTGGTGTGGCCGAGGGTCGCCAGCTGCCCGGCGACGGCCGCGACGAGGCGCGGGTCGGCGTGGCCGAGCGCGTTCACTGCGATGCCGCCGAGCATGTCGACGTACTCGAATCCATCGACGTCGACGAGGCGCGAACCCCATCCGCGCGCCATCCGCAACGGGAAAGGGCCGTGGTAGAGCACGGTGCGCGTGTTGCCACCGGGCATGACCTCGCAGGCCTCTTCGTGCATGCGCGCAGTGACGGGCCGCCGTTCGGCGTAGCGCTGCCGCGCCTCGAGCAGCGCGGTGTCGAGGTCGGGACCGGCGGTCGTGGTCATGACGGGAGCGTACGCCGCTACGCGAGATCGGCGGGAGTCTCGGGCACGTCGACGGCGTGCTCCTGCAAGGCCTCGAGGGGCACGATGCGCAAGGCGGCCGCATTGGTCGAGGCGAGCACCACGGGCGCGGCGGCACCATCCCGGTAGGCGTGCAGCCAGCGACTCGCACACACGCACCACCGATCGCCGGGCTTCAACCCCGGGAAGCGGTAGGCCGGGTGCGGCGTGACGAGGTCATTGCCGGTCCGCATCTGGTGGTCGAGAAACTCCTCGGTGACAACCGCGCACACGGTGTGCGAGCCCAGATCCTCCGGGCCCGTCGAGCAGCAGCCATCGCGGTAGAAGCCCGTCACCGGGTCGCGGCCGCACTCCTCGAGGGGACCGCCGAGGACATTGGTCACGTCTGACATGGGATCAGTGTCCAGCATGGCCCTCGCCAGCGGAGGTAAACCCCTCACCGACCTGCATCGGCGCAGTTCGCTCTTCTAGAGTCGTCTCGTACGTGTCCCTCAACACGCGGAGTCATCATGAAGGCGCTCGCCACGTCCCTGGTCATCATCACGGCGCTCGGTGCCGGCACGATCGCCAGCGCACAGGCAGCACCGCCACCCGCGGCATCACCGCAGCCCCGTGACGCAGGCAATGTATGCCTCGATCTCAACGTGAAGGCGGCTCTCGCGGGCAAGAAGGCTGGCGATCTGCTGGCTCCGCCCCAAGACGTCACCGCTGAGTCGGGCCTGGCCACCGGTCGGCTCTATCGCATTGCCTACGCGACGACCGCTGAGGCCGGATCCGTCGTCGCCTCATGTGGCCTGATCGCCGTGCCCAACGGCAAGAGCGTCAGCGGCGTCGTCGCGTGGGCGCACGGCACGGTGGGACTCAAGGAGGAGTGCCAGCCCAGCATGAATCCCGCTGGCTTCGCAGGTCCGATGCCCGGCGGACTCGGCGCCCTGAGCAAGAACAGTGACCAGAAGGACGGCCTGCTCTACAACATGCTCGCCGACGGCTTCGCTGTCGTGGCCACCGACTACCCGTCGGCAGGCATGGGCACCACGGACCTGCAGAGCTATGTGCTGGGCGTTCCCTCTGGACTGGCCGTCATCGACTCGGCTCGCACCCTCACCGCCAACGCTGCCCAGTTTGGCCTGTCGGCGGTAGCAGCTGACGCGCAACTACCCCTGGTGACACTGGGCCACTCCCAGGGCGGTGGATCGTCGATATGGGCGGGCCAACTCGCCCAGCGCTACCTCTCCGCGAAGTCCGACCGCACACTGAACCTCGTCGGCGTGGCCGCTGAGGCGCCTGCCAGCCAGTTCACGACCTCACCGGGCCAGCCCCGGGCCTACCTGGGCAACCACCTCGGCGATCGCGACATGTACAACATGAATCCCGGGATCAAGGTCTTCGGCATCTCGGTGCCTTTCCCCATCGGCGCCGCCCTGTTCAGCTACGTCACGGTCAGTTGGAGCCAGGTCGACAACGGGCTCGGCGGCGAATTCCCCGTCGGACCCAGTAAGTCCGTCGACTACCGCGACGTCCTGTCAACACAAGGAGCGGCTGCTGCGCCCACGATCGCCAGCAACTGCCTGGGTACCAGCGGTGGCAGCGCTATCGTGAAGAACGCCGCGCAGTTCCTCAATCCGAATTCCAGCCGGTTCTTCGGTCCGCCCTTCGACGGGTCGAATGCCACGGGATTCTGGCGAGGCGGCATCGACAAGACCTGCGATAACCCCGGCAAGTTCCCCAATGCCATCCAGCAGTGGTGCGCCTGGCTCCAGTTCAACATGCCCGGACCCAATGGCATCAACCCCTACTCCAAGCTGCCACGGGACAACAGCGGCAAGAAGGTCCCGATCTACATCGCCCAGGGCACGAACGACCGGATCATCTGGTGCGTGGCCGAAGGCGGCATGGTGCGTGGCACCAACTGCCTGACCGACCAGTTGTTTCACTCCTATGAGGGTTCCTACTGCGATGGCACCGGCTATCTCGACGTCGATTACTTCGCCAACGTCGACCATTTCCAGGTGCCCGCTGCCGCTTCCACCAACCCGGCCAACGGGACCTATAACGGGTCCCCCCTCGACGTCTTCGTGCGCGGGGCAATGAACGGCAATCTGTCGCCGAAATGCAGCATCGACCCCGATCTGTCCTGAGATAGCGTTCGAGCTATGACGTCGCGCACCGTGTCGGTGCCGGCACAGCGCCTCGCTCGCTGGATCGACGGATTCCACGAACGCCACGGGGGCTCCTCGCGTATCGAATCGGGTGAACTCGTGCTCGAAGGATCAGATGGCGCGTCCGCACGGCTTCGACCACCCTTCGCTGCCGATCATGTCGATTCCGCGCAAGGGTTTGTCGATCACGTGTCACATCCGCCGCGCTGCGCTGTGGTTCTGGTACGCCGCGGCGGTTTCGCGGCCGCCATCGTGACTGACGGGCGTGTCGAGGCGAGCGATGCTGGCCGTCGGCATGTGCAGGGACGCACAGCCGCTGGCGGGTGGTCGCAGCAGCGATTCGCGCGGAGACGACAGAAGCAGGCCGACGAACTCGTCGACGCGGCGGCGGCGTACGCGCAGGATGTTGTCCTCCCCCGCCTGCCTGTGGACTTCGTTGTCACCGGCGGTGATCGCACCCTGGTGCAGCAGGTCCTCGCGGATCAACGACTCAAGGCATTGAGGGAGGTGCCCGCAGGCCCGCACCTCGCCGTTCCCGACCCGCGCCGAGACGTGATCGCCAGCCTTCCCGAACTCCTGATGACGGTGCGAATCGACCTCATCGACCCCTAGGGCCGTTACGCTCAGGACATGCTCGATGGCGACGGTGATGACCGACCCGAGCCTCGCGCCAGCACCAACGCCGATCCGTGGACCCAGCGCTTCTACGACCGCGGGACCCAGGGCTTCGAGCGAGTGGTCCTCTTCTCCGACGGCGTCTACGCGATCGCGCTGACGCTCATCGCGGCAACACTCGTCGCACCCATCTTCACGACAGCATCGACGAACCAGGATGCCGGAGCAGCCATCTCCGACGGTCTCGCGAACGTCGGCGCCTACGGCTTCACCTTTCTGTGGATCGCGTTCTACTGGAAGGCCAACCACCGCTTCACCTTGACGCTGCGCCGGATGGACAACCTCTACATCTGGGTGATCCTCGTCTACCTGGCCTTCGTCGCGCTGCTGCCATTCCCGGCCTCGATCCTGGGCGAGTCGGCCGACCCGCGCGCACTGGCCTTCTTCATGGCCTATATGGCCTGCATCAGCTTCCTCGAGGTCGTGCTCATGCTCGTGGCCATCCGCAATGACCTCCTCGTGCGGTCGTTGACGAAGACCGAGCGACGCAATTGGGTGTTCTCGGCCCTGTCACCCGTTGTCGGGGCCGTCGTCGCGATCCCCGCCTGCTTCATTCCCGGCGTGGGCTTCGCGGCAGGCCTCGCCGTACTCATCGTCGTGAGCGTCGGCGTGGGAATTGCCGTTAAGCGCATCTACCGCGTGCCCGACTGGAGCATCACCCGGCACTGACGGTCGAACGTCGCCTGGCCCGCACAAGAAAGACACAGGCCAGCGCGAGAAGGGCCCCGATGACTCCGTTCACGTGGAGGCCGGTCGCGATGCTGTCAGCCATCACGGAACTGACATCGGTTCCCGAGGGCAGCGGGACGGCGTACTGACTCATTACGTCCGGCGACGTGGAGGACGCTTGGATCTGCGCCGACTCCGCTGCCGCCTGCTGGTCGGTGAGCCCGTTGGCTTGGAGCTCAGCGGACAAGAACAAGCGAGCAAGCGTGAAAACCGCGCCATTCATGACGACCACCGCGAGAACGGCCCCCAGTGATTGGGCGGAGCCGCGGTAGGCGCTGAGCTGACCGGAATCCACGTCGGGTGCGGATGTCAGGACGGCGCTCGTCACGGTGATCGATGCGGCGACCGTGAGCAGGTTGTAGATCGTCACGTACAGGATGGGCACCCACAGCGGAGATGTGGGCGTCACGAAGAAGACACTGAGCATCGCCATGATCAGAATCGCGAAGAGCACCGATGCCGTCTGGGGTACGCCGATCCGTCGCATCAACGGTGCGGCGATGAAGCGCGTGCCGAGTACGGCAGCGGCCTGGGCCGGCACCATGACGAGCGCCGTCTGGAGCACGGTGAGCCCGTAGAGGTATTGGAAGGCCATCGTCATCAAGAAGACGGTGTTGATGAGGGGGATGATGATCACGACGGCGAGTAGGGCGCGTGCGCGACTCACCCGCAGCGGCGCGATCGAGAAGGTCGGTGCCGGCAGTCTCCGCACGAGGATGGCGCAGATCGCACCCAGCCCGAGCGTGCACGCGAGGCTCGCCAGGGATAGCGACGAGAGGAGGCCCTCGTCGCCCACGCGATTGAGCCACTGGACGGCCGAGGCGACCGTCGCGCCCGCGAGGATGGGAGTCGCGATCTCTCCGACCGCGCTCGTCGACGTCGGGCGCGGGAGAAGCGACAGAGTGGCCACCAGCATGACGCCGCCGATCGCCGCCCACAGCAGCGGCACCCACCGCCATGACACCTCACCCACGATGAGTCCGGTGAGGACGGGCAGGCAGAGCCAGACGAAGGGCGACACCATGCCGAAGGTGCCGAAGGCGGCCGCGCGCGCCCGCGGCTCCGAGAACGTGTCCGACAACAATCCAATCCCGATGATCTGGATCGCGGTCGCGGCAATGCCCTCGATCAGCAAGCCGATGACGATGGCGGGCAGCCCCTGGGCGATGGCGACGATCAACGACCCGGTGATGAACGCGACCGACATCCACAGCATCACCGTTCGGTGACCTCGGCGGTCCCCGAGCCGGCCCGCCAGGAAGACGATGAGAAGGGAAGCGATCGGGGGAATGGACAGGGCCACGCTCGCCTGTGACTGGGTGAGGCCCAGATCGGCCAGCATCGGTGTGAGCATGTAGTTGAACGACGCCAGGACGGTGAACGAGCCACCGACGACCAGGCAGATGCCGATCAGGGTGCGCCGCGACATGGCAGACATCGCTGTCGGCGTTGAGCTCACGATCGCCAGGCTAGGCCCCGGCGCACTCGGTCAGGAGGTCACACCCACGGCCTCAGCCGGCACCGCCATTACCGCCCACGCCGCCCGTGCCGCCATTGCCGGTCGCTCCGGCATTGCCGCCGACCGACCCTCCGTTGCCGCCAGCGCCACCGGCGCCACCCGCGCCGCCATTGCCGACCTGGCGGCCCACGCCGCCATTGCCGCCACTCCCGCCGCTGCCTCCGACGCCACCGTTGCCTCCCAGGCCACCGTTGCCACCGGTACCAACCCCGTATCCGCCGAGACTTATCCCGTTACCGCCATTGCCGCCAACGCCACCGTCACCACCGCGTCCGCCATTGCCGCCGAGGCCGTCCCTTCCCTTCCCGAAGGCCAGGCCGCCGTCGCCGCCGTCACCACCGACGCCACCATTGCCGCCGGCTGCACCGTGACCGGCGTTGCCACCATCAGCGAGTGCATGTGCACCGTGAGCACCGGGGGCGCCCGCACCAGCATTGCCACCGACGCCGCCGTTCCCGCCATCACCGCTCAGTAGGCCCGCACGCCCGCCGTTGCCGCCGGAACCCCCGCTCTGGCCATGCAGTCCGCCGACCGCGCCCGCCGCGACTCCGGCGCCGCCCTTGCCGCCATTGCCGCCATTGCCGCGCAGGAGTCCGCCGTTGCCGCCGTGGCCGCCATCGCCACCTCGGGCGCCATTGCCGCCATTGCCACCGATGCCGAATCGCCCGGCGTGACCACCATGGCCGCCGTCGCATGCCTCACCGACACACTTCTCGGCCGCGGAACCGCCGTTGCCCGCGACTCCGCCGTACCAGCCCGCATTACCGCCGTCGCCACCTTGGGCGCCGTTGCCGCCATTGCCGACAAGCAGGCCGGCGTCGCCGCCGTCGCACGTCTCGCCTTCGGGACAGGTCGCATCGTCGTAGGAGAAGCCGTTGCCAGCGAGCAGGCCGGCGTCCGGGTTGTCGGCGGTGCCATCACGAAAGAGCACGTCCTCGCATGTCTTGGACTTCTGTCGGATGCGATCGATCGTGCGATCGACGCCACGGGCCTTCGCCGACCCCGGTTGGTTAACGGAGCTCAGGAGGGGCCGGGCCATGTCGATGGCCTGCTCGATGCACTCGGACATGCTCTGAGCGGGCGCAGCAGATGCGGTTGAGGGAGTCGCGGTGAGCGCGGCACCCACCAGGGCAGACGCCCCGAGAGCCGCTGCTAGACCACGTCGACGAGTTGACGCCACAGATTTCCCTTCGCTGCTGGCACCGAAGGCGCCGGTCTGCGGCATGCTAGCCGTCGTGGCACCCGATCCGCTCGCTGACATCGTCTCGGCCCAGTACGAGCGGTGGATCTATCCGGCCCCTATCGAGGATCTGCCCGCCTGGCTTGAGTCGTCTTGGCAGTGGTTCGACCCCAGTCATGCCCATCGGATGTTGTGGCCAGACCGGGAGTACGCGCAGGGCATGGACATCCTGGTCGCGGGCTGCGGGACCTACCAGGCTGCGGTCATCGCCTACACCAACCCCACTGCCAACGTGGTGGCGATTGACGTGAGTACGGCGTCGCTGGCCCATCACCGGCATCTCGCGGACACCTACGGCCTCGACAACCTCGAGCTGCACCGACTGCCCATTGAGGAGGTCGACACTCTCGGGCGTGACTTCGACCTCATCATCTCCACGGGCGTGCTTCATCACATGGACGACCCGGCTCGAGGCATGGCGGCACTCGCAGACCGACTGCGTCCCGACGGCGTACTCGCCCTGATGCTCTACGCCAACTACGGTCGCTACGGCGTGCACCTGCTTCAGTCGGTGTTCCGTGACCTTGGCCTGGAGCAGGACGAGGAGTCACTCGCCATCGTCCGCGACGCCATCGATCAGGTGAGCCCGGCCCACCCGATTCGCAGCTACCTGCAGATCGCGCCCGACCTGGACGACGATGCCGGGCTCGTCGACACCTTCCTGCACGGGCGAGAGCAGGCCTACACCATCGACGAGTGCCGGGACCTGGTGGCGAACGCGGGCCTGGTCTTCCAGGACGTCTTCCTCAAGGCCTCGTACTACCCGCCGGTCATCACGCCCAGCCCATTCCTCTCCGCGGTTGGGCGTTTACCGCGCGAGGAGCAGTGGTCGGTCATGCAGCGCATCAACTCGTCGAACGCATGCCACTACTTCCTGGCCTGCCGGCCCGAGCGCCCGCGCGAGGCCTACGCCATCGACTTCACGTCCGACGATCCACTCGGCTATGTGCCGTCCTTCCGCAAGGGCTGCCACCTCACTGGCAACACCGTGCATCGCCAGGACTGGAGCGTGGAGCTATCCGCGCTACAGGCCGCCCTGGTCGGGGGCGTCGATGGCTATCGATCCATCGGCGAGATCACCGACCGGCTCACGGCGAGTGGCTCCTTCGCGCGCACACCCGCCGAGGAGGTCACCGTCGCGAGCCTCGCGACGTTCCAGGCGCTGTGGCAGACCGACATCGTGGCTCTTGGCATCCGGCCCGCGTCGGACCCATCGCATC
>NBNH01000108.1 GCA_004379115.1 Actinomycetales bacterium mxb001
CATTTATTTTTTCCCTAGTTTCAGTATTTATATTGTTCTCTGGCATTGTGCTAATCAAATCTAAAGCTGCTTTCCGCATGGTAAACATACGGGACAAGCCAGATACTCTTTGCTGTTGCGCTATTATCCCAGATCTACGTGAATTGTATTCAGTATCTCCAGGACTAGCACCAGAACTGTATATAGCCTCCTCTCTAATAGCCGAGGTTCTGTCAATAGCTGCTGAAAACCTATCATAAGCAGACTGGAATCTATTTAATGCATTTATTGTGGTTTTGTAAATTTGCTCAAAAGGATCGACTGGAACAGAATCTTCCATGATTTTTTTAGCTTCTTTAGCTAAATTCATCATTTCTTGAGCTTGTCGTAAGTAAGCCTCTCTTACAGGAATTGGAGCAGTTTTAGCAGCATCTTCTAATTGCTTAGCTTGCTCTAGTAGTACACTAATAGTATTAGCGTTTTCTTTAACATCTTTGCTTAACTCCGTTCGCTCTTTACTTTTATTAGTTATTTGCTTAGATAACTCAGTTGCCCTTTGTTTTGATTCTGGAGTGTTTTGTTGAAGAGCTTTAGATCTTTCCGCAGATAAAGCCATTACTTCAATGTCATTTTGCCTTAGCTTGTTAGCAACGTCTTTTACTCTTTCCTTATATTTCTGTTGTGTTCCCTGGGTTAATCCTAGATTTTCAAAACTCGCTTTAGTGTCTTTTAACATCGTATCAGCTTGTTCTAAATTATCAATTACTTGTTGCACTCCAAGTGTAATGTCAAAATCAGTATCAGAAACCAAACCTTTTACATCATATTTTTTTAAAACATCTTTTTGGTTTTGAGTAATTTTGTTTTTTGCATTAAAGTCAGATTGAATAGATTGTTGAAAATTGGAAAGTGCAAAAGTTGGAGACATGGCACCAAGTGCGTTTTTAATAAAAGCGTACCCAAGATCAATTTTTTCTCCTCTAGATTCTTTAACTTGTCCATATTGTAATTGTTCAGCTAAATTTAATTTACCTTCATCCATTTCTCCTCTTAAAACTTTATTAACGTTTTTAGTAAAATCATCAGTAGTGTAACCTTGATTTTTTACCCCAAAAACATAAGCTATATCTAATTGAAGTCCTTTAGAGGGAATAGAATCTGCAATATTTTTAAATTCTAAAGCTAGTTTTGCGGCATCTTTCGAATTATTTTTAAAAGTTGCACTCATGTTCTTAGAAGCATTATCAATTTTTAATAATGAGTTGTTAATTCCTCCTAATGCTCCATTGACATTCATGGCCATGTCATTAATGCTTTTTTGCATAGGATTAGCAAAATCACTTCTAGCTAAAAACATAAATGCTAGTGCTAATCCAGCTTCTAATCCGATTTTGGCTAAACTTTTTAAGGCAGATCCTAATCCCAAAAACATTTGTTGTAAAGCAGTTCCCCATGCTGCTCTAGCACTACTAGCTAGCATTCCATCTCTGCTAAATAAAAGTGTAAATGCTTTGATAATTCCGACAGAATTAATAGTGCTTCCTAATGATTGTAATGCTCCTCCAATAGCTTGCAAACTACCTATAAATCCATTAGTCCAGGCAAAACTTGCAGCTGCTTTTAGTCCTTTAAATCCATTTCCTATAAGTTGAAGCGTTGAAGTGATAGTAGCTCCGATTCCTTGAAAAAACCCAGCTCGAAAACCAGATTGAATATTTGCTGCAAAACCCACAAACGCAGCTTTTGCTCCATTAATTCCATCAATAAAACCTCCAAAAATCTTAGATGCTCCAATTGATGCTGGAATTTGCGTAAAAACTCCAGCTACAGAACTAAATAGATTACTTGCTTGTTGTTTAGCAACTTGCTTAGCTGAATGAAAAGCATAATTTATCTCATCTGTTAACCTAGTTCCTATTATTATTCTTTCACCAGTATCTTTATGAACTCGATTTTTCTTGGCTTGATCTTCCATATCAAAAGTGTTAGTAAATAACGATTGTATTCCTTTCAAAGAAAATGCGTCATTTTTCATTCCAACAAGAGAAGTTCTTATACCGTTTAACCCTTCTAAAAATCCCTGGAACATAGGTGCGCCAAAACGTCTAGTTAAAGTAGTTAACTGTTCAAACATTAAGATTAATGCAAGTATCTCAATTGCACCAGAAGGAATAATTTTAGTTATACTAGTAATCCCATCAATAATAGGT
>NBNH01000109.1 GCA_004379115.1 Actinomycetales bacterium mxb001
CTCATCATCACCGCGGCCGCCGATATCGACCTCGCCATCAAAGACCTGGTCAAGTCGGCCTTCGGCCACGCGGGACAGAAGTGTTCCGCTGCCTCCTTGGCCATCGTCGAGGCCAGCGTGTACGACGACCCGTCGTTCCGACGCCGCCTTGCCGATGCCGTGCGCAGCCAGCGCGTGGGCTGGGCGGAGGATCCGGCGACGATCATCGGCCCGGTCATCAGCGCACCGACCGGCAACCTCGAGCGCGCGCTCACCACTCTGGAACCGGGCGAGACATGGCTGGTGGATCCGAAACCGTTGGATGAGTCAGGGCGCCTGTGGTCCCCAGGAGTCCGCTGGGACGTCTCGCCCGAATCGTGGTTCCACCTGACCGAGTGCTTCGGACCCGTTCTCGGCGTCATGCGCGCCGACAACCTCGACCACGCCATCGAGTTGCAGAACGCTCCGGAGTACGGGCTCACGGGCGGCATCCACAGCCTCGATCCCCGGGAGATCGACACCTGGCTGGAGCGCGTGCAGGTGGGCAATGCCTACGTCAACCGGCACATCACCGGTGCCGTCGTGCGACGCCAGCCCTTCGGCGGCTGGAAGCGGTCGTCCATCGGTGGTGGCGCGAAGCCTGGCGGCCCGGGCCATCTGTCGACCTACGGCACGTGGCGTGCACCTCAACTCGATCCGGCGTACGCGCGGACCTCCTTCGCGAGGGCGTGGCGGGAGCGCTTCGGCGTCGAATCCGATCCGTCGGCCCTGCGCAGCGAGCGCAACATCCTGCGCTACCGCCCGCTGGACGGCGTACTCGTCCGCATGGACGACAGCGTGAGTGAAGACGCCCGCGAGATCTTGCAGGCTGCGACCGTCATGTCCGGCACGCCCGTCATGTGGTCACTGACCTCGCAAGAATCCGATGAGGCAATGGCCGCACGATTGGGATCGATGAGCATCGAACGCCTCCGGCTCCTGGCCCCCGCAAGCGACGCACTCCTCCGTGCCGCTCATGACGCTGGCATCGCGGTCGTCACGGCGCCGGTGACCGATGAGGGCGAGACGGAACTGCCGCACTGGCTTAAGGAGCAGTCGGTGTCGATCACCCGACACCGCCACGGCCGCCTACTGGACTAGCGACCGCTTCCGGAGAGGCGGTCGACCATGCGGTCGACTTCGGTGACCAGCGCGCCACCAAGAAGGAGCGCGCCGGTGTCGTCGAGTTCCTTGATCGTCGCGACTGAGCGCGAACGGTCTTCTTCGACCACCTCGAGGGCACGCAGCATCCCGGTGTCGGGATCGCGATCGTCGAGTGAATGCGGCATGGCATCGGCATGGATCGACAGGGCATTGCCGGTCGAGGCCAGAAGGTCGCCGAAGCCCTCGGGCAGCACGACGGACCCACGCGAGGTCGCATCGAAGATGCCGCGAGCGATGTCATTGACGTGAGCGCAGGTCGACTCGATGAGAGCGAACTGATCGAGCAGCGCTCGACCGTGCGAGCGCTCCGACCCCACGGCGAAGCGGCGCCCCAGGGCGAGATCGTCGATCTCCTGGCCGACCTCGCGCACCTCGATCGAGAGCTTGCGCGCCTGGGTCAGCCACTCGGCGGCCTCGCGGCGCGTGGCGCGTTCGCTCGCCGTGTCGCCCATGGCCACGAGGAGGTTGGCGAGGCGATGGCCAAGGTCCGACAGGGTCTCGCTGATGCGCTCCTCCGGTCGCTCCGGATGGGCGACGAACGAGAAGAGCACGCCGATAGACACGCCCAGCAGGGTCGCGAGGATGCGGCTGACGATGACCTCGTTGGTCAGGTTGTCACCGAGGATGTAGACGAAGAGAGCGGTGGCCGGGATCTGCAGGGATCCGTCCATGCCCAGTCGCATGACCCGGCCGATGATGAGGGATGCGGCGACGATGACGCCCGCCGTCCACACATGCAGTCCCCAGGCCTGGTAGAGCGCGAAGGCGACGACAAGGGCGACAGCGGTAGCGACGACTAGCGCGACACCGGTGCGCACGGACCGATTGAGGGAGAGCGCGACGGTGAGGACTGCCGCGACGGCAGCGGGCACCGGGCTGGACAAGCCGACGACGAGCGAGGCCGACCAGGCGACGCACGCGGCGATCGAGGTGACGGCAATCCACCAGATAGTCGTCCAACTCCGCGCAATCGACTGCAGCAGGCGTCCGATCACCGGGCGACCAGCCGAACGGGCGGCGGCCCGATTCAGGGTGTCCTGAACCGCCCGGGACAGGTCGCGAAACGCCTGTCCGGGGGTACGTCGCACCGCAAGGGCGCGCTCAGGATCCGCGGGAAGCATGCTTCTAGTGAACCGCTTCACGTATCGGGGACATTCCCCCGGTGCTCAAGGAGGTGACGCGCCTCACCCCCGATCGGCGGAACCGCCCTAGGGC
>NBNH01000110.1 GCA_004379115.1 Actinomycetales bacterium mxb001
GCTGGCCTCGACGATGGCCAAGGAGGCAGCGGAACACTTCTGTCCCGCGTGGCCGAAGGCCGACTTGACCAGGTCTTTGATGGCGAGGTCGATATCGGCGGCCGCGGTGATGATGAGTGCGTTCTTGCCGCTGGTCTCGGCGTGCAGTCGCATGCCGGGGCGCCAGCCGAGGAAGAGATCGGCGGTGGCCAGGCTGCCTGTGAGGACGACCTCGTCGACGCCGTCGTGCGTCACGAGATGCCGACCGACCTCGTCGTCGGGCGTGCAGACCAGTTGCACCAGGTCGCGCGGGACTCCCGCCTCATGCAGGTGATCGACCAGCGCGGCGGCGACGGCACGTGCCTCGGGCGCGGGCTTCAGGATGACGGACGACCCAGCAGCGATCGAGTGCACGAGCCCGCTGGCGGGAATGGCGTAGGGGAAGTTCCACGGCCCGGCGATGAGCACGAGCGAGTGCGGCTGCCACTCCAGGCGTTCTGTCAGTCGCTCATGCGCGAGCGTCAGGTGTGCCGCATAGGTCGTGAAGTCGATCGCCTCGCTGATCTCCGGATCGCCTTCTCGCAGTGTCTTTCCCGTCGAGCACGCCATCGTGGCCAGGGTGTCGCCGCGATGAGACTCCATGACCTCCGCGACACGAGCGAGCACCTCGCGCCGCTCCTGCCAACTGATGGCCTGCCACTGCTGCTGTGCCGCGCGAGCACGCGCCACCGCGTCATCGACTCCGGCCGTGGTCGTGACGAGCTCGGGCTCGGCGTGCGGTGCGCGCGTGAGGATGTCGGCCGCCCAGGCTCGGTTGCCCGGTGTCGTGAAGTCGGTATCGGGGACGTTGCGGAACATTCCGTCAGCGGGGAAGGCAACCTTCTGGGTACGCCGGTCCTGGGTGCGGTGGCTGGTCGTCTCGACCTCGTGCCGCCGGTCGAGGGAGGTGCGGAATCGGTCGCGCTCGCGCTGCCACGCGGGGGAGTCGGGCGTGAGGTCGAAGAGGGAGCGCAGGAAGTTCTCCGGGCCGGAGTTCTCGTCGAGCCGGCGCGAGAGGTAGGCGATGGAGGCGTCGCGGTCGGCCTTCTCGACGACGGGCGCGTAGAGCAAAAGCGAACCGGCCTCGTCGCGCACGGCGCGTGCCTGGGCGGGGGCCATGCCCTCGAGCATCTCGATCTCGACCATCGACGGATCCTCGAGCGTTTCGCGCAGTGTGAGCGCCCACGCGACGTCGAAGAGGTTGTGCGAGGCAACACCGAGCCAGATGGCTCCCGCGTCTGCCCGCGACACGGCCTTCTCCAGCATCGCCTTGTACGACGCGTCGACGTCAGCCTTCGAGTAGTACGGCGCCTGCGGCCAGTCGTGCATCTCGGCCTCGACCTGCTCCATCGCGAGGTTGGCGCCCTTGACCAGGCGGATCTTGATGGGCGCGCGTCCGAGGGCATGGCGCGCATTGGCCCAGGTGATGAGTCGCTCGAGGGCCTCGTGCGAGTCGGGGATGTAGGCCTGCAGCACGATTCCGGCGCGCATGTCGTGGAACTCCGGCCGGTCGAGCACGGTGATGAAGGCCTCCACCGAGAGGTCGAGGTCGCGGTGCTCCTCCATGTCGAGGTTGACGAAAGTGCCGTTGGCCCGGGCGACCCGGTAGAGCGCCGCGAGCCGCTCGGTGATGCGGGCCATGGAGTCGTCCCAGGCCAGGACGTCGAGGTTGGCGCACAGTGCCGAGATCTTGATCGACACGTAGGTCACGTCGGGACGGCGTACGCGCGAGGTGACGAGCTCGAACCGCGCGTCGGCCTCGTCGTTGCCGAGGATTGCTTCGCCCAGCACGTTGACGTTGAGGTCGAAGCCCTCGCTGCGCCGCTTGGCGAGATAGCGACCGAGCGGTGCGTTCTCGCCGGGCAGGATGACGCCGGCTGTCTCGCGGTTGACGCGCCAGTCGACCGCGCGTTCAGCGAGGCGCGGTGCGAAGGGAGCGATGCGTCCGAGCACGCGCAGGCCGGTGCCGTCGATGAGTCCGAGTGAGCGGGGCACGCCGCTCTTCACGAGATCACGCAGTCTGCGCGCTGCTCGCTTGCGATCGCGGATGCGCAGCACCTGGTCGGTGAGATCGAGCAGCAGGTCGCGTCCGGCGTCGTCGGCGAGGAGGCGGCCGAGTGCACGCGAGCGACGACGCTCCTTGCGCGTGGTGCCGGCGAGGGCGGTGGTGAGCAGGCGGGCGGCACGTGCCTCGGCCGCGGGCGCGAGGGTCTCGGAAGCATGCTCGGGAGCCAGGGTCATGGGTCTAGGGAACCGCCCGACAGCTCATCCGTCTTGTGCCACAGTGACCGCGTGAGTGTCGAATCGATACCAAAGGCCAGGGCCTTGGCTTCGTTCATCGACCTTGTCGAAGGCCTCCCTCAGGTGATGGCCGCCGCCAAGGACGTCGATGGCTGCTACCTCTACGTCAACCGGGGTTTCGCCGAGCGCGTCGGTCGTCGCGCCCGCGATATTCGAGGCGCCACCGTCAACGAGTTCTTCGCGCCCGAACTCGCGCAGTCGTACGCCGCGCAGGATGCCGAGGTCCTGCGCACGGGTCGCCCCTTGTCCGGACACCTGGAACTCATCGTGCGCAGCGACGGTCGTCTCGGCTGGTACCTGACATCGAAGTCGCGTCTGGTCGATGACGACGGCGCCGTGCTGGGCGTAGCGGTCATGTCGGTTGACCTTCAGTCCCAGATGGACAGCGCGCACCTGGGCTTGGCCAGCGCCTTGCAGTCGGTACGCGACAGCATTGACCATCCCTGGCGGGTGCCGGAGATCGCCGAGTTGGCGGGCCTATCGACGACGCAGCTCGAGCGCCTGTGCCGACGGACGCTCGGCATGTCGCCCCGCGGAGTGCTGCAGCGCCTGCGCATCGAGCACGCCGTACGCCTGCTGTCGACCACCGACCTCACGGCCGGCGAGATCGCTGCGGCGTGCGGGTTCTATGACCAGAGTTCCTTCACCCGGCAGTTCCGTGCGGTTCTGGGGCTGACTCCCGGCGCGTATCGGCGCTCGGGAACTGAATCGGCCTAGGGTCGGCTCATGCGCGAGGCGATGCGTGGGGTGGGCCTGGTGTCCGCGACGCTGATCCTCTCCGGCTGCGGCGTCGACACCCTCCTCTACCAGCCGCAGACCACGCCCGAGGAGTGGTGCACACAGCGACCGTGCGTCGAGGTCGGGGGTGTCGTCCTTGCCGAGCCGTGGAGCAGCGCACTGGTCTTTGCCCTGGCGCTGCTGTGGATCGGTGTCGGGATCTACTTCCTCGCATCGCGCCGAGGCCAGCGCTCTCGCCAGTGGTTCGGCATCTCACTCGTGCTCGGTGGCCTCGCCGCCGGGTCGGCGGGGATCAGCTACCAGGCCTTCAGTTACGAGCTCAAGTGCGCGGGCCGCGAGTACTGCGCGCTCACGAACGGCTACGAGATCGCCTACAGCCTGCTGCAGGTAGCGAGCATGAGTGCCATGGTGGTCGCGGTCGCCTTCGCCCTCGCCGGTGAGCGAGCCCGGCGCGCTATCGCGGGGTACGCGATCATCAACGTGGCTGTCTACATCGTGATCACGATTGCCGGCATCCTGATGCCGAGTGCCCTGCTCCTGTCCTTCGAGGTGCTTCTCCTCTTCGCCGTGCCAGCACTGATCCTGGTGGCGGTGCTCGCGATCAGGAACTGGCAGGAGCTCCTGGCGCGACGCATCCTGTGGGTGCTCGTGCTGCTGGTGCTCGTCCAGGTCGCCTATCTCGTCTACTTCTCCCTCGGCATCACCGAGTCGCTGTGGGCTTCGGGCGTCTATTTCTCGGCCAACGACGTGCTCCACGTGGGCATGCTCATCTGGCTCGTGGTCACGGGCGTGGCCCTTGGCCCCGCCCTGAGGGACCGGGGGACCACTTGACGGGCGGTCGGTGGTATGTAATATTCCACTGACCTGACCCGAGGAGCTCCCATGACCACCACCCCCTGGCGCGGCATCCTGACCGCCACCGCCCTGCCCTTCGACACCAGCGGCGCCGTCGACTTCGGCCGCTACGCCGAGCACGTCACCTGGCTCATCCGCAACGGCAGCGATGGTGTCGTGTGCAACGGCTCCCTCGGGGAGTACCAGACGCTGACGCACGAGGAGCGCGCCCAGGTCGTCGAGACTGCGGTATCGGCAGCGAAGGCCGCGGGCGGAGTCGTCGTCCCCGGTGTCGCGGCGTACGGCGCGCAGGAGTCGCGCCGTTGGACCGAGCAGGCGGGCGAGGCCGGTGCCGTCGCCGTCATGCTGCTTCCACCGAATGCCTACCGCGCTGATGAGCGCATCGTCATCGAGCACTACCGCGAGGTCGCCAAGGCTGGCCTACCCATCGTCGCCTACAACAATCCCTTCGATACCAAGGTCGATCTCACGCCCGCGCTGCTCGGCAAGTTGTACGCCGAGGGCCTCATCGTCGCCGTCAAGGAATTCAGCGGTGACGCGCGTCGCGCCTACGAGATCGCCGAGGCAGCTCCCGGGCTCGACCTCATCATCGGCTCTGACGATGTGGTGCTCGAGCTCGCCATCGGCGGCGCCGTGGGCTGGATCGCCGGCTACACCAATGCCCTGCCGGTTTCGTGTCGTGAACTGTACGACGCGGCGATGGCGGGCAACCTCGATAAGGCACTGCCGCTCTACCGCACCCTGCACCCACTGCTGCGCTGGGACTCCAAGACTGAGTTCGTGCAGGCCATCAAACTGTCGATGGACATGGCCGGTCGCTACGGCGGGCCCTGCCGTCCGCCGCGCCTGCCGCTCACGCCCGATCAGGAAGCCGCGGTCCGCAAGGCCACCCAGGTCGCGCTCGACGCCGGCTGCCGCTGAGCCATGCGCGCCAAGCGCGTCTTTCACGCCGTCGACTCCCACACCGAGGGCATGCCGACGCGCGTCATCACCGGTGGAGTGGGCACGGTGCCCGGCGACACGATGATGGACAAGCGCCTGCACTTCATCGAGCACATGGACGACGTCCGTCGATTGCTCATGCTCGAGCCGCGTGGGCACGGCGCGATGAGCGGTGCGATCCTGCAGCCGCCCACGCGCGATGACGCCGACTGGGGCGTGATCTACATCGAGGTCACCGGGTGCCTGCCGATGTGCGGTCACGGGACCATGGGTGTCGCCACGGTCCTCGTTGAGACGGGCATGGTGCCGGTCACCGAGCCCGTCACCACGATCCGACTCGACGTACCCGCCGGTCTCGTCGTCGCCGAGGTCGCTGTCGACGGCGGTGCCGCGCGTTCGGTCACCATCCGCAACGTGCCGTCCTTCGCCTATGGCCTTGACCTGACAGTCGACGTGCCCGGTATCGGCGCGGTTGGCTACGACATGGCCTTCGGCGGCAACTTCTATGCCATCGTCGAGGCAGGCGCCCTCGGCGTGGAGTTCAGTCGCGACAACGCCGACGAGATCAAGGACCGCGCGATGCGTCTCATGGCCGCGATCAACGAGGCCGACTCGCCCGTGCACCCCACCGATCCGGCGATCCGCGGCTGCAAGCACGTGCAGGTGCTCGCTCCGGGCTCCAACGCTCAGCGCTCGCAGCATGCCATGGTCATCTCGCCCGGATGGTTCGACCGCTCGCCCTGCGGTACCGGCACCTCGGCACGCATGGCACAACTCCACGCGCGAGGCGAACTGCCGCTGCACACCGACTTCATCAACGAGTCGTTCATCGGCACGCATTTCGTCGGCCGCCTGGTCGAGGAGACGATGGTGGGCGACGTGCCCGCGGTGGTTCCCACCATCACCGGTCGCGCATGGATCACCGGCACCGCGCAATACATGGTGTCCGACGACGATCCCTTCCCGGCGGGCTTCCTGCTGTGAGCGCCGTCCCCGAGGGCCTACCGTCGCTCGGCGATCGATCGAGCCTGCGCGAGCGTGTCGCCGTCTCGCTGCGCGCCGCACTCGTCTCTGGTCGCATGGTGCCGGGTGTCACATACTCCGTGCCCGCGCTTGCCGAGCAGTTCGGCGTGTCAGCGACGCCGGTGCGAGAGGCCATGCTTGACCTGGTCAACGAGGGCATCGTCGCGGCGGTCCCCAACAAGGGCTATCGCGTCGTCGAGCTCTCCGACGCCGAGCTCGACCAGATCACGCAACTGCGTCGACTGCTCGAGGTGCCCACCGTGGGCGGTCTTGCCGGATCACTGAGCCCATCTGGCGTCAAGCGGCTGCGCTCCCTCGCCCGCGAGGTGCGCGCGGCCGCGCTCAATGCCGATGTCGTCGCGTACGTCGAAGCCGATCGCGAACTGCATCTCGCCTTGCTGGGCGAGGCCGGTAATCCCCGCCTCGTCGATCTCGTCGGAAGGCTGCGTGATCAGAGTCGGCTCTATGGACTGGAGCAGCTCGCTGCCGACGGCGTACTCGTCGAATCCGCGGATGAGCATCTCGCGCTCATCGAGGCGCTCGAGAACGGTGACCGACGTGCGGCGGAGAGGGTCATGAGCCATCACCTCGACCATGTCCGCGGCATCTGGGCCCAGCGACGGGAGTCCGGCGCGTGATCGCCGACGTCGTCGTCATCGGGGCCGGGGTCGTCGGCGCCTGCTGCGCACGTGCGTGCGCTGAGGCTGGCCTCACCGTGGTCGTCGTCGATCGCGGCGCGGTCGCCGGTGGCACGACGGGTGGCGGTGAGGGCAACATCCTCGTCTCCGACAAGGAGCCCGGGCCCGAACTCGATCTGGCGCTGCTGAGCCGCGAACTCTGGGCGCAGATGGCCGGTGCGCTCGGTGATTCCTTCGAGCTCGATCCCAAGGGTGGTCTCGTCGTGGCCGCGAATGCGGCGACCTTCGAGCAATTGCTGCGCTTCGCAGACGCACAACGCGCCTGCGGGGTCGTGGCCGAACCGGTCGCTGCCAGCGACCTGCCCGATCTCGAGCCGCGCATCTCGCGCGACCTGGCCGGTGGTGTCCTCTACCCGCAGGACATGCAGGTGCAGCCCATGCTCGCGGCCGCGCACATCATCGAGTCCGCTCGCGCGACAGGACGCACGACCCTCCTGACCGAGTGCGCCGTCACCGGCATCGATGTCGATGCCACCGGCGTGATCTCGGGCGTGCGCACGGCGCAGGGTGTCATCTCCACCCGCTACGTCATCAACGCCGCGGGCACCTGGGGCGGTGAGATCGCCGCTCTTGCAGGGGTCGAGTTGCCCATCCTGCCGCGCCGCGGATTCATTCTCGTGACCGAACCGCTGCCGCCGATGGTGCGCCACAAGGTCTACGCCGCTGACTACGTCGCCAACGTCGCCTCCGACAACGCTGGGCTCGAGACATCGGCCGTCATCGAGGGCACGCATTCAGGCACGATCCTGATCGGAGCCAGCCGTGAGCGCGTCGGCTTCGACAAGACCCTCGACTGGAAGGTGCTCGGCCGCTTGGCGCGCCAGGCCATCGACGTCTTCCCGTTCCTCGCCGACGTGTCGCTGCTGCGCACCTACGGCGGATTCCGGCCCTACTGCCCCGATCACCTGCCGGTCATCGGTCCCGATCCGCGCGTCGCCGGCCTGATGCACGCCTGCGGTCATGAGGGCGCGGGTGTCGGCCTGGCTGCGGCAACGGGCCATGTCATCGCCCAGTCCATCACCGGTGCACCGACATCTATCGACCTCGCACCGTTCTCCCCCGCACGCTTCGAGGCCAGCCGTGTCGGATAAGGCCGCCAAGCGGCCCGGCTCGGCCGGGTCGACGGCGGCCCCCGCCGAGTTTTCCTTCGACGGCACGCCGTACCGCGCGATCGAAGGCCAGACGATCGCCGCGGCGCTCATCGAGCACGGCATCGTGGCGTGGCGCCGCACGCGTGTGAACGACCAGCCACGCGGGATCCTGTGCGGGATCGGCGTGTGCTTCGACTGCCTCATCACCGTCAATGGCGAGCCCAATGTGCGTGCCTGCATGGCCCGTGTCGAGCCAGGTGACGATGTCCGCTCGCAGGAGGGGACCGGCTATGGCGACTGACGTCCTCGTGGTCGGTGGCGGTGCCGCTGGCATCGCCGCTGCCGTGGTAGCCGCTCGCTCCGGGTGCTCCGTGACGCTTATCGACAGCAGTCCGACGGTCGGCGGCCAGTACTACCGCGGCGCGGAGCCACCCGACAGCGGCTCCGGACTGTCCTACGAGGCGCTGCGCCGCGCCTTCGACGAGCTCGTCGATGCCGCCCGCATCGATCGCCGTCTCCATACCTATGCCTATGCGCTCGAACGTCGGGACGGCGGTTTCCTCCTGCGCACCCGCGGTGATGATCGACACCGTGGTGATGTCGGCGAGGTCGAGGCGAGCGCCGTGGTCATCGCGACGGGTGCGTTCGATCGACAACTGCCGTTTCCCGGCTGGACTCTCCCCGGCGTCATGTCCGGTGGCGGTGCGCAGGCGCTGGTCAAGGGCAGCGGCGTGCTCCCGGGTCAGCGCATCGTCGTCGCTGGCACCGGGCCGTTCCTGCTCGCGGTCGCGCACGCGCTGATCTCGGCCGGTGGCAATGTCGCCGCTGTCGTCGAGGCCAACGATCCGCTGGGACTGGCCCGTCATACTCGATCGGTGCTGCCTGCTGCGGGTAAGTCCGCTGACCTGGCCCGGTTCCTCGCGGCACTGGCGAAGAAGCGCGTTCCCTATCTGCGCCGTCATCGCGTGCGTCGCGCCACCGGCAACGGTCGCCTGGAGTCGGTGACGGTCTCACGTGTCGGTGATGATTGGCAGGCGATCCCTGGCACGGAACGTCTCCTCGAGTGCGATGCCCTCGCGATCGGCTACGGCTTCACCGCGCAGACCGATCTGGCCGGCCAGGTCGGTGCCCGCATGCGGATCGGCTCGGATGACGGACTCGCGATCGAGGTCGATGCGCGTCAGCGCACATCAGTCGACGGCCTGCTCGCCGCGGGGGAGACGACCGGTATCGGCGGCGTGGATCTGGCACGCATGGAGGGATTGATCGCCGGAGTCGCGGCAGTCGAGCACTGCGGACGTCGGGCCGCCCTCTCGGAGAGGGCCATCGATCGCGGAATGCGCGATGTCGTGAAATTGCGTGGTTTTGCCGACGCCCTCCACGCAACCTTCCCCGTGCGCGATGGCTGGCGCGATGACGTCGACGACACCACTCTCGTCTGCCGGTGCGAAGAAGTGTCGGCAGCCAAGGTGCGCAGCGCGGTGAACGACCTCGGTGCCCGAGACGCACGCTCGGTGAAGTTGCTGACCCGCGCTGGCATGGGCTGGTGCCAAGGACGCGTGTGCGCTCCCGCGGTCGACGGCCTGTGCGGATTCGACTCCGCGGCCTCGCTCATCGGCGGCTCCTATCGTCCGGTGGCCGTCCCGGTGCCGCTCGGTGCCATCGCCAGCGACAGGATGTCGCCGTGAGCGTGCGATTCCTCGACGAGAAGGCCACCTACGCGGCCGCCACCATCGGCGAGTGTGCCGATGCGCTCGAGGAGGCGCTGCGCACCGGGCTTCCGGGCGAGCCTGATCCGCCGCGCTCGTTCATCGAACTACCACCGGGCGAACTCCTGCTGATGCCGAGCCGCATGACGGGTGTGCCGACGGTCAAGCTCGTCACCATCCACCATGACGC